>NZ_JAFBCO010000001.1:322750-645500 GCF_016907775.1 Pseudoglutamicibacter cumminsii | reverse complement strand
CTTTGTCGTCCTCGAAGATGACGAACGGTTCCATGTCCGGTGTCGGATTGTCGTTGGGATGGTATCCGGTTTCTTCGGGGATCTTGATGTCGTGGCCCTTGAAGACATCGGTTGGAGAGATACGCAGGGAATCCAGGACGCGGTCGTTGAGATCGGTCGCGTAGGCAGCGAAGAGGGAGTTGAGCATGTCTTCGATGCCCGGGGTCGGACTTTCTGGCGCAACCGGCTGAGGTGGGGTGGTGGCTAAAGGTGATACGGGTGGCAGGGCACCGCGGTCGCCAGGGCCGTAGAGGGGGAGCGGGGTGTCCCGGTCGGTGTCGAATTCGTACAGTCCGAATATGAGGAGCCCTGGGAGGTCCACGGTGTGATCGGAGTGCATATGAGTCATAAAGAAGCCTGCGAGCTGGCTGTAGTCAAGACCGGATTGGCGGATACGTCGGCCGGTTCCGCTGCCTGCATCGACGAGGTAGAAGCGGTCGTCAACGACAACCGCAGTTGAGATCCCGTACCGGTCGCGGGTGTTGTTTTTCCAGTAGCGGGGGCCACCTGCGGTTCCGAGGGTGATGACTCGCATGCCGGGGTTATCGATGCTCGCTGGGTTGATGTTCTCATCGCAGCGCGGCAAGGCGGTATCTGGGTTGATGTGCAGAGAACGCACGGTGCCTCCTCAAGAGAGAATGTGTCTTGCGTCACATGGGTGCCTTTAAGTCTCCGAGGAGAGGTGGGTTATTTCAAACTATTTATTTTTCGAATCTATATAACTAGAATTTGCATATGGAGGGAATGAACGTCACGTTCCGGCAACTTGAATACTTTTTGGCGGTGCTTGACCACGGGTCGATGAGTGCTGCGGCGGATGCTTGCCATGTCACGCAGGCGAATATTTCGAGCGCGATAGCAGCCCTCGAAAAAGACATCGGGACTCAGCTGATTCTTCGCGGCAAGGGCCAACGCTCAGTTCTTACTCCAGCAGGGGAGCGATACGCGCAGCGTGTTCGAGGGGTGCTGACGGATATAGCGGAGGCGCATCAGGAGGCGAAGTCTGCCGGAGGGCGACTACGTGGTCCTCTCAAGATCGGCGGGATGCAGTCCACCATCGTCCTCTACTTTCCCGATATCACCGCGCATTTCGCGCAACATCATTCAGAGGTTGATCTGAGCTTTATTGAGGCAGGCCCGCGCGGTTTGGAAGAAGCTGTTGCTCAAGGGAAAATAGACGCCGCTCTTATGTTGGGGCAACAACGTACCCGGACAGACCTCGCAGTTGATGTCGTAGGGCGTGTCAGGCTCAAAGCAGTTTTACACGAAGACCATCCGTTGGCCGTCCAGGAACAGGTTTCCATCAAAGACTTAGCGATGCATACGGTGATTGCGTTGGACCCGCCGGAGATCCAACGCCCTTTTCTTCAGAAGGCCCGAAATTTAGGGGTTGAGATCTCGCCGAGATGGCGCTTCGCCTCTTGGGAGGCGATCCGCTCATTTGTTCGCCGGGGCCTGGGCGTTGCGGTGAGTAATATCGCACCGCCGGAGGTTCTCACGGGATGCGATTCTAAGAGCACGGAGAGCGCTCACGAATCACAGGCATTGTCGGCTGAAGGCGGGTTGGTGTATCGACCGCTGGCGGAAGAGGTCTTCCAGAACACGATTGATGTGGTCTATAGGAAAACGCAGTTCCCACAAGAGAAAATCCAGGAGTTGATCCGGGTAGCCAAAAAGATTGGAGCAGAAACGCTCTAACTCTCCCGTACGCCCCTAAGTTCCCGCCCTTCACGGAACCTGCAAGTCGGTGTTCTTAAGGTCGGTGACGAGCATGTGGCCTGGGCCGTGGCCGATCGCGAACTCCGGCTTCGAAGCCATGACGGCCGCCTGTGGGGTCACGCCGCACGCCCAAAACACGGGAACGGTACCCTCGGGGATGTGTACGGCGTCCCCGAAGTCCGGCTCCGCGAGGTCCTCGATACCGATCGCTTCCGGATGCCCCACATGCACTGGCGCGCCGTGCACGCCGGGGTAACGGGAGCTGATCCGCACCGCATCCGCCACACGATCCGCGGGGATGGGCCGCATCGAAACCACGAGCGGCCCGGACATCCGGCCCGCAGGTTCGCACTCGATGTTCGTGCGGTACATCGGGACGTTGCAGCCCTGCGCGATGTGCTGGACCGGGATCCCCGCTTCCAACAGTGGCGCTTCGAACGTGAAAGAACACCCGATGATGAACGTCACGAGGTCATCACGCCAATACTCCAGCACATTCGAAGGGGTGTCCACGAGCTTGCCATCCCGGTACACGGTGTAGGACGGCGCGTCGGTCCGGATGTCTCCGCCGGCCAGCAGCGGCCCCGTGGTCGCGCCGGCCTCCAAAACCCCGAGCACAGGGCACGGCTTCGGGTTACGTTGCGCGAACAGCAACACATCAAAAGCCAGATCCTTAGGCACGATGAGCAGGTTGGCTTGCGCCCAACCGTCACTGAAACCCGCAGTGGGTCGCCGCAGGCCTTCCCGGAAGAGCGCGCGGGCTTCCACAGGGGTAAGGCGTGCCGCATCGTTGGTGGCGCTGCCGTGAGCTTCGGCGGGGTTCATCTGTTCTCCTTTGTCCGCTTGTTTAAAAGCGTAGGGCCTGACGCGGCAAGCATCAGACCCTAGCTGTTTAGGCCCAGAGCTTGGCGAGACCGCCAAGCGAGTTCCAGCCGAGGAACAGCGTGAGCAGCCACGCGAACAAGCCGATCAACAACAGCCACGCCGGGTATTTATAGCCGTTGAGAATATCTCGGCGGGCCCATGCGGCGTAGAGCAGCACCGTCATCGAAATCGGGAGGATCAAACCGTTGAACGCGCCAGCGAAAATCAGCAGGGTCTGCGGTGCCTGGTTGATGATGAGGTACACGACCGCGCACACGGCGATGAACCCGACGGTGAGAATGTTCCGCAGTCGTGGGCTGGCGTCGTGCTTGGTGATGAACGAAACCGACGTGTAAGACGCGCCGATCACGGACGTCAGGCCGGCTGCCCACAGGATCACACCGAACATGCGCAGACCGATCTCGCCAGCTGCGTGGTAGAACGCGTCGGCCGCAGTGTTGTCTTGTGCCAGCGTCACGCCGGTGGCAACAACGCCGAGGATCGCGAGGAACAAAAGCACGCGCAGAACACCGGTCACAATGATGCCGAGGACCGAGCTCACGGTAATCTGACGGACCGCCTCAGGGCCCTTGATACCGGAGTCGATCATGCGGTGCGCACCCGAGAACGTGATGTAACCGCCAACGGTACCGCCGATGAGCGTCGTGATGACAAGGAAATCGACCTGATCCGGCATCACAGTGTTCTTGAGAGCCTCACCAACTGGAGGGGCAGACACGATCGCGACGTACAACATCAGCAGAATCATGATCGCGCCGAGCAAAACCACGATGCGGTCAAGCGCCATACCTGCGCGCTTGGACAGGAAAATCAGGATCGCGATCGCTGCCGAGATGCCGCCGCCGATGCGCGCATCCCAGCCGAACATCGCATTGACACCCAGGCCGGTACCACCGATGTTGCCGATGTTGAAGACGAGCCCGCCGATGAACACGAGGATCGCGAGGAACCAACCCACGCCGGGCAGGACCTTGTTACCGATCTCTTGTGCCCGCAAACCGGAGACACCGATGATGCGCCAAACGTTCATCTGAACCGCGATGTCCACGAGGATGGATACGAGGATCGCGAACGCGAAAGCGGCACCCAGCTGGACCGTGAAGTTGGTGGTCTGAGTGATGAAGCCGGGGCCGATGGCGGAGGTCGCCATGAGGAACATAGCGCCCATGAGGGCGGTGCGGTTCCCCTTTGTCAGCTGAGGCTTGGTTGAGGCGCCGGCGGTGCCGTCCTTCTCAAGGTTGGTGGCCATGGTGCGTCCTTAGAACTAAGAATTGGAACTATGAATGCGAATGAGTGATTGGGAGAATGCTAGCAGTAAAACGTGAAGTGAAGCACTTCGATTCCAGAGGTATGAGGCTGTGTGCAGGGGTGCAATCGATCGAGGTGCTTGCTCGCTTGTGTTGGGCAAGATTGCAACAACAGTGATGTGGCCAGGCGTGTTGAAGTCTTTGTCCGTACCGTGCTCCAGGCAAGAACCGGAGTCTTAAACCCTCCAGAGCATTCTGGTAAAGTACGTGATTAGAAGGTGGGAACAAGGTCTCCCATCATGTTTAGAGAGGGTCTAGCGGACGTAAGCGCCGTTAGGCCCTCTCTTATTTCCTGTTCGGACGACGCTTCAACAGATCACTGACTTGAGAGATGCCTGATAGCCATTGTTCTATTGAGGGGTTGATAGAAGAGACGAGATCGAACGCCTCCTGAATCGCTGATTTCACATCAACGTTTATCAATGGTTCGACGTGGGATATCCGATTCCGCAACCTGTGCAGGTGGGCCACCCGCCAAAACGTCACTTTTCCGTTTACATCATCTATGTGAGGAAACGCATTGCTCAAGGCTTCGTCCCATAGCCGCCTTCGATTTTTATTTTTATCTTCCTCAGGATTGGCACCGGGGAGATGGTTGGGCAGTAGGTCTCGCCACATGCCGAACATGACCTGGGCTAGCACATCGTCGTGAGTGACTTTCTGTCCGTAACGGTGGTGCTCTATTGGTCTGTTCTTGTCTTCTTCGATGGCCCTTGCGAGCGCATTTTTGCGTTTATAAGCAGTCAGGGATCTCAAAGGTGAGGCGGGGTCTTCTAAAAGCCAACTATTTGCACCGGGTATTTGTGCCCGATTCCAGGCTTGTAACTGACTATCGATAGCGTTGCGCAGAATAACTTCAGTGTTCCCGAGCACAGTTTGCACGGCTGCAGTTAATTCACCATTCCACCTGTACAGGTTCAGCGCCGCCTTACGGTTACCGTTACAACGGTCCAGGTAAGGTCGCATGCGGGCAACGGAAAGCCCTTCAATAACCTCTTGGCGCCAATCATTCACAGCACCGATTATTACACGAGTTAAACGTTGCCTGAAGGGGTGTGGAGTGAAGCGTGCGGGTCTCTCTGACCCATCCAGCGGCGGGCTAGACTAACGCAAGGCCGGCTTCGATAAGCCGGCACTGAAGAGATACTTAGACGTCGAAAATGATAAAAGCCGCTTGAGCCCTTGAACCCCTTTTGAACAGGGGTTTTGCTGTTTCTGGGGCTGCTCGCTACTTCGCTGGAGGTTTGGCGATCCGACGGTCGTCGCTGTAACGCCCACTGGGGTGGCGTCCGTTTGAAGCCAAGGGGATCTGGGCGAGTGCTTGCGTTAGCGGGTACCTAGTGCGGGGGCTAGAACATAAAATCTGGCATCGAGAAGGCTTCTGGCACGTTGTATCTGATTTCGTTGGCTTCTTTGCGGACGTTGATGTTCGAGCTTTCGAGAAGAATCGGGTTCAGGTGGGGCTTTCCTTCGTGAAGGAAGATTGCATTGGAAACGTTGGTTCGAATGTAGGTGGCGCTCTCGCGGGTGAATCCCAGCCGTTGGAGAAGGATGGTTTTCTGTTTCGTCGTGCCGTACTCGACGTATTCGTACCAGTCGTTGTCGAACTGCTCTACTCCGTGGACCTTCTTGTATTCGTTGGAGAATTTGAGGAAGTAGTTCGACAGGCTGAAGAGGATGACGTCTTCAAGAACTTTCAGGATTTCACTGATGACGATGTTGCGGTGCTGGAGCGTGTTCTCGTAACGGATCTCTCCTTGCCCTTTGATGTAGAGCGTTCCTTGTTGCAGGCGGTACTGGAGGGCACGGTTCATGATCGAACGGAGTCCGTGACCTTCCATCCATTGTGTGAGTAATACGGTGTACCAGCGCAGCATCGTGAGTTGGTTGCTGTACTTATCTGTTTTTCCGAGTGTTTCGGGGTCGTAGACGCGCCATTTGAAGATTGAGGCGAGCCTTTGGAGAAACGCGAGAGTTTCGTCGTAGTTGAACTTCCCGTCTGGAGAGATGCGCGGGTATTTGAGTCCGGCTCGGACAGCTTGAGTTAAGGATTCTGCTTGGTCGACAGATACGTTGATGTCGTCGTCTTGTTGCCCTTCTCTTTGCGCGAAGGATTCGCGGATTTGGCTGATGGTTTGGTCGTCGAGGTAGTCGGAGAATTCTTCACGCACCAGGCTTTGACGTCCTGTGGTGATGTCGCGTAAGAGCATGAGTCCGAATTTGCGCTTCATGTTGTAGCGCTCGTAGCTTTCATCTCCCTTGGCGAACTCAATCTGTCCTTCTTGAAGATCAGCAACGACTCCTTGCTTCATTTTCTTGCTGATAATTTGTGAGTCGGTTTGCACGGATAGCTTCTGTGCAGGAACGTTCGCTTGCAGGAGTTCCTTTGCCTTTTGCTCGGATGCAAGTTGGTTGCCCACGATGATGAATACGTTGCCGTAGAGGTTGAACTCGATACGCCCGACTCGGCCGATCAGGTTCTTGAAGTCGACTGTTGTCATTCCTGCTCTGCCGATTTTGTTGGTTGTGATGACGAGGTTGTCGGCGGGAAGGTTGACTCCTTCGAGGAGCGTGCTGGTGCAGAATAGTGTCGAGATTTTGCCTTCGCGGAACAGGCCTTCGATGCGTTCGCGGATCGCTGGCGGGAGGTAGCCGATGTGGTAGCTGACGCCTCTACGGATGAGATCGCTGAGGTAGTAGTCCTCGTGGACGTCGCGTTCGATGTCTTTTGCGAGAGCGTCCAAGTCTTTATCGTTGAGGTCTGCCAAACCCTGGGCATAGTCACGTGCCGCTTGCACTGCGTGATGTCGGGCAGAATGAAACACGATGGTTTGCCCACGGTGATCTGAACCTCGTGATGATTCACTAACAAATCGGGTTATGCCCTGTACGGTAGCGTCCTGAGCTTGAAGTGAGGCTAGGTGCGTGAATTCTTGGGTGTGGTCGTTGTAACTGGAAATGGTGTTTTCGTGCAGGTTGACGAGGTATTTGAACTGTGCGACTGGCGAATACTGGGTTACGACCGCGTTGGTTTCATTTTCGTCAGAGTTTGGATCAACCAGCCTTAGGAATACCTCTGGGTTGGGAATGTTGGGTGAAGCGAAGACGAAGTGTGGTGGCTTGTGGCGGTGTTGAAGGATTGTCACGGTTTGGTAGTAGAACGGGGCGCGGCTGTTCTTGCCTGAGAGTTTGTGTGATTCGTCGAAAAAGACGTACTCGAATTCGATCGCAGGTTTGCCGATCAGAAGGTAAAGCAGGCGTTCTGGGGTGAGTACGAAGATGAAGTTGTGATCGCCTTCGAGCACGATGTCACCTGCAGCACTGACGATTCGGTAGTTGTGTCGTTCTAGGTCTTCGCCAAGGTCAGCGATCAGTTTCGAGCGCGTCTCGTTGATCAGCGCTTTTGACGGCACGATGATCGCAAAGTTGGCCTTCACCCCGGATTTGATCTGGTTGGTGATGAAGGTGCGCATGATGAAGGACTTGCCCAAGGATGTTGGGGCTGAGAAGGAAAACTTGCCGTCGTTCAGGCGGTCGTAGATTTTCTTTTGCGGCGCGAAGAACTTCATCGACCTATCACCGGGTACGGTGAGGTATTCGGCTTGGTAGGCGTTGAATGCGGCGTCGAGGATGCCTGCATCGGAAGTCACGCCCAGCTGCTTCAGGCCTGGGTAGTTGCCTAGCGTGGTGAAGATTGCAGGAACGTATGCTTTCGTGCGGGGATCATTCGGATACAGGATGTGGCAGAGGAGCGCGATTTCTTGCGCCCATACCCTATGCTGGTCACGGTTGGTGGGGTGGGTTGATTTCGAGAGCAGGTCAGCGAACCGCAGCGCTGCTTCAAGATCCACGTCGTATGGTTGACGATTCGCCAGCCCTAATCGATGTAAGCCGTAGTTGTGGAGCAGGTTGGCGTACAGCTGTTTGAGGAATTCGTTGGAGTCGATGTCGGCAAATACGAGATCGCCGACTGTTACTTGCTTGTCAGACATGGCTACCACCTTGCCCGCCCACGAGCCCATCCATGATTGCGACCGCGTCAACGTCTACTTCATTGAGGGGCAAAACGTAAATGTAGAACGAGTAGTTATCTAGGTTTCGGGTGTTGATCTCGTTGGCGATCATTTGGGCGTGCGCGGCGATATCTCCCTGCATTTTCTGATCGAGCGCAGACCGATACTGCTGATTGCCATAGTTTTTCGGATCTAGACCAATGTCGTAACCCAGAAACATCGAATAAGCGGTATCGAACCCGGGTGCCCCACCCGGCTTCGGGATCAACAGATCCTTCACGTAGCCTGCGGTCGCTGCGTCGAGGGTCTTGGTGAACACGGTATTCTCAGCGAGCTGAACCTCGTCTGAGCGGTTCTGCTCGATGTCTACGACGCGGTCGAATGCTGCAGTGATGGCATCCCCAATGTTGCCGACCACGCTGGAGGTTCCAAACACGATACTGCTGGTGGTTCGCTGACCGTCTGGTGTGAGCAGGTGGATGGCGTCGCAGCGGCTGTGGATCTGGCCTCGGGCCTGGTTGAGCTCGATCTTGCTCAGCACTTTGGGTGCTTCGAGAATTTGTTCGAGCAGGACGTAGAGCAAGATTTCGCCCAGCCCCATGCCGTCTTGTTGTGAACGCATCCGGCTCACAGCGTCGAGAGCGACTTCTTCGAGATCGTCTCGCTGCTTATAGCCTTCGTATTCGGCGCGCGAGAAGACGTAGCGTCCAACGTTTCGTTTGAGGAACTTGACGAGGGCTGTGTGGTCGAAGCGGTTGTTTTGGACAGACAGATGGAACAGGCGTAACTGTTCGTCGTTTCGAAGACCTAACGTGTTCGAATGCGCCACCTCGGTGAACGTGGACGCAAACGTGTCACCGCGCAGCGTTGATGTGATTGTCGCCTGTGCCATCTCGTATTCTCCCAAAAGGTGTCCTTCCCGCCTACAGCTTTTCGAGGATACGCACGAGCTCCGACAAAGTAACCGCCCCGTCCGGTGGAGTGACGCCATCTTCGAAGACCATGTAGTAGCGATAGCCATTGCCAGACATGTTCGCCCACGCCCGCCCGAGCCTAATCTTGCGGTTAGAATCGTCGTTCTTCAAATGCTCACCCTTGGTCTCGACAACCACGATGGTGCCGCTAGCGGTCATCACGACAAAATCTGGGTAGTGGTTGAACGGACCATTGAGACAAAAGCCCTTGCGTTCAATGACACGGTGCCACCAGCGAACGTTGTCCATTCCAGAGAAGCGACCAGCGAGTTCGAGCTCAAAGCCATTCATCTTGTCTTCGGCCCCATACAGGGAGCCGCCAATCAGGGAGGAAGCATGAATGGGCTGGATCGCTTTCGGGAACGCATAGAGTTGTTGAACATCAACGCGTCGGGTCTCGATGTCCTCATAGAACCGCTTGACCTTGTGCGCTTCCAAAAGACCGTCAATTTTCTGTTTGACCTTGCTTGCTACCGCATGCGGGTGCTCTTGATAGGTCAGCAGCTGCTCGGTGCCGAAGGCCTCAACCGTCCGCACGATGTATGCCCGCAGGTCAGAGTCAGTGATCGAATTGATCGGTTTGATCCGTTGGTAGATCGCTTCAGCCGTGTTACGTTTTTGTCCTTCGATGCTCAGTTTCGAGAAGTGTTCGCGCATGAATTTCTGGTCGGTACTCGACATCCGGAAGGCTTTAGGAACCTCTGAGTCTTTTCGCACGTCAATCTTGTACATCTGCTCATCGGCCGTCGACAAGTCGATATCGATGTCTTTCGTAGCCAAGTCGAAGTCACCGGCTAGCGCCTCGTGCTTGAGCTCGTTGTATCCCTCATGAGCGGTCGGGAACAATGCTGATCCAGGCTCTTGGATGACGAATTGGGGAAGGCGAAGGGTTTCGATCTCGTCAGCGAATTCGGGGTTCACGAAGCTCGTGTCCACAGCATCCTCCAAATCCGAAGGCACGAAGCCCTCACCCATCTGGGCGGCTTCTTCGGCCTCCTGCTCATAGTCCGCACCCTGCTGAGCCGCCTGCTCGATCATCGAAGCAACCGTCAGATCCGGCGAAGGCTCTGGTGAACTAGCGGATTCTTCTCGCGCATCTAAATCCGCTGCAACCTGTTCTTCATCGAACTCCAGAAACTCTTCAACGTCCATACCTTCCACTGAGTCTGACGACGTAGGGGCAGGTTTGCTGGACTGGTTCGCACCAGTGAAGTCGAAAGCTACTTGATCGGCTGTACGGAAGTCGCGCTTGGAGAATCCGGCACTGTTGAGCCCTGCAACGATCTGTTTGAGCGTGACGCCGAAATCGTTCGAGGAGGTCAACACGTAACTCATGTTTAACAACGTATTCGGCTGCTTCTTCGCGTGGGGTTGGCGCAGAACACGGCCAAGGATCTGTTCAACATCAACCTGGCTGGTTTTGTTCGCCAACGACGCCAGAATGTAGGCGAAGGGGCAGTCCCAACCTTCCTTCAACGCGTTCACGGTGATGATGAACCTGATCGGACACTCCTCGCTGAGCAGATCCACGCCCTTGAGCTCGTTTACGTCGGCGGTCTTGATCGCGATCTGCTCTGCAGGAATACCAGCCTTAACCAGCTTGTCACGCAGCCGCTCAAACGAAGTCGCATCCTCGCTCGTCTTCGGCTGAGCCTGGAACAACACGATCGGGCGAATATAAGCGCCACCATTCTCATACTGCTGTGTAGCGGCGACCTCTAGAGAACGGCGAAGATCGATCGCATCCGTAACAACATCCTTTTGCGAGGACCGGTTATACGCAATGACCGGAAGTTTAACCATGCTCTCGTTCTTGAGCGAGAGCGCATCCACATACGAGATCACGTTCGCTTGCCGCTTCGGGGTCGCGGTCAAATCAAGAATGAACGCTGGGTTAAAATTCGTGAGCATCTCTTGGCTTAACGTGCTCGTCGCGTGATGCGACTCATCCACGATCACCACCGGATTCAACTGGTTAATCACCTGAAACAAAGCCGTCTCATCCGCGTTCTCGATCAGCTGCTCCGGGGCACCAAACGCAGTCGAGAACGACGCCAGATTCCCATTGGCCTGGTATGCCTTGCGCCCGTCCTTTGTCCGTGAGCGGAACGAGTCATACGAGAGCACCATCACCGACAACTGCTCAGCCACCGTCGACGGGCTGAAATTCTGCCCCGCCAGCAGCTCTTCCTTCGAATACACCTCAACCCGGCCACCAAAATCAGTATTCAACTTCTGCCGATACGGGTGCGAGGAATTCTTCAACGCCGCCAACGTCTGCGTCAAAATCGAATCCGACGGCACCAGCCACACCACAGCCTGTTTCCGCGTCGGCGGCAAAGCCTCAAAAATCGGCTTCACCGACGCACACGCCAAAAACGTCTTCCCACCACCAGTTGGGACCTTGTAACACACGTGCGGAACACCATCGATCACATTCTGGTAGCCCGGCATCTGCAGGGTGCCAACCTCAATCTGGCGAGACTCCCAAAACATCTTGAAAGCCTCGCTCAGAGTGGGCTGCTCGTTAAGCTGGGTGAGGTAATCCTCCAGATCGGCAATCACCCGGTTTTGATACTTCTTCAACTCCATGACCAACACTCCTTAGAGACGGGTGATATCCCGAGGGATCTTCTTGAACGTGATATTCAGCGAGCGCAGCTCCTCATCCGACAACAAACAGGTATCGGCATAAATCACATACGAACTAGCCGCACACTCGATCGGGATAGAAGCCAGATAGCCACGATCCAAACTCGTCACACGATCCGGCTCATACACGAAAAACAACGACGCATCCTCATGCCGACCCAGGAAATACGGATGGGCACTGGGCGGATTCGAAAACGGCTGCCCCGTTTCGGTGAACCACACATACTCACGGACCCGCTCAAGAGGAACATTGGGATTCAAATCGCCCTCAACAAGAAGCGGCGCGCCAAGCTCATAGAAGGAGAAGTCACCTCCCGTACCCGAAACGTCATGGTCGTGAGACTGTGTGGCGACAACTTGTAGATAGGAGCTACCCGATTTACCTGTCACTTTCGTGGTGATCTTCGGGCGGGAGACCTTGGTGTACTTGCCCTGAGCTTCCTGGTAGATTTTGTTTGCCTCGGCGAGCAGGCCGTCGGCTTTCTTCATCGCCGTCAACGTGAGCTTGTGCTCGTACAGCGTGATCGATTCTTCTGACTCGCCCTTGTAGCCAGTGATCGCGCGACGGACACGCTCAGCAGTCACCGAGTCGGCATAATCACCTAGCTCGACAAGGATAAATGAACGCTCGCCTTTATCGGACTTGTTGACGTTGAGCACTGCATGGCCCGTCGTACCAGACCCCGCAAATGAGTCGAGGACGATGTCCCCCGGTTTAGTTGCGATCTTCAAGATCCGTTCGATGAGCCGGGTTGGCTTCGGAGTATCAAACGCGACACGGCCGTCAAAGATCGCACGGATCTCCTTCTTCGCCTCATCCGTATGACCGGCAACCTCGTATGGCCAGAAGTTCGTCGGTAGCAGCCCACCCACACTATCGAGGTATGTCTTGCGACGGACGCCACCTTCGCCGCCTTTGGTGAAGTAGAAGCGAGGCCACTGGCCGCGTTCATACACTGCGCGCGCATCGGCTTGAGCTTCCTCCAACGGTTTCGCTAATACGAGACCCAAAACGCCGGGCTTCACTTCATCAGCAGGTACGCCACACACCCGTGCGCGCTTCGCAGCGTCATCGAGATCCTTCAACTCATAGGCAGTCCAACCAGAAAATATGCGGAACATCTCCGGTTGTTCATAACGCCAACAATTCCCAGTGCCCGGATAGATCATTGCTCCCGTAAATGGGTGTTGAATCGCGTAGACCATGCCCTGGTGTGTAGCTGCTCCCGGAGCGAATGCATCTGAGCTCGTCCAAGCAGTCCTATCGCCGTCAGGATTACTGTACTTATCATCCATTTCGGCTGTGCGTTCGAGCTTGTTGGGGTTCCAGTCGGGCTGTTTGGAGAACGCGAATAAGTGCTCAACCTCGGCAGGGATTCCTTTGGAATCGTTACGGGTCGAATAGGTGCGCTGCCACGAAATATCAGCCACGAAACAACGAGCCCCAAAGATCTCGTCACACATAGCCTTCAGGTGGGCAGCCTCATTGTCGTCGATCGAAATAAAAATAGCACCAGTCGGTGCAAGCAGCCGCTGCAGCAGGCGCAGGCGCGGGTACATCATGCACAACCACTTGTCATGGCGGGAGAGGTCTTCGCCTTCTTTGCCGACGACTTCACCGAGCCATTTCTTGATTCGTGGGTCGTTGACGGCGTCGTTGTAGATCCAGCCTTCGTTGCCTGTGTTATAGGGAGGATCGATGTAGATACAGTCGACTTTTCCTTCATAGCGAGGCAGGAGCGCTTTGAGGGCTTCGAGGTTGTCACCGTGAATAATCATGTTCTGGGAGCCGTTATCCTCCTGATGTTGCCCGTGCTCGTTGTAGGAGTATTGGCGGTCGAGGACGCGGTAGGGAACGTCGAGGTGGTGGGTGATCACCTTGTCTTTGCCGACCCAGTTCAGTTCTGGCATTAGCGTTCCTCCTTAGGCTCGTGAGGGTTGTTGGGATGTGGTTCTTCTGCGGCTTGACCGGTGCGGACCCATTCGTCGATTTCTGAGAGTTTGAACTTCCAGACCCTGCCGACTTTATAGGCAGGGAGATTATGGGTTGTTATCCATTTCGTGATGGTTTCCCGGCGCACCCCGAGGTGAGTTTGCGCTTCTTTCATGGTGACCCAGTTTTCTAATTCAGCTTCGCTCATCGTTCCTGCCTTATCGCGTGAAGATCCGGGTTAATAACTGTGGCATCGACATTGAAGGTCGTGCCTTCTTGTGGAAAGCAGTTCTCGCCATCCGCGTTATGCATTTCCCAGTGGCTTGAGGCAGCACCTTCATAGCCTTGCGCCCGAAACGTGCAAGAAATCTTGATGAACTTCGCTGTCGCCGGTGGGCTGTCAGGAATGCTGATTTGCGTGGTGCCGACGGGTCGTAGTCGCGGGTCTGTTGGATTCGTACAGATGAGTGTCCGGTTGGTCCAGTTGATGCTGCCCACGTTGCGCAATGTCCAGGTGTGAGTGAACTCGGTCCAAAATCCTGGCTTGTGTTTTTGCAGTGCGGGCGGTTCTGTCACGTCGACGCGATCTCCTTGATAGAGCGGCTGCGGCGCGGGGTTTATTTCTTCTGGTTCCTGGTCTTCAAGGCGAAGTCGGTAGCAGTGTTCGAGGACATCGCAATGGTCTGGGTCATGGATGATCGCATCAAACCAGTCAGTGAGTGCCCAAATGAATGCTTCTGGTTCGATAGTGAGGGTTGAGGGCAGTCCGGCATCTTTGCCGACTTCTTGGCAACGATCATCCAACGTGCGCTTCGTGCTTGGGAGGGGCCTCAGGTGGGCAAGAAGGAAATCATGCAACGATTTCTTGCTCACCTGTGTAGGAAATGACTCGTATTGCGGTTCGGAGATCGGTTTTGCCCCGGTAAAGATCTTGCGTGCGTACTCGTCGTCTAACCGCTCTGCACTGCCAGCGTGTTGGAATACGGCTTGGACGAATTTTGCCTGGTTAGTGATGGGACTCTTCCGCTTGTAAACAGCGCGACAAAACTCGGGCAAACCCATATGCGTCACGCTCCTCTATGCCGAGTCCCAAAACTAGTCCCAGAAGTCCCAGTTTTTGCTTCCCTCAACGATCTGAAGTCCCAAAACCACAGCGTTTGATGAGTATGTGAGCAAAACACGAGCCGACGAGACGAACAACTGTCATCTCATTATCGCACGCCGACTCGCGCTAACGCTCATGAACACGCACCAACTGGTGGTGGGTGCCCTGATCGTGGCGAAGGAGGTGAAACACATGGGAAGGAACCGTAAGCAGACGTCTGCGAAGGTGGTGTCCAAGGCGTCGAAGATTCTGACCGATGGCCGTTATGGCAAGGACTCGAAGTCTGTTGCCGCGTCAGCGTTGGCGCAGACCAAGCCATCTAAGCGCAGCAAGTAGCCGTACACAGCCCACTCGGTTTCGACACAGTTCGGGCCGGGTGGGTGGAGGCGGTAGTGCTGGTGGCCACCGGTACTGACGTTCTCCAAGCCTGAGCGTGATTGTTCGGGAGCTCATCTGGCGGATGAGCAAGCCCTATGGCGGGTGCAGGCCGTGGGGTTAGACAAACAAATCACTAGTGAGACCTGCTCTGGGAGCGCTCGGCGGGTCACCGCACCCAACCCTTCTTCACTGAGGGGCGGGTGGGGTGGCTCGCCTTTGTCGTCTTCCAAGTAGTTCTCACCAGTGATCTGAGCCAAACAGATCAGGTCTCCAAATCACCGGGATTCCCGGAGAAATGGAGATCCTTCGATGAAGGTCACCTTCAAGCACGAAGCAGATAACAACAAGAACGAGTCCATCACTGACACTTTCGACATTGACCCTGGCGAGTTCGCTCTCATGATCGCAACCGACCGCCAGCAACGCGCCGCCGCTACTGGTGTTCCGCTCGACCAGGTTAAGCCCTGCACACCGCAGAAGATTCTGGACGAGTTGTGGAACGCAGAAGAAGCGGCCACGCATCAGGCGGTTCGCGCCGATCGCGGCAAGGGTAAGAAGAAATGTACGTGTGGGGCTGGGTGCGGTCCTCGACGTGGATGCCGCGTCCCGAATAACAAGCCGTTTTCGTATGAGCAGATGCTCGAGATCGATCTTGACCCTGCTTCACCGGGTATCAGCGCTGAAGACCAGGTCATCGAACGCGAGGACAGTGTCGAGCGTGCCTGTGATCTCGAGGTGATGCGTGACGTCATCGCTGGTTTGGATTCGCAGCATCGTGAGGTGATGACGCGTCTGCTTGCAACCGACAAGCTCAATCAGGCGCAGGTGGCGCGCGATATGGGGTTGACCCGTGCTCGGGTATCGCAGCTGGTGGCAGAGGTAAAACCGCTGATCCGGCAGGCGGTTGAGGAGGCCCGATTTAACACTTCGAGCGGTGTCGGCAGTGGGGTGAAGGGAGAAGCCAACCGGGCTGCTCCCGCAAATGAGGAAGAAAGGTAAGCCCGATGGCTCGACATAGTCTCAAGCTTCATATTGCCCGGCATATCCCTGACAACCCCGGAATCGTCGCCACCAAGAATGTGACGCTGCGTGAACGGCTCATGCGCCTACTGCTTGGTACCCCACGCAAAGTCATGATTCTCGTTCCCGGTGACTCGGTCAAGCAGATCGACATCACCGAAAACACCGATGACGACCTCATGGCCCTGGCCGATGCTCTCAAGGCGGGTGAATCCAAATGATGATGCCGGAAATTAACGCCTTCATTCGTGATGGAAACCAGACGATGCGATCGCTCGCCGATTTGCTTGCGCGGGCTCAGCAGATCGTTGAGGAGAGCTTCGAAGACCACGCAGGAATGCCTGGTGAACGCCCGGAGCTTGCCCTGCAGATCAAGGAACCCTTCGAAACCATCCCAGCCACGCACGCCCAGCCAGAACTACTTGCGGACGAGCCAGAGGTTGAACCTGAACCGACGGTGACGTTGGAAGAAGTACGTGCTTTTCTTTCCGAGCTCTCAGCGCAAGGTCACACGGCAAAGGTTCGTGAGCTGATCGTCGAGGCTGGTGCGGACAAGCTCTCAGCGGTGGATCCGGCGAAGTTCGGCTGGCTGCTGGATCGAGCGAAGGAGATTGCTGATGGCACCGTCTGATCACGCACTCCTCTCAGCTTCTGGTGCTTACAGGTGGCTCAACTGCACACCCTCAGCGTGCCTCGAATCCGATGAGCCAGAATCCACGTCTGCGGCTGCCGAGCAAGGCACCGCCGCCCATGCACTGGCTGAGCACAAGCTCCGTCGCGCTTTGAAGCAGCGCTCGAAGCGGCCAGTCTCAACTTGGGTTGATGACGAGATGGAAATCCTCACGGACGACTATGTGGCGTTCGTCCAAGAACGCATCTCCATCGCCCAAGAATCCTGTGGTGATCCGCAGGTGCTGATCGAGCAACGCCTAGATTTCAGCCATGTGGTTCCGGGAGGTTTTGGCACCGGGGATTGCGTGATCATCGCCGAACCCACCTTGCAGATCATTGATCTCAAATACGGGCAAGGTGTGTTGGTTGAGGCTGAGCGTAATCCCCAGTTGATGCTCTACGCTCTCGGAGCCCTTCACACTTTCGGCGACCTGTACGACATCGAGCGCGTAGCGGTGACGATCTACCAACCGCGCCGGGGCAACGTCGACACCTGGGAAATCTCTGTTGCCGACCTCGAAGCGTGGGCTGAGGCAGAGGTGAAGCCGAAGGCTGAGCTGGCAGCGGCTGGCGAGGGCGAGTTTTGTCCGGGCTCGTGGTGTCAGTTCTGCAAGATTGCACCCACGTGTCGGGCGCGAGCGGAAGCCAACCTCGCCCTTGCAAAGCACGAGTTCGTCCCACCAGCAGAACTGTCCGACAGCGAGATTGCCGACGTGCTGGCCCGGATTCCACAGCTCAAAACCTGGGCGTCGGACGTGGAAGCCTACGCCCTTTCCAAGGCCGTCAACCAGGGCGTGGTCTTTGAGGGGTTCAAGCTCGTAGCCGGACGGTCGATACGCAAATACACCTCCGAAACCGATGTCGCTGCAGCGGCTGAGGCGGCTGGCTATAGGGACATCTATGACCGCAAGCTCATCACCCTCACAGCGATGGAACGCCTCATGGGTAAACCCGCCTTCAACGAGATCCTCAGCGACCTCGTGACCAAGCCTGCAGGAAAACCCACGTTGGTTCCTGCATCCGATAAGCGGCCAGCGCTTGACCTGGTGAGTGCTGCCACCGATTTTCAACCAAACAAGTAACTAGTAGAAAGAAGAATGATTATGTCAACGACTAACACAACTCGTATTGTGACCGGCGAAGTCCGGCTGTCCTACGCACACGTGTGGGAGCCGAACTCCATCCAGGGAGGCAAACCGAAGTACTCCGTCTCCCTAATTATCCCGAAGTCCGATACTGCCACGATTGCGGCGATCGAGAAGGCCGTGGATGTAGCCATCGAAGCAGGTATCGGGAAGTTTGGTGGCAAGCGCCCCAACAAGGCCGCCCTCAAGCTCCCGCTGCGCGATGGAGATATTGAGCGTGACGACGAAGCCTACAAGGGTGCCTACTTCCTCAACGCCAACTCCCTGACCGCTCCGCAGATCGTCGATCAGAGCGTCGCCCCGATCCTCGACCGCGCCGAAGTGTACTCGGGCTGCTACGCACGCGTATCCCTGTCCTTCTATGCGTTCAACACAAACGGCAACCGAGGCATCGCCTGCGCACTGGGCAATATCCAAAAGACCCGTGACGGCGAGAGCCTTGGCGGTGGACGAGTTTCCGCTGAGACCGACTTCGGTGTCTTCGCCGCTGATGACGATTTCCTGAACTAACCATCCCCACACGTGGAGGGAATCAGCACATCTTGTTGGTTCCCTCCACTTTTCCTCTATGTGAAAGGAACCTCGTCATGCGAACACTCTTCTGCGATATTGAATCTTTCAGTCCCGTCCAGCTCGCTAAGACGGGTCTTTACCCGTATGCCGAGCACCCAGACTTCGAGCTGCTCCTGTTCGGCTATTCGATTGACGGCGGTCCAGTCGAAATGGTGGATCTCGCCAACGGACAATCAATGCCCGACGAGGTGCTGGCGGCTTTAGTTGATCCATCCGTCGTGAAGTGGGCGCATAACGCCGCCTTCGAACGAGTCTGCCTGTCCGCTTGGCTACGAGCGCATCATCCAGAGCTTCTCGCTGATGGGTTTCTTGGCCCAAGGCAGTGGCGCTGCACCATGATCTGGTCGGCTTATCTCGGTCTGCCGATGAGCCTCGACGCAGTAGCCACCGTCCTCAAACTCGACGTCCAAAAAGACACAGTAGGCAAGAAGCTGATCAAGCAGTTCTGCACACCCGCCACACCCTCAGTTCTGAACGGCGGCAAACACAGGAATCCACCATCAGCTGACCCAACCGGGTGGGCACGGTTCATCGACTACAACCGGCGTGACGTCGAAGTCGAGCTCGCCATCCACGACAGACTGGCTTGTTTTCCGATGCCCGAGGCCGAATGGGACACCTACGCTCTTGACCAACGCATTAATGATGCCGGGATTCTTCTCGACCACACGCTCGTCGATAATGCCGTTGCCGTGGACGAGCACCACCGCAACGCGTCGCTTGCTCGGGCGCAGAAGCTCACGGGGTTGGACAATCCTAACTCGCCGATCCAGCTCAAACAATGGCTTGCCACCAGAGGTTGCGAACTCGAATCGCTAGCGAAAGCCGAGGTCGATGCCGCCCTCGATACCGCGACTGGCGCGGTGAAGGAAGTCCTCGAACTTCGCGGCGATCTGGCTAAATCTTCGGTGAAGAAATACCAGGCGATGCAAAACGTCGCAGGCAGTGACGGCCGGGCTCGTGGGCTCATCCAGTTCTACGGAGCAGGACGTACCGGGCGCTTCGCCGGACGCCTCGTCCAAGTCCAAAACCTGCCAAGGAATTACCTGCCTGATCTCGACCAAGCGCGCACGCTCGTCAGAACGGGCAACCTGGACGCACTTGAGCTGCTCTACGAGTCCGTGCCCGACACGCTCAGCCAACTCATCCGGACCGCCTTCATCCCTAGTACCGGCCACAGGTTTATTGTCGCGGACTTTTCTGCAATCGAGGCGCGCGTTATCGCATGGCTCGCAGGAGAAACCTCGACTCTTGAAGCGTTTCGTGAGGGGAAAGACCTCTACTGCGAGACCGCGTCGCGCATGTTCGGCGTCCCAGTCGAAAAGCACGGCGTTAATGGTGAGCTTCGTCAGAAGGGGAAGATTGCGGTGCTCGCCTGTGGTTATGGCGGCTCGGTCGGTGCTCTCAAAGCTATGGGAGCCCTCAATATGGGACTCGCTGAGCACGAACTCAAACCGATCGTGGACGCATGGCGGCAAGCTAACCCGCACATCGTTGGGCTCTGGGCGGACGTCGAAGAAGCAGCCATCGCTGCGATCTCGTCGCGCCAGCCGATCCGGCTACGCAACCTGCGCTTTAGCGTTGAGTCTGGGATTTTCTTCATCGAACTGCCCTCTGGTAGACGGCTTGCCTATGTGCAGCCGCGTCTGGGTGAGAACCGTTGGGGCGGCACCAGCGTCACCTACACCGGAACCACCACAGCCAGACGCTGGGGACAGTTAGAAACCTACGGTGGAAAACTCGTCGAGAACATCGTCCAGGCGATCGCTCGCGACCTTCTCGTCACTGGCATGCACGCAGTCGCCAAGGCGGGGCACCAGATTGTGATGCATGTTCACGACGAAATCGTCATCGACGAACCCGAAAATTCCGGCTTCACCGTGACTGATGCATGTGCTCTTATGTCGACGCTCCCAGCCTGGGCCGAAGGTTTGCCGTTGGACGCGGATGGGTATGAGTGCGCCTATTACCGTAAGGATTAGCTGTTGATTGTCCAGATGGGATCTTGTTTCCAGCTGGGGCTGGCACCTATGTGCGTTAGATCGACGCCAGGAATTTCGGTGGGGAAACTGTCTAGGACGTCGCTGATGGCCTGTATTTCAGCGGTGAAATTTCCTCGTCGCAAGAGGAATGCGGTGATCACCAGCGCGGTGTACATACGTCCTGAAGAATGTGTCACGGCCGATAGCGTTTGGTCGTTGCGGCGGTGTTTGACCAGTGGACGGATAACGAGTTGCCTATTCCATAGTCTGGCGTGGTGAGCGCATATGTTACGAATGTAATTCGCAGTGCGCATCCACGATTCCAACTCGTCGGCACGTGCCAAGTACTTGTCAGCAATGCGACGACGCTGTTCGAAGGGAGCCAACGAAAACAGGGTCACGAGTTGTCCGAACTCAAGAATCTCGGTAACCACCCACACCGGCAAACGACCGTCGTGGGTCTGGTTGTAATGCTTGACGAAATCTTCTGTAGAGCGCGACTGTGTTTGGGTGAGCTTCTGCGTAAAGAATGCTGCTCTGTGATTCATCGCCCCCGATGGCCAAATCCGTTCGAGGTCGAGGTGAATGAACGGATCGATCTCACCCAGCACGTGCCCCACGTCAACTCGCAGGCACACCTCCAGCTTGCATAGCGCCTGCCACACAGCCAAGCGTAGCCGCTCATCAAACTCGTACAGCTCTACCACATGCCCCATACGTGCACCGAGAACGAAATGGTCCAAACGCCGTTGCGGCGAATCAGATGGAGCGATCTGACGCAACGGGTAGGAGTATCCCGAAAGCCGGTAATAGCCGACAGTAGATAACTCGCGGCGGTAATCACCGGCATCCAATAGGCCACGACGAGTGAGAATATTAATCTGCTCATCGATACTGGCCCACGGTTTATCGACCACCAGCCCACCTGCTTCCAAAAACATGAAGACCGGCTCTGACCTGTCTCGGAAACCGATACAAGCGAGCCGGTACTAGTGGTAATCACTATACCGCGAAAACAGCGACAGAATCAAGAACTCGGCGAAGTATCACCATCAGAGAAGAAAGCTTATCCAAGACCGCTAAGAAACGAGAACCGACCCTGCGCTCCCACCGAGGCGGGCAGCGGAACCGGTCATGTTGTCTAAAAGACCACCGTGTCGGCACCGCTGTAGCAAGAGAATGATGGTTCTTCCACACAGAGCACTCGAGAAATTTATCTATGCCCCGGCGAGAATACCTGCCAGATTGCTCTAACAGATAGCGCTCCACCGGGGCTTCAACACCAATCGTGCCAGAACGAGAAGCGATTGAGTACCCGTGATTTAACACTTTCGGGCTCGTCGGCAGTGGGGTGAGGCCCTTAACTCCTTGTGTCGACCGGCACGATTTTTTCTCGACGGGGTCTCGGGAAGGAACCCCGCCATGGGAAACCAGATTCAAACATTCACCAACGACGTGTTCGGCACCATTCGCACCATCACCACTGATGGCCAGATCCTTTTCTGCGGCAAGGACGTCGCCACCGCGCTCGGCTACCAGGATCCGACGAACGCGGTGAAGCTACACTGCAAGGGGGTGGCAAATTACCACCCCCTTGAGACCGCTGGTGGAATCCAGCAGGTCCGCTTCATTACCGAGGGCAACCTGTACCGCCTCATCATCTCCTCAAAGCTCCCGGCAGCGCAGAAGTTCGAAGCCTGGGTGTTCGATGAGGTGTTGCCGACGATTCGCCGCCACGGCATGTACGCATACGACGAACTGCTCGCTGATGATGAGTTCCTCGAGCATGCCATCGCCACGCTGCGTGCTGAGCGGGCCAAGCGCCTGGCAGCAGAGCAAGCCTTACTTGAGGCGGCACCGAAAGTCTCGTACTACGACCTCGTGTTGCAGTCCGATTCGTTGTTGACGACGACCGCGATTGCGAAGGACTACGGACTTTCCGCGAAGAAACTCAACCGGATCCTGCGTGATGCTCACGTGCAGTTCCATCAGTCGGACCGGTGGTTCCTGTACGCGAAGTACGCCGAGCAGGGATACACCCAGTCCAAGACCCACGAATACGGCGAGGGGCAGACCCGCACCCACATGTACTGGACGCAAAAGGGGCGTCTGTTCATCTACGACCTGCTCAAGAACCAGCTCGGCATTCTGCCTGTCATCGAGCGTCAAGGTCAGGTGCAAGCATGACCGCCACGACACTCGATATTGGGTTTTCGAAGAAGAACACCGAAGGCTACCTGGACCTAACCAGCTACCACGCGCTCAAAAAGCTGCAGCGCGAACAATTCGGCTACCGGCCCTTGATTTATATCTGCTCGCCCTACTCAGGCGACGTGCAAGCGAACGTTGAGCTCGCCCGCCAATTCTGCTCCTTCGCAGTGAGCGCGGGCAAAATCCCATTCGCCCCACACCTGTTGTTCCCGCAGTTCATGGATGACGCAGACCCTGATCAGCGGGAGCTGGCGATGTTCTTCAACAGGGTGCTGCTCGCTAAATGCGAAGCCCTCTGGGCATACGTGGGACGCGTCAGCCTTGGTATGCGCTTAGAGATCGGGTGGGCGCGCGACCTCGAGTTGCCGATTAAGTTTTTCGATTCTGATTTCAAGGAGGTCACGCCATGACCACGCCCTTCACCCTCTATGCCGCGAATGTGAGCGGCGTGCAGAACAACAACCACTACCCGAACCAGCAAACCATCGCCGACGTGGCATCCCTGTCTGCAGTCGCGGGCTTCGATCACGTAGCCGCAACCTATGCGAATGATCGCCGCTCAACTGCAGCCTTCATAGCCTCGGACTGCGTGGTGATGGATATCGACAACGATCACACCGACACCGAGTCCGAGTGGGTCACGCCTGAGAAGCTTGGCGAGGTGATGGCGGGCGTGGAGTTCATGGCCGCCACGTCTCGTAATCACATGAAGGCGAAGGGTGTGTTGTCTGCGCGGCCGCGTTTCCACGTTTACTTCCCAATCCGAGAAGTACAAGGCGCAGACGAATACGCAGGATTGAAACACCGCCTCGCGTCGCGGTTTGCTTTCTTCGATCGCAACGCTCTTGACGCAGGACGCTTCATCTACGGCACCTCTAACCCACAAGTTACGGTGCGTGAGGGCGACCAGTTGCTCGATGCGTGGCTCGATAACGCTGATGAGCAGGACGTGTTCGCCGCATTTGATGCTTCCACTCTTGTGATTGGTGAAGGCTCGCGCAACGCTACGTTGTCGCGCTTCGCAGGCAGGGTCCTCATCCGCTACGGCGATACCGACCAAGCACGAGACCTCTTCAATCGCAAAGCCAACCTTTGCGAACCACCGCTCAACGAGGGAGAATTACAGACGATTTGGAATAGCGCGTGCAGGTTCGCTTCGAAGGTCGCTGCTGATCCAGGCTATCTGCCGCCAGAGGCGTATGAGGCGTTGGCGGGTTTGCGTCCGGATGATTTTTCCGATGTCGGTCAGGCAGACACATTAGCTGGCGAATACGCGAACAAGATCCGCTACTCACTGGCTACCAAGTGGCTTGTCTACGACCATGGCGTGTGGGATGAGAACGACTTATCTGCACAAGGCGTCGTTCAGGAATTGACCTCCCGCCAGCTCGAGGAAGCCGACCGCTTGATCGCGTCCACGTGGGAGACCATGACGGCAACCGGTGCAGATCTCGTGATGGCCTCCGCCTCGTCGAAAGCACGCGGCATCGCCAAGCTCACGCCTGTGCAAGCGACCGCGTTCCGGGCGTGGGATGAGGCAAAGAACTACCACAAGTTCGTTCTCTCCAGGCGTTTGTCACGCAACATCACGGCCACGTTGAAAGAAGCCGGGCCGATCTTGCAGGTACGTGTCCGTGACCTTGACGTCGACCCCTACCAGCTCAACACCCCGGCAGGTACCTGGGATCTACGCGACAGTAGTAGCCACGAGCACAATCCCGCCGATCTGCTGACTAAGCAGACCGCTGTCGGCCCCAGCGATGAGGGTGCACAGATCTGGGCCGACGCGCTCGACGTGTTCTTCCAAGGAGATCCTGAGTTGATTGGTTATGTGCAGCGCATTGTGGGGTTGGCGGCGATCGGGCAGGTTTTCGTAGAAGCGCTCGTCATCGCTTACGGGGACGGGCGAAACGGCAAATCCACGTTCTGGAACACCATCGCCCGCGTGTTGGGGACGTATTCGGGCACGATCTCAGCCGACGCGCTCACGGTCGGGGTGCGTCGCAACGTCAAACCCGAACTCGCCGAAGCCAGAGGCAAACGTCTCTTGATCGCGGCTGAAACCGAAGAAGGTATGCGCCTATCAACCTCGAACGTCAAACAGCTTGCTTCGACCGATCAGATCTCGGCAGAGAAAAAGTTCAAGGACCCCTTCGCCTTCACCCCCTCCCACACGCTGGTCTTGTACACGAACCATTTGCCGCGTGTGGGAGCTATGGATGCAGGCATCTGGCGGCGTCTGATCGTCATCCCGTTCAACGCCACCATCGAAGGCGACACGGATGTGAAGAACTATGCCGACCACCTCTACGAACACGCTGGCGGAGCAATCCTTTCCTGGATCATGGAGGGAGCGCGCCTCATTCACAGTGAGGGATACAAGCTCACTCCGCCGCCTCAGGTGGTTCAAGCCTCGCAAGCATATAAGGAGGATAACGACTGGTTCTCGCAGTTCCTTGAGGACTCGTGCGACGTCGAGGACGGATTATCGGAGAGGGCTGGTGACCTCTATCAGACGTATCGGGCGTGGGCGCAAAACACCTCAGGATGGGCGCGCCCGATGGTCGACTTCAACGCCGCATGCGAACAAGCAGGATTCGAGCGCAAGAAAACCAAGTCCGGTATCCGCGTCTACGGGCTGGCCCTGACCAGCGAATTCAACAGCTGAAAGTTATGAGGGTGCAGACCGGTGCAACCCGTTTTCCTACCTTACGCATGTGAAATTACATGGTGTTTTTCTCTATGTAAAAGGTTAGGAAATACCCTGCACCACTCTGCACCCCTTGAGAAACCATTCAAGGAGTGACCATGAACGAACGAACCATAGAACACCAACTGAAGAAAGCCGTTGAAGCCTCTGGCGGCTTGTGCTGGAAGCTTGTCTGCCCTGGAACCACGGGTGTACCTGACCGGATATGCCTGACGAGAAACCGGGCTGTTTTCGTCGAGCTCAAAGCATCAGGCAAGAAGCCACGGCCAATCCAAGTGCGCCGGATGAACCAACTCCGCCAGCAAGGTTTCACCGCTCTGGTTGTTGATTCGATTGACGGCATACAGGAGGTGCTTGATGCACTATCAGCCGCATAACTACCAACGCCAGGCGACCCAGTTCATCATCGACCACCACGAGGCCGCGATCTTCCTTGGGATGGGTTTGGGCAAATCGGTGATCACGTTGACGGCGATCTGGCAGCTCATGCTCGACTACTTCACCATCCACCGAGTCCTCGTCATCGCACCACTTCGGGTAGCCCGAGACACCTGGCCCGCCGAAATATCGAAGTGGGATCACCTTGACGGGCTCACCGTCGCGGTCGCTGTTGGCACCAAACAAGACCGGCTGGCAGCGTTATCCAAGTCTGCAATGGTGACCATCATCAACCGTGAAAACATCCCATGGCTCATCAGCCAACTCGGGGGTAGCTGGCCGTTCGACATGGTCGTCATCGACGAACTCTCCAGCTTCAAAAACCACCGTGCGAAACGGTTCACGGCGCTGGTGAAAATGCGACCATACGTTAAACGCTGGGTCGGGCTGACCGGAACGCCAGCCTCGAACGGGCTCATGGACGTGTGGGCGCAGTTCCGGCTTCTCGACGGCGGCGAGCGTTTGGGCCGGTTTATTACTCGTTATCGGGAGCGTTGGTTCGTACCCGATAAACGCAACGGGATGCAGGTGTTCACCTATAAGCCCCGCGCGGGTGCCGAAGATGAGATCTACGGTGTGATTGGTGACATGACGTTGTCGATGAGAACCACCGACCACCTGCAATTACCGGAATTGACGGTGACGACAATGCCTGTGGTGCTGGAGCCGAAAGAGCGCAAGGTCTACGAGCAACTCAAAGCTGACCTCGTTCTCGACCTTGATGGGGCGACGATTGATGCCGCGAACGCCGCAGCTTTGTCCGGCAAGCTACTCCAACTCGCGAGCGGCGCGATCTACACCAGCAACGGTCAATGGACGGCGGTTCATGAGCGCAAGCTCGACGTCCTCGAAGATCTCATCGAGGCAGCCAACGGCAACCCACTGCTCGTAGCCTACTGGTTTACCCATGACCGTCAGCGCATCACCGCCCGCTTCCCACAGGCTCGCGAACTTAAAACAAGCGCGGATATCGAGACATGGAACAAAGGTGAGATCACCCTCGGCTTGATCCACCCAGCATCGGCGGGTCACGGATTGAACCTCCAGGCAGGCGGGCATCTGCTGGTGTGGTTCTCGTTGACGTGGAGCCTGGAGCTTTATCAACAGACGAACGCTCGCTTGTATCGGCAAGGTCAATCCGAACCTGTGACGATCACGCATCTGGTTGCGGAAGGGACGCTCGATGAAGCCGTGCTCAAAGCTCTTGATGCGAAAGATGCTACGCAGGCTGCGTTGATCGACGCGGTCACAGCAGAAATCACAACCACTGAAAGGACAAGCTCATGCATGTGATGACCAAATACCTCGACACAAGGAAAGCCGCGATCGCAGCGCTACAGGATTATGCGGTGATGGAACAGATCATCGAGAGTACCGACGAGCAGATCAAGACGGCTTACGCTGACGCGGCAAGCCCAGCATCCCCACGCATGGACGGCACGCCACCATCAGGCAACCTCCACGCTTCGGAGAACAGGATCGTCGCGAGCATTGAGCGAATCGACGCCTACAAGGCTCGCTACCTACAGGCCCGCCAGTACATGGACTGGTTCTTACCTGCGTGGGAAGTCATCGCTGAAGACGACCGCTTCATCCTCGAAGGCTTCTTCCTCAGCGAGGGGACACAAGATGAGAAGGTGTCGATGATCGCCGATCACTTCTACGTCGAGCGTGACACGGTCTATCGGCGCAAGAACCGAGCCCTCGACAGGTTCGCCACCGCCTTATACGGACAGCTCTAGCGTTAGCCGGTATCCGAAACATGCGATAGAAAACCGCATATCGGTGTGAGAACATGTAAGTGGTTGAAAACTAGGAGAAGCCCCAAGAACCCACACGGGAACTTGGGGCTTCACCACATCCAGGGGGAAGGAGCCAGCGATGCCAGTGAAGCCAGCGTCCCCGTGTTCCCACCCTGGATGCCCTGAACTGACCCGTGAACGCTACTGCGACGCCCATGCCAAGGCGGAGGACGCCCGGTATCGGAAGTATCAGCGTGATCCGAAGATCAACCGCCGCTACGGCGCGCGGTGGCGTAAGATCCGCGCCGCCTACGTCGCCGCCCATCCGCTTTGCGAAGACTGCCTAGAGCAAGGCAAGTACACGCCCGCACAGGAAGTCCACCACGTGCTCCCGCTTGAGCACGGCGGCACCCACAACTTCGACAACCTCCGTTCGCTGTGCAAGCCCTGCCACTCGCGCCAGAGCGCGCTTGATGATGATCGGTGGCGGCAACAACCTCGGGTCTACACCTACTGAATTCTTCGCCACGTTCCGCCCTGTCGCGGTTGTCGTCGCGCACCTCAAAGTTGCCTACTCTCCTGGCGTTTGCCGAACACGTGGCAACGTCGAAAGCCTTACGAGGGGTAGGGTCGTCGAATCTCTACGACCTCGGGACAGGTCAGCGGGCGGGGCCGACCGTGCGCAAAAAGACCGAATCAAACAGGGTATTAACACTTCGGGCTTCGTCGGCAGTACCAGTGAGGGGTGAAATCCCGCTGAGTGTTGCTCGGTTTTCTTGCGCTTTGTCCGTCCGGATTTAGGTTTCCCAGGGACGTACAGGTGAGGGCAATAAACTCGGAGCTTCTCATCCGGTGTTCTGGATCCCTCCCTGGCAGGTGTTCGCCTGTCTTGAATTAACAAACTGGTTTCCAAAAAGGAGGAATCATGACAGATCAAATGGTGCTAAAAACACAGCAATGGCTTAATCGCACCTATAGGAGCAAGGCTGGTTTCGGTTCAGTCATAGAGGACGGATATACCGGCTGGGGCACGGTCAACGCTTTGATTCGGGCCCTGCAAATCGAGCTGGGTATTACGACAACGGCGAACAATTTCGGACCGGGAACTATCAGTCGCTTCCAGTCGCGGTGGCCTAACGGCATCCGCCAACAGGATGACGGTGCACAGGAGACTTCTAATGTGTACGGCATTATCCAAGGCGCCTTGTGGTGCAAGGGATATTCTGCCGGTGCCAGCGATATCACGACTCACTTCTATAGCGGAACTGGAAAGGCCATCAAACAGCTTAAGAGCGACATGGGCATTGGTGGAGATTCCACTGTGACGCTCGACGTCATGAAAGCGCTGTTGTCAATGCAGCAATTCGTCCTGCTTCGCTCTTATGGGGGCATTTCAGCGATTCGGCAAGCACAGCAACAAATCAATCAACAGTATCGCGCTTATACCGGAATCATCCCAACCGATGGACTCTACGGTCGGGAAATGAACACTGCTCTGATTCAGGTTTTGCAAGCCATTGAAGGATTTAGCCCTGCGGAAGCCACAGGTAATTTCGGCAATGGCACCAAAGCGCGTCTAACAATAGTTACACCCAGCAATGCGGCAAGTTTACCGAAGTGGGCTTGGCTAGCTCAGGTTGCTCTAGTGTGTAACCGGATTTCTCCCGATATCTATCCTTCTGCACAAACCGCACTGTCAACGTTCGTTCCGCAATTCCAAGCAAAGTATCAGCTCCCACGAAGCGGGGTGGTTGACTCGACTACATGGATGAGCCTGTTGACCTCGAAAGGTGATCCGAATCGCGCCTGTAAAGCATGCGATACACGCTTCGAGATTACGGCTGAGCGACTCAACCTACTTAAGGCGAACGGCTATGAGATCGTAGGACGTTACCTGACTGAGCCGAATCAGGATTCAAAAGATCCGTCTGACTATTTCAAAGCAATTCGCCCCGGAGAACTTGAACGCATCACCAACGGAGGGATGAAGTTCTTCCCGATTTTCCAGGAGTACTCAACCAAGCTTCGACACTTCACGCGGGAAAACGGCGCTCGGCACGCGACGCTCGCAAGGCAAGCAGCCCAAAGACTTGGCATTCCGGGAACGTATATCTATTTCGCAGTTGATTTCGACGCGACCGACCCCGAGGTCACAAGTCACATTCTTCCGTATTTCCAGGGTGTGCGAGGAAGCCTGGGAGGCGGATACAAAGTAGGCATCTACGCCTCGCGTAACATTTGTAGCCGCATCATTAAAGCCGGCTACGCTGGAAGCGCGTTCGTCTCGGACATGTCTACAGGATTCTCCGGCAACCTCGGCTTCCCTATTCCTGACGATTGGAACTATGACCAGTTCACTGAAATCAGTGACTACAAGGGTGCTGGTTTTGACCTAGATCGGGTCGCCTATTCAGGACAAGCAGCGGCAGTTGATCATGTTGCTCCTTCGAGTGCCGGTGACGCTGCGCCCGACACCAGCATTGATTACAACAAGCTGGCTCCGATTGATCTGATCTGGCATTTAGAGAAACGCTTCGAAGAACTTCGTGCCAGTGGCAAGGTTGGAAAAGACTACGTTGCAGGATTTCATGGTGGAGGAACATGGGTCACTGTTCCAACTTGGCGTTGCATCCTCAACTATTTAGCAAAAGCCTACCTGCGTGACGGTGGTAGTGGATCTGCGGTGAACTGGTCCGTGTCTGCCGAAAGTTTCAGGAGCGCTGACGCGAGCGTACTCGAGAAGGACGCTGTAGGCAAGAAGATCATCGCTGCCTTGAATCGCTATATTGATAACACGTGGCGGCAATCCATGACTGACAAGACCGGAGAATCGGTTGATCTTGCACATCTGGCGGCAACAACGCTTGGATACACCAACTGGAATGTTATCCCTGATGCGTGGACTGGCTGGGCTGGAGACCTGGCTACTGCCATGGAAAACATTCAGAAAACGCTTGAGTGGAATCCCAGTGCGAACCTGGATCAGGTGGCCGCAGCTCTAGTCGGTCAAGGTAACGATTACCGTCAGCATCCTGGCTTGAAGGGGCTAGTACTTGACAAGAAAAACGACAAGGGAGAATGGGAATCGGTAGGAAACAACTGTAACCGTGACGACCTCTGCTGTGACGGAGACGCCATCGTCATCGCTAACACGCTAGAAAACGGCAACGATTCCAACAGTCATCTTCTGTCAGCAACACTGCGAGAGTACTACAACAACTCCAGCAAACTAGCCAACAGATTCAAGCAGATTGGCTGGAGCTTGGGGGCGAATAATTCCACTGAGGCATATCAGAAAATAAGTGAATATGCCGACTTGGATAGCGCCGTTTTAGGATGGTTCCTGGCTGGATACGTCAAGGAAGAGATTCGTTTGACAGCTTGCCGAAAGCTAGCTGAATTCATCTACCGATAATTGATTTGGTCTTTTCCTTGGTGTGGCGCTTGGGTAAAAACGCTAAACCCAAGCGCTACACCACCAGCAACAAGAGCGCCGATGGCGGGAACGGAAAACTGGCTCAGCAGTTGAGAAAAAGAATCACTATGAACTAACGAGCCGACACCATCGAGTGAAAAGAGAAAAGCTGAGAGTCCGATAAAGGCTCCTGCTGAAAGTTGCAACGCGCGGGCAGATTGAATACCGATGAAATGCTTATTAAAAAGCAGAAGAAGAATCGTGAAACACACATACATGAGTGGCATCAATAAGAAGACCACAAAAAATCTCTGATCCTGATCCTTGCACCGTAGAAAGATGGCGGCGAAAAGCCACGCGCCGACAAAATATGCCAGAGCGGATACAAGAAACACAGATATTTTTTTGATGACCAGTCCCTTCAACTTTTCGCTACACATTTTGATACGGCAACGGCATCAGGAGTTGTATGCCCAATAAGTTCTCATTCTACAAGAAGGGTTTCCCTGCATTGCTAAGGATAGCGCTGATCGGGCGGATGTTGCGTGAATGCAGGCACGAGGCCTGGTGCGTTGAACCCGACAGTCACGAAAAGGCGCACGGGAGCGCCTATACCAGAGGCTCCCGAGTATCTGTCTGTGGTGTACAGCGTGGTAAGAAGCTACTGGGGGGCGGCTTGGTTATGGGGTTGTTCTGGCGGCTTTCTGGTGAATGCACGGAGCTTTTTGATTGCCCATTCGTAGTGGCTTGATGTGGCTGACACGCAGTAGGAGCCGAGCGAGGTTGTGCCCGTCCACGGGAAATGCGCCTTGGTGAATAACTCCTCGTTGGTGAACTCGCCGATGAGAGCCACTACTGCGGTGTGGCTGTCAGCGAGGTTCTCGCGGATAGCCTCAAGCTCAGTGCCCTGATATTGAGTCCAAATCTCTTGGTTGAGCGTTGGCGTGGTTCGCCACGTGTGAGGAAACGGAAGAAACGGTCGAGGCTGACCCTGGCGGTTGGCGTCGACGAAGCCAAGCAACATGCGCTGCCACTCGTGCAGGTGGGCAAGGACGTCGCGCAGGTTTTTATCCCGCGCCCAGTGGGCTTCTTTACCGATTTGAGTGATGCTGGGATCAAAATTCGTATGCTGATCGTCGGAACTCATGCCCTCAATGAGGCTGTCCAGTTTCGCATACTGCGCCTCGGCGGCATCCAATAGTTCAGTTTTCGTCTTCGGTCTCGGCACGCCACTAATTATATCAAAGCAGGAAAGCAGATGAAAACCCATGGCGAAAGACGGAACGAACCGTGGTGGCCGCCGCGTGCGAGCTGGCGCGAAGCCTGATCCGCTGAATGAGAAGCTCGCAGCTGGCCGCCCAGCCACTCGGCTTGAGGATCCGCTGGGTGAGCCGTTTGACTTTGCAGGCTCAGATATCGGGGATGGTGCGGTGCTTGCTGGTGAGACCATGCCTGAACCATCGGATTATCTCTCCGACATCCAGCGCGATGGCAAACCACTCGGCGCAGATTTGGTCTACCGGGAGACGTGGCAGTGGCTTGATGCTCGTGGTTGTTCTCAGTTCGTGGCACCCAGGCTGATTGAATCCTATGCGCAGTCTTTCGCGCGGTATGTGCAGTGCGAGCAAGCGATCTCCAAGTTCGGTCTGCTCGGCAAACACCCAACCACAGGGGCAGCGATCGCATCCCCGTTCGTTGCTATGTCCCAGTCTTTCGGGAAGCAAGCGAACGTGTACTGGTACGAGATTTACGAGATCGTGCGCGCCACCTGCACCACCGACTACTCAGGTTCGGCGCCGGGTGATGACGTGATGGAGCAGTTGTTGAAAGCCCGCTCCTAACAACTCTCTGATTTTTGTGCTCCCGCCCCGGATGGGTGGGCACTTTTCTATGCCTTGATTCTTCGGAAAGTGAGTATGTATGTCTACGAAGACTGCTGAGGCCGTGTGTATCGGCCATCCCGATAAGCTCTGCGATCTGATCTCAGACACAATCCTTGACGACATTCTCTACGAGGATCCATCCGCACGCGTTGCAGTAGAAGTGATGGCATCTGGCCACAGGATCATTGTGACTGGCGAGATTACGTCGAAGGTTCGTCCGCGTATTCGTGAGTCGGTGCGTTACGCGCTGGTGAAGGCGGGTTATGCGCCGTGGAAGTTCCTCGTTTTCGTCTGGACTCGCAGGCAGTCTCCAGACATCAACGCAGGAGTTTCCAAGTCCTTGGAGGCTCGCTTCGGAGACACGAGTGAGTTTGCGTTGCAGGGCGCGGGCGATCAGGGCACCGTCTACGGCTACGCCACGGCGGAAACCCCGGAGCGTTTGCCGTTGCCGTTGGTGCTCTCACACGAGATTTGCGCCCGCCTCGATAAGGCCCGCAAGGACGGCACGATTACCGGTATTAAGTCTGATGGTAAGGCACAGGTGACAGTTCGTTACGACGCTGCTGGTAGGCCCGTGGCGGTTGAGACCGTGGTGGTGTCGATCCAACACAAAGCGGCGAAGGATTTGGATGAGTTGGCGGCAGAGGTCAAAACCCTCATCGTCGCACCCTCGTGCAAACCGTACCTGCCGATTAGCGCTGACACCGAGATTCTGGTGAATCCCTCGGGCTTGTTTACGGTGGGTGGTCCAAAGGCCGACACGGGTCTGACGGGTCGCAAGTTGATGGTTGACACTTACGGCGGTCTCGCCCCACATGGTGGTGGTGCGTTCTCAGGCAAGGACGCCTCGAAGGTTGATCGATCGGGTGCATACATGGCGCGTCTGATAGCCAAGACCATCGTCGATGCCCGTCTCGCACTCGAATGCCAGGTCGCGATTTCCTATGCGATTGGGAAGGCTGCCCCGGTCGCCTTCAGCGTGGACACGCTCGGCACGGGCCAATACACCGACGAGATCCTCGCTAAGGCCGTAGCCGAGGTGTTTCCGCTACGCCCCGGTGGAATTATCGATGCTTTGAATCTTCGCAAGCCTGGTTTTACAAGGTACTCGACCTACGGACATTTCGGCTATCCCGGTCTGCGCTGGGAGAACTCGTTCGCTCACGTCGACGCATTAAAGAAGGCGGTGACTACACATGCTCATGAAGCCAATGCCCATTAGTGAACTCAAGCCCGCTGACTACAATCCGCGTAAAGACCTCCAGCCCGGTGATCCTGAGTATGAGAAGCTCAAGCGATCCTTGACCGAGTTCGGCTACGTCGAACCCGTCATCTGGAACTCCACCACTGGTCATGTCGTTGGTGGTCATCAGCGTTTGAAGGTGCTCGAAGATCTAGGCCACACGGACGTGGACGTGATCGTCGTGGAGCTCGATGAGACCCGCGAGAAAGCACTCAACATCGCGCTCAACAAGATCAGCGGCGAATGGGACAACGACAAACTCGCCCTCCTCATCGCCGACCTCGATGCTTCGGATTTCGATGCTGAACTAACTGGCTTCGACGACGCCGAAATCCAGCAGTTGATCGGCTCCTTGGATGAGGGCGAGGTTGAGGACGACGACTTCGACCTTACCGCCGCCCTGGAGGCCGCCGCGTTCGTGGAGCGCGGGGATATCTGGACGCTTGGCCGCCACCGACTCGTGTGCGGGGATGCCACCTCGCAAGCAGACGTCGAGGTGCTCATGGATGGCACGCGCGCGAACCTTGTGCTCACGGACCCGCCGTACAACGTGGCGTTCGAATCGTCTGATGGCTTGTCGATCCGCAATGACAAGATGGGTGCGGACGCGTTCTACGAGTTCCTGCTCGCCGCTTTCACCCAGATGGCGGAAGTGTGTGAGAAGGGCGCATCCGCGTATGTGTTTCACGCCGACACCGAAGGATTGAACTTCCGTCGCGCCTTTCAAGACGCAGGCTTCAAGCTCTCCGGCTGTTGTATCTGGGTCAAGGACTCTCTGGTACTGGGGCGATCCCCATACCAGTGGCAGCACGAGCCGATCCTTTACGGCTGGGTAAAGACGGGTAAGCACAAGTGGTACGCCGACCGGAAACAAACCACGATCTGGAACTTCGCCAAGCCACGCCGCAACGCCGACCACCCAACCAGCAAGCCACTGGACTTGTTGGCGTATCCGCTTCAGAACTCCACCCAGGCGAACGCGATCGTGCTCGACACGTTCGCGGGCTCCGGCTCCACGCTCATGGCAGCTGAGGCAACCGACCGCATCTGCTACTGCATGGAGTTGGACGAGAAATACGCGAGCGTTATTCTGCGCCGCTACGCCGACGCCACCGGAGACGCCGCAGGAATCACGTGTCTCCGCGACGGCCAGCAGCTCGCCTACCTGGATGTCGTGAAGGCAGTGGATCGAGGCACCACATGACCGCGTTGACGCTTGGCTCTCTGTTTGATGGGTCGGGCGGCTTCCCACTCGCCGCCCTCCACGTCGGTATCCGCCCCGTCTGGGCGTCCGAGGTGGAGCCGTTTCCGATCCTCGTCACCTCCACCCGTCTGCCCGAGGTCACCCACCTCGGCGACGTCAACACTATCGACGGCACCGTGATCGAGCCGGTGGACATCGTCTCGTTCGGGTCGCCGTGCCAAGACCTGTCGGTCGCAGGACGGCAGACCGGGCTGGCAGGTTCACGTTCCGGCCTGTTCTTTCAGGCTGTTCGCATCATCAAGGAAATGAGGGAGGCGACTAATGACCAATATCCCCGATTTGCTGTCTGGGAGAACGTGCCGGGAGCCTTCTCCTCCAACCAAGGGGCGGATTTCGCCGCCGTCCTCACGAGCCTCATCCAGGTCGTCGCGCCGTCCGTTGCTGACGTGCCTGTTCCTGACACGCGGTGGGCCGACGCTGGGACCGTCGTGGCAGGCGGATGCTCGGTTGCATGGCGTGTACTCGATGCGCAACATTTCGGCCTCGCCCAACGACGCCGCCGCATCTACCTTGTCGCAGATTTTGCAGGCCGATCCGCACCCGAGATTCTTTTTGAGCCCGCGAGCCTGCCAAGGAATCCTGAATCGTGCGGCACGCAAGAACAAGACCATGCCCACACCCCTGAAGCAAGCCTTGGAGGCCGTAGCAGCTCGGTGATGTTGTTGAATCATCATCCGCAGGACTCGAGGTTGACCGTCAACTCCTCGGGGGTGGTGCAGACGCTGACTGCCCGGATGGGCAACTCACCCACCAACGTCCCCATCCTCCTCGACGCCCCAGAGGAACGCAGGGTGTTTGGCCTGAATTCGATCCACCAGTCCCGCAGCGGTGGCGGCCACTACGGCTACGAAGCGGAAGTGTCGAAAACCCTCGACCTGAAAGGCGGGGAGCCGACCTGCAACCAAGGCGGCATGGTCATCTTGGAACCCGTCTATGCCGCATCCAAGGCCGACTATTTCACCCGCACCACCAAGGATCAGGCAGGTACGCTGCTGGCCACGGATTACACCGACCCGCCCATGGTCGCCAGTTCGTCGCTGCGCCCCAGACGGTTGACGCCGGTCGAGTGCGCCCGGTTGCAGGGCTTCCCCGACAACTGGTGCGACCAGCTCGCCATCACCGACCCCACCGATGCCCAGCTCGACTACTGGGTGGACGTGTGGGCCGAATGGAACCGCCTCCGAGGCGTTAGGCCGCGCTCCCGCAAGCAGGTCGCCAGCTGGCTCGCAGACCCGACGTCGGATTCGGCGCAATACAAGTTGTGGGGCAACGGGATCGCTTTGCCCGTGGCTCGCCACGTCCTTGAAAGACTGAAGAATTTTGCTCGCGCAAGGACTGGATAAGCGCTCGCACCTATGGCTGTATGTACATGACCAAACGACCCCCTAACTAGGGGAAAGAGGAGATGGAGGATGGTCATGAGTGATTTGCATATTGAGATCAGCGAGATGCTCGAAGCGGGCATCAATATCTGGGACGTCGAGGAAGCCCTCGACATTGCGCGAAAGTGGAACTTTTCGCTGGTTGCCGGTGCGATCGAACACGACGTAACCAGCTACCTGCAACTGGTCGAGTCTTGGTTTGACGGTGAGGGTGTGGCGGCATGAACCAAATTTCGTTCGTCTCTAACAAGAGCGGGCGTAAGAAACTCGCCGACACCATCGCCTCTGACCTTGGCGTCAGAGCGGAGTATACTCGCACGCCCACGTTCGACTACCTGATTGGCGCTGCACGCCTTGATCGGGATTGGGTGCTCCACCTCCCAGAGGGCATCGACGCCGAAGCGCTCATTGAAGCCACACAGAAGGCCGGGTTCGCGCCCACGAGCGAGGAGTACGGGCTGACGGTTGCTTTCCCCACGACCGGGTGGGACGAAGCCACAGTCGCGAAGCTCGAAGCCCTGTTCGCCGCCAAGGGAGAACTCATCGCTAAGGCGCTGGGCATTCCGGCCACTCCGATGAATTTGAATGCGGTGGAGGGAACGGTTGAGTTTGCCTGGTTCGAACAACTTCCTGACGCGGAGGTGATCGAGGCGGCCAGTGTGCTCCTTCAGCTCATGATCGAGCACGCCAAGACCTCCACCCGTATCTCACCGAAACCACCTGAACCAGGGAATGATAAGTATGCGATGCGCTGCTGGCTGCTGCGCTTGGGCATGATCGGCGACAGCTACAAGCACGTGCGCCGAGTCCTGCTAGCGAATCTGGAAGGCAACGCGGCATGGAAAACCCTGCCCAAATCCGGCCACTGAGTTCCTTGCGGAGAACCGGCGAAAAGCGACTGGATAACCGCGCACACCTATGGCTGTATGTACATGACCGAACAAGAGGACAAGGAGAAGGTCATGAACACCAGCAAGACCACCATGGAGCAGCTGCAGATGGCGACCGACAGCTACGGCACGGTTATCGCCTACGGAGACTTCGTCCTCGCCTCGACCTACCGGCACCTGGGCAAAGGCCGGATCGGAAACGACGCCCGCGTCTACAAACTCGCCCAGCAGCCCATCGGCGGCTGGGGACCGGACGCCCGCAGTTTCATTGAATGCGAACTCGCCCTGATCGCCAAGGCTGACGAACTGTTCGAAGACACCGGCCACGCCATCGCCTGGGCGCTTGCCCACACCAACTAACCAACACAGGAAGGAGCCTGACGGGCGTGATGCGCACTCTCGACACCTACACGCCAACCCGATTCATGGCCGACGGCTCACGCTACGATAAGCGTAAAGCCGACTACGCGGTCGCGTTCATCCAAGCCTTAAAGCACACCAAAGGCCGCTGGTCAGGACAGCCCTTCCAGCTCATCGACTGGCAAGAGCAAATCATCCGCGACCTGTTCGGCACTGTCAAAGAAGACGGCTACCGCCAATTCACCACCGCCTACGTCGAGATACCCAAAAAGATGGGCAAAAGTGAGCTCGCCGCCGCAGTCGCGCTACTACTCACCTGCGGGGATGGTGAAGAACGCGCCGAAGTGTATGGGTGCGCGGCAGATCGCCAGCAAGCCTCGATCGTGTTTGAGGTCGCAGCGGACATGATCCGCATGAGTCCAGCCCTGTCCAAACGCGTCAAGATTCTTGCCTCGCAGAAGCGGATTATTTACAAGCCCACCAACTCCTTCTACCAAGTCCTCTCAGCGGAGGCATACAGCAAGCATGGGTTCAACATCTCCGGGGTCGTTTTCGACGAGCTGCATACCCAACCGGGCCGTGCCTTGTTCGACGTGATGACGAAAGGCTCAGGTGATGCTCGCACCCAGCCGTTGTACTTCCTCATTACGACAGCGGGTACCGACACGCATTCGATTTGTTATGAGCAGCATGAGAAAGCTGAAGACATCCTCGCAGGCAAGAAACATGACCCGACGTTCTATCCAGTGATTTACGGGGCGGAGCGTGAAGACGACTGGACCGACGAGGACGTGTGGCATAAGGCTAATCCGAGCTTAGGAATCACGGTTCCGATCGAGAAAGTCCGCCAAGCCTGCACGAGCGCGAAGCAGAACCCGGCTGAAGAAAACACATTCCGCCAACTTCGCCTCAACCAATGGGTCAAACAAAGCGTGCGGTGGATGCCCATGCACGTCTGGAACGCTAACAACGCACCCGTCGATCTTTCTGATCTGGAGGGGCGGGTGTGTTACGGCGGGCTGGATCTTGCGTCGACGACGGATATCACGGCGTTCGTGCTCGTCTTCCCACCCGAAACAGGTGATGAAGCGTATGTGATTGCGCCATGGTTCTGGATACCGCAAGACAACCTCAAACTCCGAGTAGCCCGTGACCACGTGCCCTACGACCTGTGGCAGCAACAAGGCTACCTAGAGACGACTGAGGGCAACGTCGTCCACTACGGAGCGATCGAAGCCTTCATTGAACAGCTAGGTGAACGGTTTGATATTCGTGAGATTGCGTTCGACCGGTGGGGTGCTGTGCACATGAGCCAAAACCTAGAAGCCTTAGGTTTCACCGTCGTTCCGTTCGGGCAGGGGTTTAAGGATATGAGCCCGCCGTCGAAGGAGCTGATGAAGCTCGCACTCGAGGGCAAGCTCGCCCACGGCGGGCACCCGGTTCTGTCGTGGATGGTCGACAACATTCACATTCGCACCGACCCAGCGGGCAACATCAAGCCAGATAAGCAAAAGAGCACCGAGAAGATCGACGGCGTGGTCGCCACGATCATGGCCCTCGACCGCGCTATCCGAACCGGCAGCGGGCACGTCAGCGGCAGTGTTTATGACGAACGCGGATTATTCGTTATTTAGGCGTGACAGCATCGCGTTCGGATTATCTGCTCGAGCTTATGAAGTTTGATTTCATCCAGCGGGAGGTCAATATCCGTATGGAACTGATCGTTGAGAACTGCGTTCTTAACCCACTTATCGGCCTCGAGGTTGCATGTCGGGAATTTTAATTCTGAATGCGCACCTGGTCGAAGCTTCGGGTGCGGAGCATCGCAAAAAGGAATAACGCCTAAACGATCAAACAGGGCATGCACATTTCTCGATGTATTTTTTAACTTGCCATCCTCCTCTTCCCAATCCCAGTCAAGGACTTGCAGTGTGACGAGAACCTGGATTGAACGATCGCTGAGTGACGTTCCTCCTACCCACATCCAGTTTCTTAGGTCTAGTTGTGGGCGAATGCGCGTTGATCTCTTTGGGTAGGAGAAAGGACCTTCTCCGGCTTGAGGGCCGTCGACTACTTCGAAATTCATGGATCGAAGCAAGTTACGGATTTTCTCGCGTTCAACGAGACGCGCTTTTCGATAGGCCTCTTTTGCTTGTTGGAACGAACTCTCGGTCATCGCTATCTCCTCCTTCTCTTACCGATTCTCTCATTGAAAGGTATGCACATGGGTTTTCTGAATTGGTTGCGTGGCGACACTGCCCGCTCCGTTGACGATAACGCGATCAGCTCTGGTTATAGCTTTTTCTTTGGGGCGACGTCTTCTGGGCGTCCGGTGACGGAACGCTCGGCGATGCAGATGACTGCGGTGTATTCGTGTGTGCGGATTTTGGCTGAAGCTATCGCGGGCCTGCCGTTGCATGTCTATCAGCAAGACGCTGATGGCGCGAAGGTGAAGGCGTTCGATCATCCGTTGTATCGGTTGCTGCATGATGAGCCGAATCCAGAGATGACGAGCTTCGTGTTCCGCGAAACGTTGATGACCCACCTACTGCTCTGGGGTAATGCGTTTGCTCAGGTGATCCGTAACGGCCGCGACGAGGTCATCGGCCTGTATCCGCTCATGCCCAACCGCATGACCGTCGGACGCGACGAAGCCGGGCGTTTGTATTACGAGTATCAGCGCACATGGGACGAACCAACAGGAAGATACGAGACCATCACGTTGGCCGCGCGCGATGTCCTCCATATTCCCGGCCTGGGCTTTGACGGCCTGGTTGGTTATAGCCCGATTGCGATGGCGAAAAACGCCATCGGCCTCGCCCAAGCAACAGAAGACTACGGCGCATCGTTTTTTGCTAACGGTGCTGCTCCTGGTGGGGTGTTGGAGCATCCGGGCACGATCAAAGACCCCGCCAGAGTTAGGGAGTCCTGGCAGGCAACGTTCGGCGGCGCACGGAACGGCAACAAGATCGCGGTACTGGAAGAGGGCATGAAATACACGCCCATCTCCGTCAGCCCAGAACAAGCTCAATTCCTTGAAACGAGGAAGTTTCAGATCAACGAGATCGCCCGCATTTTCCGTATTCCGCCGCACATGATCGGCGACCTCGAAAAATCCTCGTTTTCCAATATTGAGCAGCAGTCGTTGGAGTTTGTGAAGTACACGCTTGATCCGTGGGTGATCCGCTTCGAACAAGCCATCACCAAAACCCTGCTCAGCCCGCGCGAGAAGCCGCAGATCTATGTGAAGTTCAACCTCGAAGGCTTGCTGCGTGGGGATTACGAATCCCGAATGAATGGGTATGCGGTGGCCCGGCAGAACGGGTGGATGAGCGCCAACGATATCCGCGAACTAGAAAACCTCGACAAGATCCCTGCCGAAGCTGGCGGCGACCTCTACCTAGTCAACGGCAATATGCTCCCGCTCGGTCTCGCAGGGGCATACGCGCAGACAACCGAGTCTGAACCAGAGCCTGAACCGGCTGAGGAACCTATGAGTGAATCTTCTGTAAGGAGGAGGATATGAGACGTTTTTGGAACTGGCTCACACCCGAGCCACACAACACTGACCCGGACGCAAGTAGTGTCCGGGTTTTGCGTATTAGCGGCACAATCGCTGAAGAATCCTGGTTCGATGATGACATCACACCCGCCATCTTCGCAGCCGAACTCAACGCGGGTAGCGGGCCGGTGACGATCTGGCTCAACAGCCCGGGTGGTGATGTTGTGGCTGCGGCGCAGATCTACAACATGCTCATCGACTACCCAGGCGAGGTGACCGTCAATATCGACGGTATCGCCGCATCGGCCGCGTCCGTGATTGCAATGGCCGCATCCACCGTGGCTATGAGTCCGGTTTCGATGCTCATGATTCATAACCCAGCGACGATGGCGGTTGGCGATAAGGACGAACTCGCACGTGCGATGAGCATGCTTGATTCGGTCAAAGACTCGATCCTGAATGCCTACCAGGAAAAGACGAACCTGAGCCGGGCGAAGCTGTCCAAGCTCATGGATGCCGAGACGTGGATGGATGCCCGTGCCGCGATTGACATGGGTTTCGCCGACGAACTCCTCACCGGCCAGCGCAACCCCGCCTTCGCGGTCGAACCCAAGAAGCCCGACGATGACCCGGATGACGACCCAGATGATGAGGACGAGGTCGACTCTCCAGACGATCCAGACGAAGACGACGATGAGGAGCTGAAGCGGCAGGTGTTCCCACCCAAGAACGTGGGACAAGGCACGGTGTTTTCACGCCGAGCAGCCGAGCAAAAACTCGTCGCACACCTGACCGCCACATCACCGCCGAAGCCGGTGCGACCACCACACCCCACCGCTACTCCCGCCGTGCCTGTTGGTCGGCGGGTTCTTGATTTGTACGCCGAACTAGCTAACCAACCCCACTGAAAGGACCAACACTCATGTCTACTTCACTTTCTGTTTCTGACCTTCGTACCAAGCGCGCAGATGTTTGGGAGAAGGCGAAGGCCTTCCTCGATGAGCGCCGCGATGCTACATCGGGCTGCTTGTCGGCTGAAGATGATCAGGCTTACGCGAAGATGGAAGCCGAGATCGATTGTCTCACCAATGAAATCGCCCGTTCCGAACGTGCACTGCGCCGCGACGCCGACCTCGCCAAGGCAACCAACACGCCGCTGACCTCAATGCCAGGCATGAACCCTGATGATGAAGCCAAGCCGACTGCACCTCGAGCAACCGCCTCGTATAAGCGGGCGTTTTGGGATGCGATGCGACTGAACATTTCACCGATGGAAGTACGCAACGCACTGTCCGAGGGCGTCGATACCGAGGGCGGCTATCTGGTGCCTGACGAGTTTGAACGCACGCTGATCTCCTCACTGGAAGATCAGAACATCATGCGCTCCTTGGCGAAGGTCATTCAAACCACCAGCGGGGATCGGAAGATCCCGGTCGTCTCCACGCATGGTACTGCTGGGTGGCTCGATGAAGGCAAGCCATATACAGAGTCAGATGAAGCCTTCACGCAGGTGACGCTGAGCGCGTTTAAGCTCGGCACCTTCCTCAAAATTTCAGAGGAACTCTTGAACGATAGCGCGTTTAATGTCGAGCAGTACCTGGCGGCGGAGTTTGCTCGCCGTATCGGCGCTGCCGAAGAAGAAGCCTTCCTCACCGGGGACGGAAAGGGCAAGCCCACCGGTATTTTCGCAGCCACTGGTGGTGGTGAGAAGGCACTGACTACGGGCAAGGCGAGCGATATTACGGCTGATGAACTCATCGATCTGCACTACGGTTTGCGCGGCCCGTATCGGAAGAACGCGGTATGGCTGATGAACGACTCGACCGTGAAAACCATCCGCAAGCTCAAGGACGGCAACGGCCAGTATCTGTGGCAGCCAGCCCTGACCACAGGAACCCCAGACCTTGTCCTTGGCCGCCCCGTCCACACGAGCACCTTCGTGCCGGAAATCAAGGCTGGTGCGTCCACGGTTGCTTTCGGTGACTTGTCGTATTACTGGATCGCCGACCGCCAGGGCCGCTCCTTCAAGCGTCTCAACGAACTGTTCGCCACCACCGGACAGGTCGGATTCCTAGCCTCGCAGCGACTGGACGGCAAGCTCGTCCTACCCGAAGCAGTCAAGCTGCTAACCCAAAAGACAGGCGCATAACCATGGAAAGGGGGTGGCCGCAATGACCACAACAGAGCTTATCGATCAGGTGAAGGCGAACCTGCTCATCACCTTTGACGATGACGACAAGCTGCTTGTCGCATTGGTGAATGCGGCCACCTCCTACGCCTGCGCCTACCAACACCTTGATGAGGGCTACTACGAGACCCACGACATGTCTGGGGCGACCCGGCAGGGCGTTGTCATGCTCGCCTCCCATTTCTATGAGTCGCGTGATGGTTCCACAGCAGGGTTCTGGGCAGATAAACCCGATGCGGCTCGGGCGGTGTGGAACGCGGTGAACAATCTGCTGCGTCTGGATCGCGAATGGAAAGTCTAAGGAGAACAACTCATGGCTTCTCTTGGATACATGACCACATCCATCGACCTCATCGTCCCGGTTACGGTGCGTGATAAGGCGGGGTTCACCACCACGCGCGATGAGGTGCGAGCAACGGTGCGGGCGCAGATCGAGGTGCGGCATGCATCGGCTGCGTGGGTGAATCGCGCCGCGTACTCACAGGCTGACGTTCTCTTCCGCATCCGTACCATCCCCGGACTATCCGTGACCACTGATATGGAGATCAGCGCACCAGAGGGCAGGTATGTGATCGACGCCGTCGAGGTGATCGGCAGGTATGTCGAGATTCTTGCCCACCAGACCACGCCCGAAGGAGAGGCCCGTGGCTAGAGTGCAGATTCGCCTTCCCAACGCGTTCATTGATTCCCTCGACGCTGCCAGCCGCGTGCTGGAAACATCTGCGGATGAAGTGCTCGAGGCAGGAGCAGCAGTGGTTGAGCCGCGCATGCGAGCCAACCTCACCGGCGCGATCGGACGCGCCACCAAGAATCCCTCGCGTTCAACCGGGCAACTACTTGCTGCACTTGGTACGACCTCGGTGAAAGTAAACAGCCGAGGCGATCACAACATTAAGGTTGGCTTCGCTGAGAACCGCCGCGACGGCAGAGCGAATGCGTTGATCGCCAACGTCCTCGAACACGGCCGATCCAACCAACCTGCGCGCCCGTTTCTTGCACCCACACGGTCGCAAACAAGGCGGGGTGCGATCGAGGCTATGAAAACGGCGTTGACGGCGCGGATTGAGCAGGTCAAACCATGACCGCACTCCTCGAACAACTCACGACGATCGCTGACGAGCTTGGTTTGCCGTTCGAAGTCAGCCTCTACACGACGACGCCAGCGTCGCAGACGTATCTGGTGGCAACCCCGCTGACGGACGTGTTGGACGTGTTCGCAGACAATCAACCCAGTATCGAGGTTGAGGAAGTTCGCCTCGCACTTTTCACGAAATCTAACTATCTCGACCTGCGTAACCGCATTACCCGCGCCCTGCTCGACGCCGGTTTAACGATTACTGGCCGTACGTATGTCGGCTTTGAAGCTGATACCGGATTTCACCATTACGCGATAGACGTCGCAACCCACCACATCTACAGATAAGGAGAATTTCTCATGGCAACTATTGGTTTAGACAAGCTCTACTACGCCACGATCACCGAAAACCCCGATACGGGTGAGGAAACCTACGCCAAACCCAAACCGCTGGCCAAAGCTATCTCCGCTGAACTCTCCGTCGAGGTGGCTGAAGCGATCCTGTATGCCGATGACGGCCCTTCCGAGATCGTCAAGGAATTCAAATCCGGAACCCTCACTTTGGGGATTGATGATCTGGGTGGTGAAGCAGCCGCCGCCTTGACTGGCGCGAGCGTGGATTCTAACGGGGTGCTCATCTCAGCCTCCGAGGACGGTGGGTCTCCAGTGGCGATAGGTTTCCGAGCCGCACGAAGCAATGGGAAGTATCAGTATTTCTGGCTGTACCGTGTCAAGTTCGCCCTGCCAACAGAAACGCTGGCCACCAAGGCTGACTCGATCACGTTCTCCACCCCGAGCATTGAGGGCACGATTCTGCGCCGCAACAAGCCGGATACAAAGGGGCGTCATCCGTGGAAGGCCGAAGTCACCGAAGGCAGCACCGGGGTCAAGCCCGAGACGATCACGAACTGGTATGCGCAAGTCTATGAACCCGCCACCACCAGCGCGAAACCCGCATCCAACAGCTAGCCCGAGAGGACTGAAAGCCATGAGCAAGAAAACCAGCAACGCTAAGGCTGCAAGCACGGTGGAGTCTGGCCGGTCAGCGACTGTGCTGATTGGTGGGGAGCCGTTCGAATTGGTGCTCACCACCCGCGCCACCCGGCTCATCGCCGAACGCTACGGCGGACTTGAGCACCTCGGCGAGGCCCTCGAAACCTCTGATGATCTGGGTAAAACGCTCGGTGAGGTGATTTGGCTGATCACGCTGCTAGCCAACCAGTCAGTCCAGATCCACAATCACCGCCACCCAGACGGCAAGCGCCCAGAGCTGAGCGTGGATGAGGTTGAACTACTCACTGTGCCTGCTGATCTGGCGGACTATCGTGGCGCGATCGCCGAAGCCCTCCAGCGAGGCACACGCCGAGACATCTTTACCGAGCCAGTCCCAAAAGCACCAGCAGCGGTGGACGGATAGTCGAAACCGACAATTCTGTGTTCACGCGGCTGGCGTATATCGGAATGGCCCATCTCCACCTATCGCGGGTGGAGGTGGGCTTAACCGTGTTTGGTGAGCTGTTGGATCTGGTCGACTGCTGGCGACTCGAAACCGGCAGAGCCCAACCCTTACGTCAATGGTTCATCGACGACGTGATTCCTGCCGGGATTTAGATACTGTTCCAGTGGGCTTTTAGTTCGTGAGCGAATTGCGTGGGCATTGATTGATGCCACTGATGACCCGCGTCTGGCACAACGATGAGGCGGGCATGTGGGATCTGTTGGCTGATGGTGCGGGCGGCAGGAAGATTCGCACGGTCTTTCGAGCCGCACGCAATCGTCGTTGGAACCGCGATATTTCCAAGCTCTGGCTCAAAATCAATGGCTGATATTTGACGCAGGATTTCCAGCAACTGTTGCTTGGAAATCTGTGGTGGGCACACGAGACGCTCAGGCAAGACTCGCATGAGAACGCTTTGAATGCACATCAATGCTTTAGGAGGGCGCGCCTGCGGAGCTGAAAGAAACAGCGACCGAACCATGCGCGGGTGCCGAATTGCCAGATCAAGACCCATCACCGCACCAAGAGATAGCCCAACCACGTCGACTGGATCATTCAGTGATGCGGCGAGTTCGTCCGTGCGCTCATGTAACGACCATGGCGTTCCTGATGGCTGATCGAAAACAGTGGGCGTGAGCGCGTCAATGCTCTCGAACTCGTTGATGACGCCATTCCAGGCTTGCGGGGTCTCACCAAGTCCGTGGAGGAAAAGCACCGGAATGCTCATCGCTGCAAACCACGAGTGGCAAGATGCCACGCTACAAGCCCGATCGCACATATTGCGAAACCTGCTGCATTAGCGATGCCCGTGACGGGATGCACGACACCGCTCATCCACAAAACAGCGAAAACGACCGTACCGATGACGAGTAAAGCAAACAACGGCCATACCCACCGGCGATTAGTTACAACATTGGCCCACACGATTCCTCCTCATCCTCTAGCCAATTTTAACCCCCAGCAACGCGAAGGAATACAGACCTATGGCCGACTCCAGTTTTGGTTTGAAGATTGGGCTTGAGGGTGAGCGTGAGTTCAAGCGCGCGATCACGGATATTAACCGCGAGATGCGTGTGCTCGGCTCGGAGATGAAGCTAGTGGCGTCCTCGTTCGATAAGAACGACCAGTCCGCCGAAGCCCTCACCGCCCGTAACCAAGTGCTGGGCAAAGAAATCGAAGCTCAAAAAGCCAAGATCGAGACCCTACGCGCCGCACTCGAAAACTCCGCCACGAGCTTTGGTGAGAACGATAGTCGGACGAAGAATTGGCAGATCCAGCTCAACAACGCAGGCGCGCAACTCAACCGGCTCGAAGGCGAACTCAAAGCCAACAACGACGCCCTCTCAGATTTCGGGAACGAGGCAGACGGTGCGGGAGATGATGCGAAGGGCGCTGCCAAAGATGCGGGCAAACTCGAGGGCGCGGTCGATGATCTCGGCGTGGAGATGGACACCACCAGCTCCAAGACCCGCATTTTCGGTGACGTGTTGAAAGCCAACCTCGCCTCCGAAGCTATCATCGCCGGAGTCAAAGGAATCGGGCATGCGATCGCCTCGATCGGTCGCGGCATGGTAGGCGCGTTGAAGGAAGGCGTGGAGTACAACGCCCGCATGGAGCAATACTCGACATCCTTTACGACGATGCTGGGTGACCAAGCCAAGGCTCAGAAGCTTGTGAATGATTTGAAGGCCCAGGCGGCGAAGACTCCGTTTGGTATGGAGGACCTCGCGGGCAACATGCAAACCCTCCTGAGCTTCGGGATGAGCCTGGAGGATGCGAAAAAGCACCTCAACGAAATCGGCGACATCTCCCAAGGAGATGCGGTGAAGATGGAATCGCTCACGCTCGCCTTCGCCCAAATGTCCTCGACCGGCAAGCTCACGGGTCAGGACTTGCTGCAGATGATCAACGCCGGATTCAACCCGCTCGAAGAGATCAGCCGCAAGACCGGCAAAAGCATTGGTGAGCTCAAGGAGGAAATGGCCAAGGGAGCTATCTCTGCGGACATGGTTGCGGACGCGTTTGCTTCTGCCACGGCCGAGGGTGGCCGGTTCTATGGGGCGATGGACGCCCAATCCAAGACTTTTAGCGGCCAGCTCGCAACAATGCAGGACGGGATCGAAAACCTCAAAGGCCTCCTCGCAGGCGGAGTCTCTGAGGCGTTGGCGGGTTCGGTGTTGCCGATGGTCAACGGCTGGATCGACGAACTCACGACAGCGTTCGAAGAAGGAGGCACGCCTGCCCTGATTGACACCCTCGGCACCGTGTTACAGGAAGCTCTCGCATTTATTGCTGAGCAGCTACCGATGGTGGTCGAGACCGGCATGAGCATTTTGACCGCGCTCCTTGAAGGCATTATCAAGGTGTTGCCACAAGTAGCAGAAACAGCCGTGACGCTGATCATCGCTTTAGTAGAAGCAATCATCGAAACGTTGCCGTCTTTGTTGGAGGCGGCGATTCAGATCATCGCCACCCTCGTCTCTGGTATCGGCGAAGCACTACCGGAACTGGTTCCTGCGGCGGTGGAGATGCTCATGGCTTTAGTGCAGGGCCTGGTCGATAACCTCCCGTTGCTTCTTGATGCGGCGTTGCAGCTCATCACCGGACTTACCGAAGGACTCATCGCATCAATTCCCATCATCATCGAAGCCCTCCCACAGATCATCACCGGCATAGTGACCTTCCTCGTCGGGGCGATTCCACAAATCATCGAAGCAGGAATCCAACTACTCACCGCCTTGATCGGGGCGCTGCCTCAGATCATCACAGCAATCGTCGCAGCACTCCCACAGATTATTACCGCGATCGTCAGCGGCGTGGTGGGTGCGATCCCACAACTGATCCAAGCAGGCATTCAGTTGTTGACGGCGTTGATTGGGGCGCTACCGCAGATCATCACGACGATCGTCGCCGCGCTCCCGCAGATTATCGCCAGTATTGTATCGGCGATTGGTGGGGCTATCCCGCAACTCGTCCAAGCAGGAATCCAACTCCTCACCGCGTTGGTGCGAAACCTGCCGCAGATCATTTCCACAATCGTCGCAGCAATCCCATCGATTATTTCTGGGATTGTGTCTGCTGTTGGGCAGGGCGTGTGGCAGATGGTGGAGGCGGGTAAGAACCTCGTCTACGGCCTGTGGAATGGCATCCAAGGCTTGGCGGGCTGGTTGTGGAATCGGGTCTCGAACTGGGCAAGCGGAATTTGGGACTCGATCACCGGCTTCTTCGGTATCCACTCACCATCTCGCAAGATGGCGTGGGCAGGACAGATGCTTGTCGAAGGCCTCGCAGGCTCCATCCGCACGGACGGCAACGAAGCCGTCACCGCCGCTACTGGTTTAGCTAGGGACACGATGGACGCCTTCGCCGACCTTGAAGACGGGCTGAGCGTCCCGATCGAGGCGGTTGCGGATCTACAGGTACCTGCCGTTGACCTCACCCCACAACCCATAGCTATCAGTCGCGATACGAGTGGCGGTGCTGATAGTGAGCGTGTGGATGTCGCGAGCATCGTCGATGCAACAGCAAAACGCATCCTCGGGTCTTTGGATATTTCAGTGACGTTGTCGGATGGGACGCTGGTGGGCAAGCTCGCACCCGCTCTCGACAAGCAACTCGCGCGCCTTGATCGGCGGCAGACTGTGATGGCAGGAGGCTACTGATCATGTTTGGCTTCACCCTGAACAACACGGTGACTTCGGCGTCGCTTGGTCTGCGACTCACGGCACCGGTGGCGATTCCCGCCGCCGTCCGTGCGGTGGATGATATTGAGGTCGAAGGCCGCGCCGGGACCCTCACGCGCTTCACGGGCTGGGAGGATACCGAGGTCGAGCTTGAGCTCGCCGTGTCTATCCGTGACGGGCTCCACCAGTATAGACAGGCTTCTCACGAGCTGACGGGCGCGTCCATGATCGCGTTCACTGGTGAGTCGGGTGTGTATCGGAAGGTTAAGCACTGCGAAGTTGGCGAGTTGCGCCGGGAGCTGTCGGGGTGGGGGCTGTTCACCGCGCGGCTCACCTGCCAGCCCTTCAGCTATTTGTCTGAGGGCTTGAAGTCGGTAACGATGTCGGAGTCTGGGGCGATCACGAACCCCGGCCTACTCGATGCCGATCCGATCATCACCGTCTATGGCACCGGGGCGCTCTCGCTGACGATCAATGCGCGCGTCTATCACGTGAATTCGCCAGCAGGTTCCGTCACGCTCGACAGCGCGCGTCTCGTCGCACACGCCCACGGGAAAGTCCAGACCGATGCGCTCAGTGAAGCATTCCCAACCTTCAAGCCTGGGGTCAATCGGATCACTCTCGGTACTGGCATCTCACAAGTGCTCATTGTGCCGAATTGGCGCAACCCCTAATCCGCCGCTCACTACATCTTTCTTTGACGGCCATCCCTTTACGGGGGTGGTCGTTGTGTTTTGTTTGGAAGGCTCACTCATGATTACGGTTCACGACCGCACCGCCACGACATTCACCGCCACCGGCCTCGGTGTCCTCGACCGAGAGATCATCAACCCGATCGTGACGGAAGAACTAGGTGGCGAATTCTCCCTGACCTTCACCTACCCAGCAGACGGCCCCGCAGCCACGCACCTCGTACTTGAGAACATTGTGGCAGCGCCCGTGCCAGGACTGGAGCAACGGCAGGGTTTCCGGATCAGCGAGGTCGTCACCACCCTCGAAGGAACGCTGGAAGTGACGGCGTTTCATGTCTTCTATGATCTGGCCGCGAACCTCATCGCCGACACCTACGTTGTCAACAAAACCGCGAAAGATGCACTCACTCAAATCCTTGGCGCGGCAAACACCAACCATAATTTCACTGCCACAAGCTCGGATACGGTGACGCGATCCTCGGCACGGATGGTACGCATGCCCATCGCCCAAGCTCTCATGGATGCGGGCGAGGATAACACGCTCATCTCGCGTTGGGGCGGCGAACTGGCCCGCGATAATTTCCATATCCATCACTCCGCTCGGCGTGGGCGAAATACAGGCGTTGTCATCCGTGATCGGAAGAACCTCACTGGGTTTGAGTCATCCATTGATTTTTCGACGGTGGCGACGCGGATTCTCCCGGTGGGCTACGACGGCCTACTCCTACCCGAGCTCTATGTGGATTCGCTGAAGTTGGGTGATTATGTGGTGCCGCGTATCCGCGTCATCCGCTACGGACAAGTCAAAGCCATCACGGATAAAGACAACCCACGTGAAGGCGAGCTTCCACTCGACCAAGCACACGCGCAGTTGCGCCATCTGGCAGCAGCAGAATTCAGCGCCAAGCATGTGGATGAGCCGTCCGGGTCGTACAAGATCCGCTTCACTGACCTTTCACAAACCCGTGAATACGCTGACCTCGCACGGCTGGAAACCGTCGAAATTGGCGACACCGTGACCGTCCGCCACGCTGATCTTGGTGTTGCGCTCACGGCACGGGTGGTCGCTTACGAATACAACCCACTCGCGCTCCAGTACATTTCGGTCGAACTGGGTTCTACTGCTCGGAAGTTCACGTCCGTCACCCGGCAAGTGAAGACTGCCATCAATACGGCGGTGGCTGCATCGGATACGGCAGGATTCGCCCTCGCAAGCGCTGATGGGAAGAACACCAACCACTACGGCACCACCCAGCCCGAGAAGGCACAGCTCGGCGACACATGGTTCAAAAGCAACGGCGAAACCACCGAAATCTGGATATACCGGCTCACCGACACCGGGCAGCCCGGCTGGGTCGCCCTCGCCACCGATCTGAACCATGCACAGATCAGCGCGGAACTCGACGCAGCACGCACGCAGGTCGACCAAGCCCTCACCACCGCACAAGACGCACAAACCGCCGCCGATGCTGTCGCCACTCAGATGGCTTCGGCGCAGGTCGATATTGACCAGGCCAATACCGCAGCCGCTGGTGCTACCCAGTTGGCGCAAGATGCCCACGACGTTGCGGTTACCTCGGATGGGCGGCTCACGGTTGCCGTTGTTGACCCGAGCGTAGCGGACGCGGCTGGCAGGCCGGAGGGTGCGCTATGGCAAGTGCGCGTAGACGGCGTGATCGCCCGCCAATACATTCTCACCAACAACCAATGGGAGCAGACACCGGTGGGTGGCGCGATGATCGGGTCGAAAGCGATCAGCCAAGCACACATCGCAGACGCCGCCATCGGCACCGCACACATCGCTGATGCCGCGATCACCAACGCGAAAATCAGCTCACTGTCGGCAGACAAGATCACCTCGGGCTACCTGGCAGCGGCACGCATTCAGGCTGGATCCATCACCTCAGACAAGCTGACGATCGCCAACGGGTTTATTACGAATGCGATGATCGCGAATGCGGCGATCACGGATGCGAAGGTTGGCAGCCTATCCGCGAACAAGATTATGACTGGCACTTTGTCGGCTGCACGCATCGCAGCAGGGTCCATTACCTCCGATAAGCTCACGATCGCCAACGGATACATCACCAATGCGATGATTAAAGACGCTGCGGTCACATCGGCCAAGATTGCTTCGCTGGATGCTGGGAAGATCACCACCGGGACGTTGTCGGCGGCTCGGATTGGGGCGCGGTCGATTACGGCCGACAAGCTCGCGACCAACGCCATCCAAGTAGGCCTGGCAGGTTGGACGCAATCTATCCGCATCACCCCGTATCAGATCGCTTGGTATGACGGCTCCATGCTGGAGGGCAAGATTACGAGCGCTGGGATGCAGTTTTGGTACGGCACCCGTTATATCGGTGAGTTCGCGCGGCGGGCTCATAAAGATAAGCCGAATGTGCAAGGAATCGTCAACCAACTTGCTTACAAAGGCGACTACGTTGCCTGGACCTACCAGAAGGCAGACGGCGGCACCTACTACACGTGTTTGACGTTGGATCCGAAGGGATTGTTTTACGGGAAATCCGGTATCCATCTCGGCTCCGATCTGCGTACTGGTGGCTATAAGTTCTACACGACGGGCTCACGATATGTGACCTTGCAGGACTGCACGCTGACGGGCAAGGGAACCTATTCGGGCTGGGTGGGGCCAAGCGGGCTGTCGAAGATCGTGTTTCACACCTATGACCTGATGGTGGTCACTAACGGCTCGTATTACAACATGACCCGTCTCTTTGATCGCACCAAGGATTTGATGTCGCGGATGAACGCAATCCTGACCTTACTCAATCAGGGGTGGATCACATCCATCTCCGGGTCTGGGTCGAACATCACGTGGCGGTACTTCTCCAACACTGGCTTATCGACCATGTCCACCAACCTCGCATAAGTAAAAGGAAATACTGATGAAGATCATGCTCGCCAACCACCATTTGCAACCCATCGCCGACCTACTCACCAATATGCCGCTCAAGGCGGCGCAGTCCCGTGCTCGCTCGAAACTCCTGACGCTAGTGAAGGAAGCGATTGCCCGGTTCGGGGAAGATGAATACGACCTCGTCACCCAATTCGCAACACTCGACGATCAGGGTCGCCCAGTGTTCGCAGACGACGGCACCTTCATGCTCGCCAACCCCGACAAAGCCAGTGAATTCCTCGACGCACGCCAATCACTACTGGCATCTGTTGCGGAAGTCTCCGGGCCCACCTACGACGGCCACGACAAGGACGTGAAAGCACTTCTTGACGGCTATGAGGGTGAACTGTCTGGCGTGTCGGCGGAAGCCTACGACGTCCTCTACGACGCCATCACCAAGGGTGGCCAATGACCACCGAATACGAAAACACAGAACTGGCCGAAGTCACGGCCGATGAGTCAACGTCTAGCGAAGAAGTACAGCTACCCATCATCCCGGTCGAATCCGATGCCACGCCCACGCCACCAGCCAGACAGGTCGAGGAAATCACGCTACCCGTGCCGCAGGCGGCCTCATTCGACTTGAGCCTGCCAATCTTGGAGGTGCTCACCGACCCAACCATGTAACCCGCTGCGCTACACCAATTTTTGATGCCTTCACCCACTGATGGGTGTGGGCAATTTTTATGCCCACGAAAGGAATCATTCTCATGTCTCTACACGCCATCTGGCACGCCATCCAAACCGGCATCGCTGGTATTGGTGCGTGGCTCGCCGCTTATCTTGGAGGTCTCGACGGCCTCGTCTATGCCCTGATCGTCTTCGCTATCGCCGACTACATCACCGGGGTGCTGGCCGCCATCAACGAGCGCCGCCTCAGCTCATCCGTCGGTTTTAGGGGTATCAGCCGCAAAATCCTCATCTTTACCCTCGTCGGCCTCGCCCACCTCATCGACGTCCATATTCTCGGAGCACCCGGCGTGCTGCGAGCGGCGGTCATCTTCTTCTACCTATCCAACGAAGGCATCTCCCTGGTCGAAAACGCCACCCGCCTCGGCCTACCCGTCCCATCCCAAATGCGCGGCGCGCTCGATGCGATCGCCAACCGCGCCGAAACAAGACCCTCACTGACCGAAACAACCGCTGAACACCCAACAGATAAGGAGATTCACTGATGAAGAATTGGCTCGCGCTTGAGGCCGACATCGACCTCATCATGAACACACACTACACGCCCGGCAGGAACGGTCGGCGGATCGATAAGGTCATCATCCACCACAACGCCGGAAACCTCACCATTAGGGGCTGTTACGACGTGTGGCAGTCCCGTCCTGCTTCCGCCCACTACCAAGTCCAAACTGACGGACGCATCGGCCAGCTCGTGTGGGACCGGGACACCGCCTGGCATGCAGGCAACTTTGCCGCCAACACCACCAGTATCGGCATCGAACACGCCGATGTTTCTTCCGATCCTTGGTCGGTATCCGACGCATGTTTGGATAACGGAGCACACCTCGTCGCGGCCGTTTGCAAGTTCTACGGTCTTGGCCGCCCGGTCTGGGGTAAGAACGTGTTCGGGCACAAGGACTTCTCTGCCACTGCTTGTCCGGCATCTCTTGCTGGTTCCCAGCACGCCGCCTACATGGCTCGCGCTCAGTATTGGTATGACCAGATGACCGGCGCTACATCAGCGCCAGCGCTCACACCAGCACCTGCTCCTGCAACGCCGAACATCGACGCTCTTGCCGATGCGGTGATTCGCGGCGACTACGGCAACGGGGATGAGCGCAAACGTCGCCTCGGAGCCCGCTACGCCGCTGTTCAACAGCGAGTCAATGAGAAGCTCTCTGGCAACACGCCTACGAAGCCCGCAGGGCCCAACATTGATGCTCTGGCTGACGCCGTCATTCGCGGCGACTACGGCAACGGGGATGAGCGTAAGCGCCGCTTGGGTAACCTCTACGCCACTGTTCAGGCGCGCGTGAATGCCAAGCTCGGCTACTAACCCCGCACGCTACTACGGCGTATTGAAGCCCCGTCATCACTGTGACTTCCCAATCCTCGGGGAGCCGGTGGTGGCGGGGCTTTTCGTCGTTTCATGGACGGATTTAACACATACGGGTTTGTCGGCAGTGGGGTGAAGGGAGTGACCTCACTGTGAATGATCTTGACGAACAACGTATTCGTAACCTGCGCACGGCGGGCTGGGGGTATAAAGCGATTGCCGAGTTTTGCGCCCTGACTCGTGACCAGGTCCGCTCGTACTGCACCAACCGAAATCTCGACGCCGGGTTGGTGATGGCCTGGCAGGTATGCCAGTGGTGTGCCAGCCCCATTCGGGGAGGTGTTCGGGCTCGGTTTTGCTCGCCCGCATGCAGACATAAAGCGTGGCGGCACCGACAGAAAACCGAGCCAGTGCGCGAGCAGACCTGTACGCACTGCGGACGCCGCTTCGCGATCGTGGACAAACCGGGCCAAAAGTACTGCTGCCACGCCTGTTATGTACGTGCTCGCTTCGGCACCCGTGGCGGACGACCATGAACGCTCTCACGGCTCGGGTTGATCAGATGACACAGCCTGAGATGTTCGCCCGAGAACTCGCCTTTATTACTGACGCTCACGTCTTAAGCATGCTGGCAAGTCGGGGTGTGCTCACATCTTCAGAGTATCGGCGTGCCTATCGGCTGTTGTGGGAGGACCGGAACCCGATCTATCAACCACAGATTGTGGGCGAAACGACTGGATAAACACCGCCTTTAGAGCGTGTATAGACCTAACGCGAAAGGAGAAAACGTGGCACACATCAGTGTGGTGACACCAGTTCGGCCGCCGACCCCGAAACTGGTCAACGTAGCAGCATACGCGAGGGTCTCAACCAACGGCACAGAGCAGTTAGCATCCCTATCGGCGCAGGTTTCGTATTATTCGCGCCTGATCCAGTCCACACCCGGATGGGCCTATGCAGGCGTGTTTATCGACGAGGGTATCACCGGCACGTCAACGAAATCCCGGCAAGGCCTGGCCGACTTGATGGACGCAGCCAGGGGCGGGGGTGTCGATATTGTGTTGTGTAAATCAATCTCACGCCTGGCCCGCAACACTGTCGACCTGCTCGCTACGGTCCGTGAGCTCAAAGACCTTGGCGTGGCCGTACGGTTCGAACGCGAACGTATCGACACCCTTAGCGCTGACGGGGAACTGCTGTTAACCTTGCTGGCCTCGTTCGCCCAAGAAGAATCACGCTCGCTATCCCAGAACGTGAAATGGGCAATCCGCAACCGATACAAGAACGGTGGCACGAACTCCTTCGTTGTCTATGGCTACCACTGGGCAAACGGCCAGTTCACCATCATCGACGAAGAAGCCAAGATCGTGCGCTTACTGTTTGCCAATTATCTCGATGGGATCAGCCCGGAAAAGACCGCTGGCATGCTCAACGCTGAAGGTAAACGCTCTCGGGGAGGGGGACGGTTCTACGGATCCGTGTTTCGTCGCATGCTCGAAAACGAGCGGTACAAGGGCTGCCAAATGCTACAGAAAATGTACCGCCCCACAATCCAAGCACCCACACGCTCCCTCAACGACGGGGAGCTGCCGCGATACTGGGTCGAGCAAGCCCTCCCAGCGATCATTGATCAGGCGATGTTTGACACGGTGCAAGCAGAAATCGCGCACAGGCGTGAGGCGGGCCCGGCTGCCACCCCGTCAAAAAACACGGGCGTATTCACCGGGCGGATCTGCTGCGCGGCGTGCGGGAAGAACTATCAACGCAAAACCCGCACCTACAAGTCTGGAACCTCATACAAGTTCTGGCGCTGCTGGAGTGCCTGCACCGGGAACGGCAACCCCTGTAGGGGGCACAACCTGCGCGAAACACTCCTCGAACAAGCCTGCGCAGACATGCTCGGCACCCAGGGTTTCGACCCCGTCCAGGTTGGCGAGCAGATCGTGATGATCGAGGCCTTCGAGCATCAGCTCACCTTCCACCTCGCGGATGGAACCATGACACCAGTGGGGTTAACCAGTGAGGGGAGGCTGGCATGAACCGCACCGTCACCGCGATACCCGCAACAAAGAAGCTTCGATCTGCCGCAGCCTCATCTGGCGCACCGGCACGCAGACGGGTCGCCGCCTACGCTCGCGTCTCTACCGAGATGGAAGAACAAACCTCCTCCTACGAGGCTCAGATCGACTACTACACCACCTACATTCATTCCCGTAATGATTGGCAGTTCGCGGGCATGTACTGCGACGAAGGTATCTCTGGCACCTCTATGAAGCGCCGTGAGGGATTCCAAACCATGATCGATGACGCCCTGGCAGGCAAAATCGATCTGATCCTCACCAAAAGCGTCTCCCGGTTCGCACGCAACACCGTCGACTCGCTCACTACCGTGCGCAAGCTCAAGGATGCAGGCGTCGAGGTTTATTTTGAGAAGGAAAATATTTATACCTTTGACGCCAAAGGCGAATTACTCATCACGATCATGTCGAGCTTGGCGCAAGAAGAATCCCGCTCCATCTCCGAGAACGTCACCTGGGGACATAGGAAACGTTTTGCCGATGGAAAAATCATGGTGCCCTACAAATCCCTACTCGGATACAAGAAAGGCGAGGGTGGCAGCCTCGTCATCGACGAGACGCAGGCTCCGACCGTGCGGTTGATCTACCAGCTTTTCCTTGACGGGATGGCGATCAGTGAGATTAAAACCGAGCTCGCGCAGCGTAAGATTCTCACCCCGCGTGGGAAAGAAGTGTGGTCAACCTCGACAGTGCGCTCCATTCTATCCAACGAAAAATACAAGGGCGACGCCCTTCTCCAAAAGACGTTTACCACCGATTTCCTTACTAAGAAGATGAAGGTCAACGAGGGTGAAGTGCCCCAATACTACGTATCAGGTAATCACGAGCCGATTATTGCTCCGCGTATCTGGGATCAGGTGCAATACGAACTCGCCACCCGCCATGCCAACATATCGTCAGCGAAAGTCGGCTTATTCTCCACCCGGCTGAAATGTTCTCAGTGTGGGGCGTGGTATGGGCGTAAAACGTGGGCGTCGAACACGAAATACAAGTACACAGTCTGGCAATGCAACCACAAATACACAGACGAACATCCCTGCAGCAGCGCGACGGTGAAAGACGAGCAGATCAAGGATTCTTTCGTCCAAGCGCTCAACCAACTGATCGCCCGCCACCGGTACGAAAGCCAGCTGCCGCAGGTGCTTGGCGACATGTTCGATACGAGCCGTTTGGAAGAACAAGCCGCAGCGTGCCAGGCAAAACTTGTGGAACTCACCGAGCAGATCGAGACGCTGATTGCGGAAAACCAGCGGTGTGCGCTCGACCAAGACGCCTACCAAAACAAGTACACCAAACTCGATACTACCTACCGTAAGACGCTTGCACGTAAAACAAGCCTGGAAGCAGATATCGTAGCGAACACTGCCAAGCATGCCGCCATCACCACAACCCTGAATGATCTGGCGGGCGAACCGGTGAGCGAGTTTCGTCCCGCGCAGTGGAGCGCACTCATCGATCACGCCATCGTAGGCGAGGATACGATCCGGTTCGTGTTCCGAGTTGGCGAGGTAGTGAGGGTTCAGCTGTAGGAGGTTAGAGGGAAATTTTTAGCCCGTTCGTGCATGAGTGCGCGGACGGGCTTTTCTCATGCCCAGAAATCGTGGCAACAGCGAAGTGATAGTGCTCGGGAAGTATTTCGGCAGGTCACGGCTAACGCGCTATACACTCGCTAACGGAAGGGATTTTCTTGACCCCCTTGGGGCATACCCGCTAACGCAAACGCCTACTTATCATTTTCGACGTCATAGTGGAGCGGGTGACGGGAATCGAACCCGCGTCGCTTGCTTGGGAAGCAAGAGCTTTACCATTAAGCTACACCCGCATCGTTCACCACAAGTAGGCGAACTAGCTTGGTGAACTCTCCGATTCTGGCACGCGACGCCGTGTTTTCCAAAACGTGTTGCGGCCGCCGCTGGCGCTTCCACGCCAGAACCGGTAGGTGCTTAGCTGTTAAGCACTTCGCGGATGTTTTCAACAGACTCGGCGTCCAGCACAAGTCCGATCGGGTGACCCGGGTTGATCGCGATACCCACGCCAACTGCCTGGTGGAACGCCTGCAGCCCCGGCATGCGGACCGCGTACGGAGCCATGTCGATGAACTGTTGCGCCACGCGCGCAGGGTGCGTGAATACTGCAAGCACGACCTTCTCGTCGGGCCCTTTGAGCAGTAGCGGCTGAACAACCTGCTGTTCGTCCGTGACTTCCTCTTCGGTGAGGAAGAACAGGTTCGCAGCCGCGATCTTGGACAGGACTTCGTTGCTTTCCAGCTTCCCTTCGGCGCCGTCAACAATCACGCGTTCGATGTCGTTGAACGGTTCGAGCTCGCTTTCGTCCAGCATGCGCTCGCCGTGCTCCTGCTGAGGCTGCGCATCCACTTCTGGCTGCTCTGGCTGTTCGTTCTTTTCTGGCTCATTGGTGCTCATGGTTCCAACCTACCGGGTTCGTTCGTGCTGGATCTACCCGCGAGCATGCGTCAGACCCTTACTTGCCTGGTTTCCACTTGTAGTACTCCTCGAGGGTCAGCCCTTTCGAGGTGAGTTCGTCCGCCAGCTCAGTTCCGACGTAACGCAGGTGCCACGGTTCGTACCAGTATCCGGTGACGTCGGTCTTCCCATCGGGATAGCGGATCACAAACCCGTATTTGTGGGCGTTCCGTGCGACCCACTGCCCGGCATTCGTGGTCGCGAAGCAGCGCCGCAGGTGGCAGATCCCGTCGGAGACGTCGACGGCGAGGCCCAGCTGATGCTCGCTGGTTCCTGGTGCGGCGGACACGGAGTCCGCGTGTTGTTGGCCGTACGTGGCCCGCCAGTGGTTGTAGGTTGCGGCTTGCTGGTTGTACGACCTGTAGCCGCTCACGGGGTGGAAGTTCACCCCGGACGCCGCCCCGGCGTTGCGTAGCTTTTTGAAAGCTTGTGCGGCTTCGCTTCGCATGCTTTGCCCACTGCCGATGTGGACGAGGTCTTTGGGCGCGTATGTCAACGGTTCGAGGGGCCGCTTTTTGTTGGCCAGGACCTTGATGTTGTTGGGGTCGCTCGGGATTTCGGGGCTGCGGTCTTCAGCATTTTCTGAGGGCTTTTCGCTCTCGCCCGGTTCCTTCGTCGATGCGGATGGAGCCGCGCTGACTTTCGGTCCCGCGATGCTCCCCTTGGCAGGCTCCTTGTCGGCGTCGGCTGGCTTGTTTTCTTTGGCGTCCGATGCGCTGGCTGCGGCTGGCTGCTTCGCGTCAGGTGACGTTGCCGCTGGGCTGGTTTCAGCATCGTTGGTTGCTTGGCCACCAGAGCGGGGGAGTACGATCACGAGGATCAGCGCGAGAACGGCAAGGAACACACCCACGGGAAGAGCCCACCGCGGCACAGTCCTCGCGGTCGCGGCGGCGTGCCTACCTTTCACAAGCCGATCCTTCCGGTGAAGTGAACCGCGCGCATCGCACGGACACCTTTGTTGCGTGCACCTTTTACTATGTCAGATCTTCGCGTTCCAGCCTTCAAATTGACCCGGGAAAATGCGAGGAATGGTGGCTACGCGATATTCTGAGCGTGTGTTGCTCTCAGATGGTGATATTCGTAAAGCCCTAGATTCCGGGAAGATCGCGCTCGAACCGCGAGGCGAGGACATGATCCAGCCTTCGAGCGTGGACGTACGCCTGGACCGTTACTTCCGGTTGTTCGACAACCACAAATACCCGTACATCGACCCGTCGACGGAACAGGCTGAACTGACGCGCCTCGTCGAAGTCGAGCCAGACGAGCCGTTCATTCTGCACCCGGGCGAGTTCGTTCTGGGAGCCACCTACGAAAAAGTGACGCTACCCGGCGATGTTGCTGCTCGGCTCGAAGGCAAGTCTTCGCTCGGCCGGCTCGGCCTTCTGACCCACTCGACCGCGGGCTTCATCGACCCAGGATTCTCCGGGCACGTGACCCTCGAGCTTTCCAACATGTCGACCCTGCCGATCATGCTGTGGCCAGGCTCCAAGGTCGGGCAGTTGTGCTTCTTCCAGCTGTCCTCACCAGCTGAGCACGCTTACGGAACCGGCCCGTACCTCAACCGTTACCAGGGCCAGCGTGGCCCTACCGCGTCGCGTTCGCACCTGAACTTCCACCGCACCCGCATCGAAGACTAGGCGGCGCGCGTGGTCGTGTCCTCCCGCTTGATCCCTGGAACCAGCGAGAACAGAACGATGCCGACCACGAAGATCACCAGGATGCCGACGATGCCGTAGCGGGTTGCGCTGCCATCCACGCCCATATTGTCCATGACTTTCGAGGCCACGTAGATCGAGGCCGAGAACAGCCCGGGGCCAAGGAACGTGACAGCGCGGCCCGTGGTCGCGTACAGGCCGAAAAGCTCACCCGCGGTGTGCTCGGTAGTGCGGCGTGCGAGCAGTGCACGCGATGAGGACTGTGCTGGCCCCACCAAGAGGCACAGGAAGAGTCCGAAGACCCAGAACTGCCAGCTTTCCTGAGAGAACAAAACACCCAGCCCAGCACCGATCAGCGCGATCAACGCAACCATGATGACAGCGCGAGGGCCCACGACATCGTCAAGCCAACCGCCAATGATCGCGCCGGTAGCCGCAACTACGTTGCCAACCAGCGCGAACAGAATCACCTCGGTCTGATCCATGCCGAAAACGGTCGCAGCGATGATCCCGCCGAACGTGAAAACAGTCGCCAAACCATCCCGGTAGATCGCAGAAGCCAACAAGAACCACACCGTCGGCCGGTCCTTGTGCCACAAGCTCTTGATGCTGCGCCACAACATCACATATGACTCACGCCAGCTCGCTTTAGGCCCCGGAACCGCAGGGATTTCCGGGACGCTGAAGAACATCGGCGCGCAGAACACCGCCATCCACACCGCACAGAACACAGCGACCATGCGGATGTTGAAGCCCTCATCGGGATTCGAACCGAACCACGGAACCACCGGTTGCACGAACACGAACAAAACCGCCGCGAGCGCGACAATGCCACCCAGATAACCGAAAGCCCACCCGATACCGGAGATTCGGCCGATCTTATGTTTCGGGGCGATCTGCGGGAGGATCGCGTAATAGTTCACGTTCGCGATCTCGCTGAAGAACGTAGCAACACAGATCAAGAGGATCCCGGGCCACAAATACGCCGGCTCCGGCTTGATGAAGAAGCACGCCGCAGTCGCGAGAACGATCATCCCGGTGTGGAACGCGAGCCACTGCTTACGCTTACCGCTGCGGTCAGCTCGCAACCCCAGAACGGGAGCCGTCAACGCGATCACGGCACCCGTCAACGCGACCGCGAGCGAAAGCTGGGACGCGTTCTCGTCAGGGTCACCGAACGATGATGACGTCAGGTAAACCGTGAACACGAACGTGAGCATGATGGAGTTGGTGACGTTCTCGCCCCAGTCCCACAACGACCACGTGAAGACCTGTTTCTTAGTGCCCTGACCGTAGGCCTGCGGAGCGCCTGGGGTGGCGTGAGAGGTTGTGTGCATGTGAAGAGCCTATGGCGGGGTTCCGTAGAATAAAAGAGATTGTGGACTGTTTGGATGGGCGGTCCCAGTTTGTCCCGTACATCGAGACGTTAGGTGAAACCGTGCTCCCAGTCCTGTTTGCACTGTTCGTCGCGGCATTTTTGGCCCCGCTTTTGGTGCGCTGGATTGGTAGGAACGCGTTCTATGTTTTGGCGCTGGTCCCGGCCGCGAGTTTCGTGTGGCTGACCAGTGTGGTCCTGCAGGGGATGCCCAGAAACTTAGGGGAAATTGCCCCGGGAACGGTCGGCCAAGATCTTATTCCGCAAGAGGAATATACGTGGATTCCAACGTTCGATGTGGAATTCGCTTTCCGCTTGGATCCGCTGGCTGCTGCTCTAAGCTTTTTGATCCTCGGAGTGGGCGCGCTCGTGTTGCTGTACTGCGCCCGCTACTTCAAATCTGAAGACGCCTCGATCGGGCCGTTCGCAGCGCAACTGACGGCGTTCGCGGCCGCAATGTTCGGCCTTGTGACGTCAGATGACTTGATCTCCCTCTTCATTTTCTGGGAGATGACCACCATCCTCTCCTACCTGCTGATCGGTTACGCCCGCTCGCGTCTCTCCGCCCGCCGTTCAGCACTCACCGCGCTGATCGTCACCACCGCTGGTGGTCTTGCGTTGTTCGGTGGGCTCGTGATGCTTGGAGTCACCGCCGGAACGTTCCGGCTATCCGAGATCCTCATGATGACCGACGCGCTCACCCCGGAGAATCCCGTGGTCACAGCCGCGATCATCCTCATCCTGGTGGGCGCGATTTCCAAGTCTGCGCTGTTCCCGTTCCACTTCTGGCTTCCCGGCGCGATGGCCGCACCAACCCCGGTCTCGGCTTATCTCCACGCGGCGGCGATGGTCAAAGCGGGCGTCTACATCGTCGCGCGTTTGGCGCCAGGGTTCTCGGGCATCCCTGGCTGGACGCTACTGACCGTCGGATTCGGCCTCTACACCCTGTTGCTGGGCGGCTGGCGTGCTCTGCGCCAAACCGACATCAAGCTCGTCCTCGCTTACGGAACCGTGTCGCAGCTCGGCCTCATCATCGCGGTCCTCGGCATCGGAACTCCAGCGGCGATGCTCGGCGGGCTCGCGCTCATGCTCGGCCACGGCCTGTTCAAATCCGCGCTGTTCCTGGTCGTGGGCGCGATCGACCACGGAACCGGTACCCGCGATCTGCGCAACCTCTCCGGCCTGTGGAAAGCACGCCCAGCATTGTTCGTGTGCTCGGTTATTTCTGCGGCCTCGATGGCGGGCCTTCCCATCACCTTCGGCTTCATCGCTAAAGAAACCGCGCTCGCAGCACTGCTCGACGCGCCAACGAGCGCCAACATTTTCGTGACCGCGATCTTCGCGCTCGGCGCCGTGCTTACATTCGCCTACGCGACCCGCTTCATCTGGGGCTCCTTCGCAACCAAACCAGGCGTCGAGCCCACCAAGATCAGCTGGACACAACCAACCCTTGCTCTCCCCATCGCTGTTCTGACGCTCGGGACCATCATCCTCGGCTTCATTCCAGGCCCAGCGGATGCGCTGTTGAGCCCAGCTGCCAACGTCTTCCCGCACTTGGAGCCACACACGGAACCGCTTGCCGTGTGGCACGGATTCACCATCGAACTCGCGATCACGGCAGGGATCGTTGCGCTCGGCCTCCTCATGTTCTTCGCGCGGGAACCTATCGCTCAGCTACAAGCGCGTGTTCCAGCGCTGATCGACGGTGAACGCACCTACCGCTACATCATGACCGGAATCGACTGGACCGCGCACCGCGTCACGTCAGCGATGCAGCGTGGTCAGTTGTCTTACTACATCGCGGTGATCCTCCTGACCGCACTCCTGGTTCCGGCCATCGGGGTTTTCGCAGGCGGAGGCGTTTCATTCGACCGTGGTGAGCAGACCACGAACCTCGTGTTCACGACCAAGCTCGTCAACGTTCTGATTCTTGTAGTGATGGCGGTCGGGGCGGTAGCTGCGATGCGCGCTCGGCGTCGCTTCATGGGCGTTCTGATGGTCTCGCTGACGGGCTCGGGCATGGTCGCGTTGTTCGCGTTCCACGGTGCGCCAGACCTCGCAGTGACCCAGCTGCTGGTCGAAGTGATCGTGCTGATCGCGTTCCTGCTGGCGTTGCGTGTCCTGCCGGCTTCGGTATGGCAGGCCCGCCCACGCAAGCGACGCAGTGTTCAGCTCGCTGTCGCGATCGGTTTCGGTGTATTCGCGGCGGTTGCGGCTGGCCTTGCGATGGCGGCACGCACCGCAGATCCGATCTCGCTCAAGTACCCGCAACTGGCTGTTGAAGGCGGCCACGGGCACAACATCGTGAACGTGACACTTGTGGATATTCGTGCGTGGGATACGTTCGGCGAGATCACGGTTCTCGCGATCGCCGCGACTGGCGTGGCCTCGCTCATCTTCGTGGTGACCCGTGGTGCCGAGCGGGCCCGCGCCGGCAACGTCGCCCCGGGATCGATCGGAACCGTGTATGCCTCGGCGGTGCGTCAGCGCGTGGCGAGCGTGTTCCTGAACGAAGAGCGCTCAGATTCTTCTTCGGCGTGGCTCGTGGCTGGCCGAACGCTCGCTCCGGAGCGTCGTTCGATCATCATCGAGGTCATCACGCGGCTGATCTTCCACTCGTTCATTTTGTTCTCGATCTACCTTTTGTTCGCGGGCCACAACGCACCGGGCGGCGGTTTCGCGGGCGGCTTGCTCGCGGGTCTTGCCCTCGTGCTGCGGTACCTCGCAGGTGGGCGCGTTGAGCTGGCCGAGGCGATCCGGGTCGGCCCTGGTGCGCTCTTGGGAACGGGACTCACGATTGCGGCTGCCGCAGGCATTTTCCCGTTGTTTTTGGGCGGGCAGGTTTTCCAGACCGCCGTCATCGACTTCACGTTCTTCGGTGAACACCACTTTGTGACCTCGACGATCTTCGACATTGGCGTGTACCTCATCGTGGTCGGCTTGGTTTTGGATGTGCTGGAATCGCTGGGTTCGGAGCTCGATGTGCGCCTTGACGCGGAGAACCAGCACGTGCGTGAAGCGCAACAAGCGTTGGTGGGCTATGCCGGTAAGGCTGTGCGCGGACAGAACTTCTCGCGTGGCGGCAGCACGGGTGACAGCTCTGATGGGCCAGGTGGTGCAACAGATGCAGGAGCTGGCGCAGGTTCGGAGGTGACCCGATGACGATCGATGTAACGATGTTGTTGATGGTCGCGGTGTTGGTCTCCGCGGGCATCTACTTGATGCTTGAACGCACTTTGACGAGGGTCTTGCTGGGCATCCTGTTGTTGGGTAACGGTGTGAACGTTTTGATCCTGACGACTGGTGGGCCTGGAGGCTTAGCGCCGCTTGTGGGTGCGAAAGTGGATCCGCAAGAGTATTCGGACCCGCTTCCGCAGGCGATGATCCTCACGGCAATCGTGATTTCGTTTGCGGTCACGGCGTTCTTGCTCGGCATGATTTACCGTTCGTGGTGGCTTTCGCGTGCGGATGAGATTCAGACGGACGCCGAAGACGTGCGTGTTTCGCAGGAAGGCATTGTGCACGACCCTGAGGAAGACGGCGAGATGCCTGTCGAAGACTCCGAGTTCGCTACCCAGGATGAGGTCGATTCGGATGACGATGGCGGCTTGGGCGAGGACCCTGACAACCTGACTCCGGCTCAGGCCGCCCGGACGCGCGCTGAGGCCCGCCGGGTTGTTGATGAATACATGACGGAGATGGCGCGGGAAGCTGAGCGCGAAGAGCGTGAAGAGCAAGAGAAGGGTGGCCGCTGATGAACTGGGATGCGTTGCCTTTCGATATTGTGTCGCTGACTCCGCTGGTGGTCATCCTGCCGATTCTGGGTGCTGCTTTGGCGTTCGTGTTCCAGCGTTCGCCGCGTGCTCAACGGATTGTTTCGATCACGACTTTGTCGTTTTCGCTGCTGATCGGTTTCGCGTTGTTGTTGCGGGCGTACTCGCTGGGTGCGGCCGCGGTGACGATGGGCGGGTGGGCTCCGCCGTTCGGCATCACGTTGGTCGTGGACGAGTTCGCGGCGTTGATGCTCGTGGTCTCGAATGTGGTCTCGCTTGCGGTGCTGATTTACGCGACGGGGCAGGGCTATACGGACCAGAAGGGTGATGGCCCGATTTCCGTGTTCTACCCGACGTACATGTTCTTGGTTGCGGGTGTTTCGAACGCGTTTATCGCGGGTGACTTGTTCAACCTGTACGTGGGTTTCGAGATTTTCCTGACCGCATCGTATGTGTTGATTACGTTGGGTGGTTCGGCTGAGCGTGTGCGCGCCGGCACAACCTATGTGGTTGTTTCGGTTCTCTCGTCGATGCTGTTCTTGATTTCGATCGGCGTGATTTACGCGGCGACGGGCACGGTTTCGATGGCGGATGTTTCGGACAAGATCGCGCAGCTTGGCCCGACGACGCAGACGCTACTGCACCTGATGGTTTTGATTGCGTTCGGAGTCAAGGCGGCGGTGTTCCCGTTGAGCTTCTGGCTTCCGGACTCGTACCCAACTGCGCCGGCTCCGGTTACGGCGGTGTTCGCGGGGCTGCTCACCAAGGTGGGTGTTTACGCGATTGTCCGTACCGAGACTTTGCTCTTCAGGGACAACGACCTTTCGGATCTTCTGATGTGGGTCGCGGTTCTGACGATGATCATCGGTATTTTGGGTGCGTTGGTTCAGACCGAGATCAAACGTATGTTGTCGTTTACGCTGACGAGCCACATCGGCTACATGGTTTTCGGTATCGCGTTGGGTACGCAGACCGGTTATGCCGCAGCGGTCTACTACGTTGCGCACCATATTTTGGTTCAGACCTCGTTGTTCATGGTCGTGGGCTTGATTGAGCGCCGCGGCGGTTCCTCGAACATCGAGCGGCTGGGTTCGCTCGCAAAGCTCGCTCCGTTCTTGGCGGTGCTGTACTTCATCCCAGCTATGAATCTGGCCGGTATCCCACCGTTTTCGGGTTTCATCGGCAAGGTCGGTTTGGTGATCGGCGGTGTTGAGCAGGGTTCGGCGATGGCGTGGGTCAACATCGCGGCGTCGCTGCTGACGAGCTTGTTGACGCTGGTTGCGGTGGCTCGCGTGTGGAACCGTGCGTTCTGGCGCCGTGCTGAGGACGCTGAAGGCGCTGATCCGATGTTGCTTGAGGCGATGAATGAGAAGGTCCGCCGCGTCCGCACGTATGAGGCGGTAGCCCAGTTCCCGGATTCGCGTTACTCCGACCACGGCAATGTGAAGGTCCTGCCGGGGATCATGGTGGGCTCCACTGCGGCCCTGGTGTGTGCATCGTTGGCTTTGACGATTTTCGCCGGCCCGTTGCTCAAACTTACGGATCGAGCCGCCGCAGCGATGGTCAAGGGCGAGGAATACCGGGTGGCCGTGTATGAGGCGTCGAACCGTGCTGTTCCGGAGCGGGGCGGTCCAGTGGATGGCAAGCGCCGCACCTTGGAAGATCCGTCCGGTGAAGGGGGTGCACAGAAGTGAGCCGTTTCAAGAGATCGATGCGCCGCCTGCTGGTTGAGCTGCCGCTCCTGGTGTGGCTTGTGGTGGTGTGGTGCATCCTGTGGCAGTCGTTTGCGCTGTCGAACATCCTGTTCGGTTTGGCGCTTTCGTTGATCATTCTGCGTGTTTTCCGGCTGCCGCCTGTGGTGATTTCGGGGCGGTTCTCGCCGTTCCGTGGGCTCGCGTTCATGGGCTGGTTTGTGGGCCAGATTGTGTCTGGTTCGCTTCAGGTCACGTGGGTTTCGTGGAAGCAAGGTAAGGATGTCACGAACGCGGTGGTTGAGGTTCCGTTGCGTACCCGTGATGACTTGCTGATGACGGCGGTGGGCCACGTGGCGTCGCTGATTCCTGGTTCGTTGGTGGTGGATGTGGACCGCCGTCACGGGACTCTGTATCTGCATGTTTTGGGGATCCGGAACACGGATGATGCGAACCGGTTCCGTGCGGATGTTTTGGAGATTGAGCGGCGCCTGATTTACGTGATGGGTTCCCGTGAGGAGCTGGATCTGCTGCGTAAAGAGGAGCTACGGGTGGCACGTGAGTTGGTTGCTGCTCGTCGTGAGGCTGATGGCTGGCATTCGGTTGAGGTCGCCGTTGAGGCTCAGCACGGTGAGGGAGGTAGCGCTCGATGATGTGGTGGCTTGAGCACGGATGGTTCGGTTGGGCTGCGATGGCGGCCGGGGTCATTTTGGGGTTGGCGGCCTTGCTGACTGCGGTGCGGATTGTGCGCGGACCTTCGCTTCTGGACCGGATTATTGCCTCGGATGTTTTGTTGGTGATTATCTCGAGCGGCTTGCTGGTTTGGATGGCGGTCTCGGGTGATTTTTCGCCGTTGCCGGTGGTCTTTTTGGCATCAGTGATTGGTTTCTTGGGTTCGGTTACGGTCGCGCGGGTTACGGCGTCTGCTGCTGCGGCGCAGATGCCTGCGGTTGAGACCGGTGCGGGTGCTTCCCAGGAGTCTGATGAGCGGGGTGATTCGGCGTGAACTGGATGTTGTTTTGGGATATCACTGCGGCCGTGTTGATGGTTGGTGGTAGCCTCATGAGCTTGTCTGCCGCGATCGGTATGCTCAAGTTCCCTGACGTGCTGTCCCGTATGCACGCTGCAACTAAGCCGCAGGTTTTGGGTCTATTGATGCTGTTGGCTGCCGTGGCGATCAAGACCACGGTGTGGCAAGCGATCCCGGTCTTGGCGTTGATCTGGATCATGATGCTTCTGACCAACCCGGTTTCGGCTCACATGGTGGGGCGTGCCGCGTACCGTTCTAAGCACCTCAAGCGGGCCACGTTGATCGAGGATGACCTCGCAGCTGTGGTCAAGGCCGCCGAGGATGCCGAGGACCACCGGGCGCCGCGAGGCGAGGCCCTGCACCACCCGACCGCTGTGCAGGCCGAGGTCGACGGCCACCACTAGGACGCGTCTCCGCTAAGCACTGTTTCTCTTAAACGTCGATGCGGTGGGCACCCGGGTGTGGGGTGCCCACCGCATCGTTATGACTAAGTTTGTCGCCGCTACTGGAGTTTGGCGCAGTGGCCTGAGAACGTCTCCCAGAGTGTTTATATCTCCGGGTTTTAGATCTCTTCCGGGTTGCTCTTGGAGCGCTTGGCGGCCTTCTTGGAGCCCTGCTCGATCGAGGTCTGGATCAGAGCCATCATGCCGGCGGAGATGGCGGCGAAGAGAGCAACGCGGGTCGCGGAGGCTTCCTCGCGGGCTTCCTTGTTCTTCTTCGTTGGGGCATCAGCGCCAGTCACCTGGAGCCACACACGCTCCAAGGCTTTGGAACCGACGATTCCCGCAACGAGGGAAAAGATGGACGCGAAAATCTTGTTCAAAGCATTCACAGGTTCAACACTACAGCGTTTAGTTCATCACTACAGCGTTTGTTCAAGAGTGTGGGAAAGAACCTCATGCAATTCTGGGTCCAATGACACCTCCGTGCCGTCCACATGCGAGACCGGCCGGAGCATCCGAACTGAGCTCGCGAGCCACAAAGCATCGGCTGCGAGCAGGTCAGCGGGGCGCATCGGGACAGACTCGACGGCCCAGCCGTGAGTCTTTGCGGCCTCAGCGATCGCCGCGACCGTCGTGCCTGCGAGGCCGCCCGTTTCAACGCCTGGAGTGCGCAGAGTAATCCGCCCGGAGCCTTCGCTGGAGACTTCACCAGAACCCTCGCGGCTGCGGTACGCCGCAACCACCGACGCGGTCAAGCCATCGAGTACGAGGCCGTCGCTCGTCACGAAGATCGCGTCATCCGCTCCGTGGCTCTTGGCGTAGGTCAACGCCGCAACATTCACTGCGTAGGAGAGGGTCTTCGCGCCGAGAAGTAGCCACGGGGCGCGCTGGGCTGCACCGGAATCGTAGCCGCGGTCGAGCGTCAAAACCTTGATCGGCTTCGGGTCCGGATCTCGCGCAGGAACGGGGGAGAGAGTCACGAAACACGCCGCACCTGCGCCTGGGGCGCCGCGGGTGGCAACGCAACGGATCGACGCCTCGGGTTCGCCGTCCGGCTCGGCTTCCTCGCGGACTGTTTCCTCGCTGCGGGTTTCGGCGTTGGCGGCGTCGGCGTCGCGGTCTGCGTCCTGCGTCAAGAACGCTTCAAGACCCAAAGCGATCGCACGCTCCCACACGTCAGCCGGCGGAATCTCGAGCGCGAGCGCCTCGGCCGAACGCTCCATCCGTACCAAGTGCTCACCCACAGACCGGATCCGTCCACGCCTATACAGCAACGTCTCAAACACACCGTCCCCGCGCGTCACACCCGCATCATCAAGTCGCAACCACCCAGCCGCCGGATCAACGCAACGAACAGACCAACCCGCCGCCGCATCGGAAGCAACCGCCGCGTTGGGCGCCGCAACATCACGTTCAATCCACACGCCGACCATCGACCGAGGCCCATTCTGCCGAGCCATAACCCCTCCACGCTCTAAACCGGCACACAAGCTGTCACAAACGTCCGTCACAAAGGTCTGTCACAAAGGTTCATTGAGTCACAGCGTACTCGCGGCACAGCGCCGACAGATAAAGTTACAGGTATCGGTTTTATTGCAACCTCGGGTGAGTTGATGGTTGCCAGCGGACGTGAGAGGAAACCTGGATGGGCGATATCTGGCTCTTGCCAGCGAATTGGCCTGAATGGCTCACGTACTCGCTACTCACGCTGGATTTGCTGATCCGCATCGCGATGCTCGGTATTGTCCCGGGCGGGCGCCGCCCCACCACCGCGATGGCGTGGCTACTTGCGATCTTCCTGTTGCCTTACGTGGGGCTCATTATTTTCTTGCTGTTCGGTTCGCACCGGCTCAACAGGCCGCGGCGTGAACGACAAGAAGCCGTCAACCGGGAAATCATGAAGGCGGTGGGCCCGAATCCACTCGATAAAGTTCCCGGTCACTTCCCGCGCTGGGTCACGAGTGTTTCTGAGCTCAACCAGAATCTGACGGGTTATCCGCTCGCCGGCGGTAACCGTTTCCGTTTCGATGCCGACTACAAGAACATCATGAAGACGATGGCCGAGGACATCGACACGGCGACCGACTACGTGCACGTCGAGTTCTACATTGCGGGCGTTGACAAGGAATACACCGAGCCGGTGTTCCAAGCGCTCGAGCGGGCGTCGGCTCGCGGCGTCAAGGTGCGGTTCTTGTTCGACCAGATCGGTAGCTGGCGTTTGCCTGGCTACCGGAAGATGAAAAAGCGCCTCACGAAAGCCGGCATCGAGTGGTACCGGATGCTGCCCATCGCGCCGTTCAAGTGGCGCTGGCGCCGCCCCGACCTACGCAACCACCGCAAGATCCTCGTGATCGACGGCCGTGTGGGCATGACGGGCTCGATCAACCTCATCGAACCGAGCTACCTGCGCCGTTCCGCGCACAAGCTGGGGCGCGAATGGATCGACATGATGGCCCGCATCGAAGGCCCTATGGTCGACCACCTGGACCTCGTTTTCGCAACCGACTGGTACCTCGAATCCGGTCAGCAAGTTTTCGATCAGCTTCAGTTCTCCGAGCACGACCGCCCTGGCGATACGCTCGCTCAAATGATCCCTTCGGGACCAGGTTATCCGCAGGAGAACAACCTGCGGATGTTCAACTCGCTCATCTATAACGCTAGACGGCAGGTGCGGATCACGACGCCGTACCTGGTTCCGGATGATTCGCTGCTGTATTCGCTCACGACCGCGGCGCAGTCCGGGATCGACATCGAACTGTATTTGTGCCGCGAAGGCGACAACAAGATCACCAACCACGCGCAACAGTCCTACTACGACGTCCTCCTAGAGGCAGGAGTCAAGATATACCGGTACCCGTCACCGGATGTTCTGCACTCCAAGTGTGTCACGGTGGATGACACGGTGGGGGTTTTCGGGTCGTCGAACATGGATATGCGTTCGTTCAGCCTCAACAACGAGATCACGATGCTGACCCTGGGTAGCGAATGCGTGGCCTCGCTCAACGCGATTATGGACACCTATAAGGAACATTCAGAACTGCTGACCAAGGAAGCGTGGAAGTCTCGCTCGCCAATGGAGAAGTGGTTGGATAACGTAGCGCGTCTCACTGCGGTCGTGCAATAGCGCGCGGACTAGGGCTGTGCAATAGCGCGCTGGTTATCTCAGTGCAGTAGCGCTTCGACCCAGATGCGGGCCCGGGCGAGCACCTCGGTGCTGTTGTCATCGACGTCTGTGCTGGAGCGAGCACTGATGGTGATGTCGGTGGGGCCGTCGGTTGCGGTGGGTAGTTGTTCTTCTTGTGCGGCCCAGGTGTCCCAGTGGGGTGCGTAGGTTGCGCCGTCGCGGGTGAGGGCGCGTTGTTTGCGGGTTGCGGTGTCGAGCGTGAGCGTGAGGGTTCCTGTGAGGTACGGCCGGGCGTCTGGGTGCCCGGCTCCGACGCCTTCGATGATGATGACGTCCGCCGGACCTATCGTGCGGGGTGCGTCGGGGCGTGAGGTGTACCAGTTCCAGGGCGTCCAGGTGGCGTGGCCGTCGCGCGCGAGCGCGGGCAACAGCTTCTGTGTGTAGGTTTTGAGGCCCGCGTGGAGTCCGTCCCATCCGGGGTAGAGCTCGTCGAGGTGCAGCACATCAACGCTGCATCCCTTGCCGTTGCGGTCAGCGCCACTGAATCTTCCGCCTTTGTAGCCCCTGACTCGCAACCATTCGGCCAGCCCGAGACTCAGGTGAGTCTTCCCGGTTCCCGAGCGGCCATCGAGCGCAATGATTACCGGCTTGCTTCGCGTACCCATTCGATGATTCCTGGGAGGGCGGCGGTGATTTGCTCGCGTGTGGTTTCGAAGTCGCTCATGTCGCTGTACCAGGGGTCTGCCATGCGCAGGTTGGTTTCGGGCTGGTGAGCGGCGCCGGGTTCGAAGGAGCGCACCATGCGGATGCGTGCTGGGTTGATCTCTGTTGGGGCGAGGGCGCGGAGGGTTTCGATGTGGCGGACGTCTGCGGCGAGGAACAGGTCGGTTGAGGCCCAGTCGTTCTCGTTGAGTTGGCGGGCCACGTGGCCTTTCGCTGTGAGGCCGAGGTCGTTCAGGATGCGTTCGGTGCGTGGGTCGGCAGGGTTGCCGGCTTCTTCGTCGGATGTTCCGCATGAGTCGACGCGGACGTTGGTGATGCCTGCTTGGGCGAGTGCGTCTTGGAGCATGTAGTGGGCCATCGCTGAGCGGCAGATGTTGCCGGTGCAGACGAAGAGGATCGTGAATGGTTCCTGGCCTTCGCCGGTGGTGTGGCCTGCGTCAGCGTACGAAGCCTGGTCTGCGGCGGTGGTTGACGTGTTTTCCAGCATGACTCCAGCGTAGCCAAATCAAAGTTTAGTGCACTCGACTCAGGATAAGTTGACAAGGCTCGGCTCATGTTACATACTTGAGTGCAGATGGCTCAGGTTTGGTGGCCGGTTGGCAGGTCAGCTACCGCAGAATCCAAGCGTTGAGTCGAATAGGCAACTGAAGGGCTGTTCGTTGAACGGCCGAAAGTGAGGAATTCATATGGCACGTTCTGTAGGTATTGACCTCGGTACTACCAACTCGGTGCTCTCCATTCTTGAAGCTGGCGAGCCAACCGTGATCGCTAACGCTGAAGGTTCGCGTACCACCCCATCGGTGGTTGCGTTCTCTAAGGGTGGCGAGGTCCTGGTGGGTGACATCGCTAAGCGCCAGGCCGTCAACAACGTTGACCGCACCATCTTCTCCGTCAAGCGCCACATGGGCACTGACTGGACCATCGACGTCGATGACAAGAAGTACACCGCGCAGGAAATCTCTGCACGCATCTTGATGAAGCTCAAGCACGATGCGGAAGATTACCTCGGTGAAAAGGTCACCGACGCCGTGATTACGGTCCCTGCATACTTCAATGACGCTGAGCGTCAGGCAACCAAGGAAGCTGGCGAGATCGCGGGCCTCAAGGTGTCCCGCATCGTCAACGAGCCAACCGCGGCTGCACTGGCATACGGCCTCGACAAGGGCCAGGAAGACGAACTCATTCTGGTGTACGACCTCGGTGGCGGTACGTTCGACGTCTCGCTGCTCGAAGTTGGCAAGGATGAAGACGGCTTCGCAACCATTCAGGTTCGCGCAACCGCAGGTGACAACCGCCTCGGTGGTGACGACTGGGACCAGCGCATCGTCGACTGGCTGCTCGAGTCCGCCAAGAGCAAGGGTGCTGACCTGTCCAACGACAAGATCGCTCTCCAGCGTCTGCGTGAAGCCGCAGAGCAGGCGAAGCGCGAGCTGTCCTCGGCAACCAGCACCAACATCTCGCTGCAGTACCTCTCGGTGACCCCAGAGGGCCCGGTCCACTTGGACGAGCACCTCTCCCGCGCTAAGTTCCAGGACCTGACGTCGGATCTGCTTGAGCGGACCCGCAAGCCATTCAACGACGTCATCACGGAAGCCGGCGTCAAGGTCAGCGACATCGCCCACGTCGTTCTCGTGGGTGGCTCGACCCGCATGCCTGCCGTTGCAGACCTCGTCAAGGAAATGGCGGGCAAGGAGCCTAACAAGGGCGTCAACCCAGACGAGGTTGTCGCGATGGGTGCGGCACTTCAGGCAGGTGTGCTCGCAGGTGAACGCAAGGACGTTCTGCTGATCGACGTGACCCCGCTCTCCCTCGGTATCGAGACCAAGGGTGGCGTCATGACCAAGCTCATCGAACGCAACACCGCGATCCCAACCAAGCGCTCCGAAACCTTCACGACCGCGGAAGACAACCAGCCATCCGTGTCGATTCAGGTCTTCCAGGGCGAGCGCGAATTCACTCGCGACAACAAGCCACTGGGCACCTTCGAACTCACCGGCATCGCCCCGGCGCCACGCGGCCTGCCGCAGATCGAGGTGACCTTCGATATCGACGCCAACGGCATCGTGCACGTCTCCGCTAAGGACAAGGGCACCGGAACCGAGCAGTCCATGACCATCACCGGCGGCACCTCGCTGGATCAGTCGGACATCGACCGCATGGTCAAGGAAGCTGAAGAGCACGCTGCAGAGGACAAGGCACGCCGCGAGGCCGCCGAGACCCGCAACGCTGCAGAGTCCGCTGCTTACTCGGTGGACAAGCTCATCAAGGACAACGCTGACAAGCTGCCAGAGGACGTCAAGAACGAGGTCCAGGCTGACGTCGATGCGCTCAAGAAGGAACTTGAAACCCCAGAGGGCAACGACGACGAGGTCAAGGCTAAGTTCGAGAAGCTGCAGCAGTCCCAGACCAAGCTGGGCGAGGCTCTCTACGCACAGGCCCAGTCTGAGGCTGGCGCTGAAGGCGCGGCTAACGCTGGCGGCTCGGATGACGAGGACGTCGTAGACGCCGAGGTCGTTGACGAAGACGAAGACCAGAAGTGAGGTAGTGGCATATGTCGAACGAGGAGAAGAACCTAGGCGATCAGCAGCCTGAAGAGACGGGTGCGGAAGCGGCTCGCGAAGAGCAGGCCCCTGAAACCCCACAGGCCCCCGAAACTCCCGTAGAGGGCGGAGCTGACACCGATGCGCTGGGCCAGGCTCAGCAGATCCTCGACGACGCCGCACGAGCCGAAGAGGCCTCTGCATCCGGCGAAATGGATGCGGAGGGCTTCGCGGCCGAATATAAAGAGGACCTCCAGCGGTTGCAGGCGGAGTTCACGAACTACCGCCGCCGTGTAGAGCGGGATAAGAAGAACGCTCATGACGAGGGCCTCAATAAGGCCGTGGCGAGCTTGATTCCGGTTTTGGATGATATCGATGCGGCTCGTGCTCATGGTGATCTGGAGGACGGACCGTTCGCGGCGATCGCCGACAAGTTGGAGCGTGCCCTGGGCGGTATCGGGTTCGAGCGGATCGATGAAACCGGGGTCGAGTTTGACCCGACGATCCACGAGGCGATGCTCCGCCAGCCTGTTGAGGGTGTTCCGGAGGATCACGTGGGGCAGGTTTTCAGGATCGGCTTCAAGCGCGGTGATCGTGTTCTGCGGGCAGCGCAGGTCATGGTTTCCACCGGTGAATAAGGTATGACGTGATTCAGTTCGGCGGCGGGTCTAGACGGAAGGTCTATTGAGCCCGCCGCCGACTGTTTCCACGGTTTTAGACATAGTTTTATAGATTTTGAGTGAGGCTAGGAGGCGTCACGATGGCCAGTCAAGACTGGGTCGAAAAAGACTTTTACGCGGCGCTGGGCGTCTCCAAGGACGCCAGTGAGTCCGATATTAAGAAGGCCTACCGGAAGTTAGCCCGTAAGTATCACCCGGATACGAACAAGGACAATCCGGAAGCGGAGAAGAAGTTCAAGGACATCTCAGAGGCCTATGCGGTTCTGAGCGATGAGCAGCAGCGCAAAGAGTACGACGCGATCCGCGCTATGGGCTCGGGTGCCCGCTTTACCGCTGGTGGCGGTGGCGGCGGATTCGAGGACATCTTTGGCGATGTGTTCGGTGGCGGTGGCGGGCAGCGTGTCCGTTACTCCACGGGCGGCGGTGGCGGGTTCGAGGATCCGTTCGGTGGCCTGTTCGGTGGTGGCGGGGGAGGCTTTGGTGGCTTCCAGCAACGTCCACGGCGCGGTGCTGACCGTAAAGCGGAGACCACGATTTCTTTCAAAGGATCCATCGAAGGCACCACGATCGGTTTGCGTACCCGCGATGGCGAGGTCATTGAGATCCGCGTCCCTGCCGGTGTGCGTGACGGTCAGACGATCCGTGCGAAAGGCAAGGGTGAACCGGGGCCTGCTGGTGCCGGCGACCTGCTGGTGACCGTGCGTGTCACCGAGCATCCGTTCTTCAAGCGTGAAGGTAACAACATCACGGTTGAGCTGCCGGTGAGCTTCAATGAGGCCGCTTTGGGTGCAACGGTTTCGGTTCCAACTATCTCCGGCGAGAACGTTCGGATGAAGGTTCCGGCGGGTAGCCCATCGGGCAAGCGTATGCGTTTGCGTGGCCGTGGCGTGAAGACGTCCAAAGGCACGGGTGACATGTACGTTGTGCTCAACATTGTGGTTCCGAAGGATCTTTCTGAGGAAGCGAAGAAGGCCGTTCAGGATTATGCGCAGGCTACTGCCGGCGATGATCCGCGGGCTAACATTGCTTCCCAAGCAAAGCTTTAGACACAGCGCAGCGAAGCTTTAGACACAGCGCAGCGAACTAGCAAGGCATTCAGGTAGCGGAAGGAGGCGAACATGAACGCGTCATCAGGTAGAAAGCATGACCGTGGTTCCGGGCGGGACGGCGAATGGGACGCGCCTGTATTTGTGATTTCCGTTGCCGCCGAGCTCGCTCAGATGCACCCGCAGACGTTGAGGCAATACGATCGCTTAGGTTTGGTTGTGCCTCAGCGGCAGGCTGGTAAGCATCGCCGGTATTCGCAGAAGGATATCGACCGTTTGCGTCGCGTCCAGGAACTGTCTTCCGAGGGTGTCTCGCTTGAAGGCATCCGGCGGATGATCGGTTTGGAGAAGCGTGTTGAGGCCCTCCTTCAGCAGGTTGCTGAGCTGGAGCAGGACGTTGAGCGGTGGCGCGGCCGCGCCGAGGGCGTGGCGATCGCGGCGCAGCGGATTTTCGCTGCCGGAGCTTCAGGCGAGGTCGCGATCACCCGAACGGGACGCGACACCGACCGCCTACAACAGCGTTCGATGCACGCGTGGGCTCAGCTGCAGCTCATGCCGCCCGAAGACTAAGCGCTACAGCGTCCAACGCTTCAGTACATAGAAACGATGGTGGCCGGAGAACTCTCTCCGGCCACCATCGTTTTATTCACCCTTGCCTGGGCGCTTAGTCCTGAGACGCTGTGTCCTTGCCGGCTTCAGCATCGGCGGCTGGCTTTTTGTCGCCAGCGCCGATCTCGCCGACCTTCGGCTCGGTAATCGGCCCCGGGGTTTCTGGCTCGTAGCCGTCGCTCCAGGTTTCGGTTTCGTAGTCGTATCCGACTTCCGCGCCGGTCTCGTCGTGGCGCTGGTACCAGTCAGTGACCTTGTCGGCGGTCGAATCGAAGTCGGCGCCCGCGCCGCGTCCGTCGCCGGAATGGCGGACGGTCAGCTCGAAGTCGTCGCCGTACTTCTCGATACCGCGGACCACGGCGTTAGAGAGCATCGTGGACTCGTAGTCGCTACGGATAGACGCCGGGTCGGTACGCAGGTCCATGATGAACGCGACGATCATGAGCAGCAGGATGATGCAGAACGGGATAGCGATGAGGATCGTGAGGTTCTGCAAGCCGGTCAGCGAGGATTCGCCGCCGGAGAGCAGCATCACGGTAGCGATGCCCATCATCGCAAGGCCCCAGAAGATCACGACGAGCTTGTTAGGTGCCGGGTTGCCGCGGGACGAGAACGTGCCCATGATGACGGATGCGGAGTCTGCGGAGGTCACGAAGAAGATCGCGAGCGCAACCATGATGAGGAACGGCGTGACGCTTGCGAACGGCAGCTTGTCGAACAGGTGGAACAGGATTGTCTGTGGCGAGTCGTCGGCGCTGATACCTTCGATGCCCTGGCGCTTCATCCACATTGCGGCGCCACCGAAGATCGTGAACGCGAAGATCAGGATCGCGGTAGGAACAGCGATGACCACGAGCGAGAACTCACGCAGGGTGCGGCCGCGGGAGATGCGGGCGATGAACGCGCCAACGAATGGGGTCCAGGCGACCCACCATGCGAAGTAGAACGCAGTCCATGCGGATTGGAAATCAACGACGTCGGAACCCCATGAGAGCGACTTGCCCATCATCGAAAGGAACTGGTTGGCGTACTCGGTCACGCCGGATGGCAACAGGTTCAGCAGGAACAGGGTTGGGCCTGCGAAGAACACGAACAGGACCAGGCTGAGCGTGAGCACGATGTTGGACGTGGAGAGGTAACGGATGCCTCGGGAGACGCCGGAGACCGCGGAGATGATGAATGCCGCGGTCAGGACGGCGAGGATGATGATGAGGCCGTTGTTCGTGACGCGGCTTGCGCCGGAGACAATTTCAACGCCCTTACCGAGCTGGACGGCTGCGAGGCCGAGGGAGGCTGCGGTACCGAAGAGCGTCGCGATGATTGCGAACATGTCGATGAGGCGTCCTGCGAATCCGTCGGTCTGCTTGCCGAACATCGAACGGAACACGCTCGAGATGAGGGTCACGCGGCCGCGACGGTAGCTTGAGTACGCCATCGCGCCGCCGACGAGGGCGTACATGGCCCACGCGGAGAGCCCCCAGTGGTAGGAGGACTGGGCGACGGCCATGTGGATTGCGCCTGGCGTTTCCGGTTCAACGCCGGTGAGTGGCGGCGGGGAAACGAAGTAGTAGAGCGGTTCGGACGGACCGAAGAAGAAGATACCGACGCCGATGCCGGCGCCGAACATCATGGCAACCCATGCGAAGCGGCTGAACTCTGGTTTCTCTCCGTCTTTACCGAGCCGGATGCGGCCATAGCGGGAGAACGCGATGAACAGCATCGCACCGATCGAAACCATCACGGTGATGTTGAGCAGCCAGCCCATGTTCTTCATGGTCCAGCCGAACGCTACCGAGGAGACTTCGCCCACGGATTCGGGGCTCATGACGCCCCAAGTGACGAACGCGACGATGAGAGCCGCAGTGATGCCGAAGACGAGCTTGTCGATCGAGAAGACGTGACGCTGTTCGTCAACGCCGATTCCGGGTACCAACCCCGGGTGGATGTTGTGAGGGTAGAGGCCTACGTGTGAAGAGCGGCCGCGGGTGAGGGGATTGCCTCGTTTCTGCGGTGCTTTCTTGGTTTTCGTTGGGCTCTCGCCCTGCTGTGGATGGTCGGTCTTTTCGGGGCTGGGTTTGTTACTCATGCCAAATCCGTAAAACGGTTCCTCAGTTTGGGTGCGGATGTGCAACCTCTCAGACTACCCGAACTTGGCGTGATGTGTGGTTAATGTCATCAAATCTTGCGGGCCGTGAGGTCGAAGATCTTGCGGCCGACCTTGTGGGCTTTCGCCTCGAAGCTCGTGAGGGTTCGGCCTTCGAAACGTGGGGCCCAGCCACCGCGAGTGTCGATGAATTCGGGGTCGGCTTCGTGTTTTTCGGCGTCGACGCGGCGGATCGCGGTCAGCGGTGATTCTTCACCGCTGCGCTCGCCGGCGTGCAGGTTTTCGAAGTGTGGACTGTTGTCGATGACGTCGCGCATTTGCTCGGCGTAGTTGGACCAGTCGGTAGCCAAGCGCCAGGTTCCGCCTGGTTTGAGGACGCGGGCGGCGCGTTCCGCGAAGGCGTCGGTGATGAGGCGGCGCTTGTGGTGTTTGGTTTTATGCCATGGGTCGGAGAAGAAGATCCAGAGCTCGCTCACGGATTCTGGGGCGAGTGCTACGTCGAGGACTTCGGGGGCGTTGGCTTGGATCGCGCGCACGTTATCGAGCTCAAGTTTTTCGATCCGTTCCATGAGCTTGGCTAGCCCTGGCGTGTAGACCTCGACGGCAAGGAAGTTGGTCTCGGGATTGTTGTGTGCCGCGTGGGCGATGGCTTCGCCGAGCCCGGTTCCGATTTCCACGATGAGTGGGCGTTCGGGGTGTGGGAAGTGTGAGGGGACGTCGATGTTTGCGTCCGGGTGGATCGATGTGGCCGCGTGGTGGCGGGGGACGTCGATCAGGATCGTGTCACGCAACGTGTCCCATACCCGCTGCTGCGCGTTTGTCATGCGTTCTCCGCGGCGGACGAACGATACGGGTTCGGCGCGGAAGTACGTTGGGTCGGTTTCTGCGAGGCCAGGGCGTGGCTGGGGTTTGGGACTCATGTCTTTAAGACTAAGCCTCGGCAGGCGTAAGCGGCGAAATCGAGCGTTCGCTGCGTCCGCCATCGTGATGTTTCGGCGGGCTCGGTGATGTTTCCGCGGGTCCAGAGAAACATCGTGAAAGTGGTTCCTCCGTGGGAATAATTCCTACCGATTTGAAGTTGAGTTAGGTAGACTCAAGTTTAAAGGCCAAGGGCTCCGGAAGGAGCAGGAAAGGGGTTGGCGTGGATACGAATTTAACGACTAAAAGCCAGGAGGCTCTCTCCGCGGCGAACATGAATGCCGCGACTGCCGGTAACCCGAATCTTGAGCCGGTGCACCTTTTGAAGGCGCTCATGGATCAGCGGGAATCGGTGGCCGTAGCTGTTTTGAAGGCGGCTGGGGCAGATCCTGATGCGGTATCGGTTGCGGCGTCGACAGCGATCCGTAAGCTGCCGAAGGCGTCGGGGACGTCGGTTGCTCAGGCGCAGGCTTCGCGGCAGATGCTGCAGGTTATTTCGGCGGCTCAGCAGGCGGCACAAGCGAATGGGGATCAGTTTGTTTCAACTGAGCACCTGTTGCTCGGTTTGGCCGCGGATGCCGGTGAGGCCGGCGTCGCGTTGCGGGATAACGGTGCTTCCGCCGAAGCGCTCAAGGCCGCGATGGTGAGCGTGCGTGGGGACCGGAAGGTCGATTCCCAGGATCCGGAGGGCAGCTTCCAGGCTCTGGAGAAGTACGGTACGGACCTCACCGAAGTGGCCCGCAAGGGCGATCTGGATCCGGTGATCGGCCGTGACCAGGAAATCCGTCGTGTGATCCAGGTGCTTTCGCGCCGTACCAAGAACAACCCTGTTCTGATTGGTGAGCCGGGCGTGGGTAAGACCGCTGTGGTTGAGGGTCTCGCGTTGCGCATGGTTGCTGGCGATGTTCCGGAGTCTCTGCGCGGCAAGAAGCTCATTTCGTTGGATCTCGGGGCGATGGTCGCGGGCGCTAAGTACCGTGGCGAGTTCGAGGAGCGGCTCAAGGCTGTGCTTGAGGAGATCAAGCAGGCTGAGGGCGGCATCGTGACGTTCATCGATGAGATCCACACGATGGTCGGAGCTGGTGCGTCTGAAGGCTCGATGGATGCGGGCAACATGCTCAAGCCGATGCTTGCGCGCGGTGAGTTGCGTCTGATCGGTGCTACGACGCTGGATGAGTACCGCGAGAACATCGAGAAGGACGCCGCTCTGGAGCGTCGTTTCCAGCAGGTTTTCGTGGGTGAGCCGTCGGTCGATGACTCGATCGCGATCCTGCGTGGCCTCAAGGAGCGCTACGAGGCGCACCACAAGGTTGCTATCGCTGACTCGGCACTCGTTGCTGCGGCAACGCTTTCGGACCGCTACCTCACGGGCCGTCGCCTTCCAGATAAGGCGATCGATCTTGTAGATGAGGCGGCATCGCGTCTGCGCATGGAGATCGATTCCGCACCGGAAGAGATCGATGTGCTGCGCCGTTCGGTTGACCGTTTGACGATGGAGGAGCTGGCTCTCAAGGATGAGACCGATCCGGCTTCGGTTGAGCGGTTGGCTGCTCTGCGTGAGGAGATGGCAGACCAGAAGGAAGAGCTTGAGGCGCTGACTCTGCGGTGGGAGGAAGAGAAGACGTCCCTCAATGAGGCCGGCGATATTCGCGCTCAGATCGATGATCTGCGTAGCCAGGCTGATGTGGCTCAGCGTCAGGGTGATCTGGGGGAGGCTTCCCGGATTCTGTACGGCGAGATCCCGCAGCTCGAGGCCAAGCTTGTCAAAGCTGAGGAGAAGGCTGAGCATGATCGCCAGGATCGGATGGTTTCCGAGGAGGTTACCGCCGATGACGTCGCTGAGGTGATCTCTTCGTGGACTGGCATTCCTGCCGGGCGCATGCTCGAGGGTGAGTCGCAGAAGCTCCTGCACATGGAGGAGAACGTTGGTAAGCGTTTGATCGGCCAGAAGCAGGCTGTTGCGGTGATCTCTGATGCGGTGCGTCGTAGCCGCGCTGGCTTGTCTGACCCTAACCGTCCGACGGGTTCGTTCTTGTTCCTCGGCCCTACTGGCGTGGGTAAGACGGAGCTTGCTAAGTCGCTTGCTGATTTCCTCTTCGATGATGAGCGTTCGATGGTGCGCATCGACATGTCGGAGTATTCGGAGAAGCACGCGGTGTCCCGCTTGGTTGGCGCCCCTCCGGGTTACGTCGGTTACGACGAGGGCGGCCAGTTGACTGAGGCCGTGCGTCGTAGGCCTTATTCGGTTGTTTTGCTGGATGAGGTTGAGAAGGCTCACCCTGAGGTCTTCGACATCTTGTTGCAGGTTCTTGATGATGGCCGGTTGACGGATGGCCAGGGTCGCACGGTTGATTTCCGTAACGTGATCTTGGTGATGACCTCGAACCTGGGTTCTCAGTTCTTGGTCGATCAGACCATGGAGCCTGAGGCTCAGAAGAAGGCAGTCATGGACGTGGTTGAGGCTTCCTTCAAGCCGGAGTTCTTGAACCGCTTGGATGAGGTCGTCATGTTTGATCCGCTGACGCTTGATGATCTTTCGAAGATCGTGGACCTTCAGGTGCATCAGCTGGATGAGCGGTTGGCTGATCGACGCTTGACGCTGGATGTTACGCCGGCGGCTCGCGAGTGGCTTGCGTTGACGGGTTACGACCCTGCGTATGGTGCTCGTCCGTTGCGCCGCTTGGTTCAGCGTGAGATCGGTGACCAGTTGGCTCGCAAGATTCTTGCGGGTGAGGTGCTCGATGGCGAGACGGTTCTCGTGGATCGTGCGGCTGACGATGCCGATGGCTTGGTGATTGAAGCCAAGCGCTGATCGGTAACTGTATTGCACGGAACCCCTGTGTACTGCGTCTCGCTTCGCAGTGCACAGGGGTGTACGTGTAGAATCGGACTCACGAAACATTTGTAGATCATCCACTGGGGCCTCTCGGGTGCTGGATTTTCAGCCGCCGGGACTTCCCCAGGTGAAGAGCGGAAGAGGGGGTCACGCCATGGGGCGCGGCCGTCAGAAGGCTAAGGCAACACGTCAGGCCCGGGAGATGAAGTACTTCACCCCGGGCACCGATTTGAGTGCTCTCGAGCGCGAGCTAGGTATCGGGGGTTCTCAGAACTCGCGAGACTACTCGGAAGAGCAGTACGAGGATGACCCATACGCGGATCTTGCTGCCCGCTATGGCGCCTTTGATGATGACGACGATGAGGACGATCGTCGATATTGATCGCTTCCCCGCTTGTGAGTGGGTTTAACGTCGTGTGAGAGGCCGCTGGAACCTGGTTGGTTCAGCGGCCTCTCGCGTTTCTGTGAGTCTGTTTTTCTGTTCCGTCTGTGGATGCTGGGGAGGGTTCGATGCCTCATAACGCGCATAACGCCGGTGGCACTGGCAACGCTGGCAGCGCTGGCAATGCTGGCCTTGAGGGCGTGACGCCGTTGCCGCGGTGGAGCGAGGAACAGACCGCGTTTACGGATAACCCTCGCGTTGCTGATGCGCATAAGGCGGCGTTGCGTTCGCTTGAGCGTGCGGTGGGGCATAGCGCTGACCCGACCCCGGATGATGAGGCTCGCGAGGCCGTGACGGCGATGGTGCGCCGCGGCCGGGTTTTGGTTTTGACGGGCGCGGGCGTTTCCACGGATTCGGGGATCCCGGATTACCGGGGCCCGCAGGGGTCGTTGCGCCGTACGCGTCCGATGACGGTTCAGGAGTTCCGTGCGGACCCGGCCGCTCGCAAGCGGTATTGGGCGCGGGCTTTCATTGGGCACCGGCTCATGAACCAGGCCCGCCCTAACCTGGGGCATCGGGTGCTGGCTGAATGGCAGCGCCGCGGCTTGCTTTCGGGGATCGTGACGCAGAACGTGGATGGCTTGCACGAGGAAGCAGGCGCCACGGACGTCATCGCGTTGCACGGCGATATGACGCAGGTCGAATGCCTCGATTGCGGCGCCACCGAGCCGCGCGAGGTGTACGAGGTTCGCCTCGAGGCCGCTAACCCTGGTTACCGCGAATCGGTCACGGTCCGGGACGCGTATGTGAACCCTGATGGCGATGTGTCACTGTCCGATGCGGATGTGGCTCGCTTCAACACGGTGGGCTGCGCTGTGTGCGGTTCGGAGAAGATGAAGCCCTCGGTCGTGTACTTCGGTGAGAACGTTCCGCAGGAGCGACGAGAGCACGTCGAGGAGCTCAAAGCGGAGTCCGATGCGCTGCTTGTGATTGGTAGCTCGCTGGCCGTGATGTCGGGCTACCGTTTTGTGCTTGACGCGATCAAGCGGGGCCAGCCCGCGGCGACAATCACCGCGGGCCCGGGCCGCGCCGACGACAAGGTCGATGTGCTGTGGAGAACGCTCGCAACCCCGGCCTTGCTTGAGGTCGAAGCCAAGCTGCTGCGTTCACACAGCTGAGTTAGCTAGCTCGCGTAGTTGCCGACGAGGCGGACGGCGCCGCCGTCGACGCCCTTAGCGCCCTGGACGGTCGCTTCGTCAGCGCGGATCTCATCGGTGAGTTCGGTGACTTCACCCATGTCCCATGCCTGCAGGCCGCGCGCGTTGAGGTGTGCGATCGCATCCGCCGCCGCATCTGGGGCGACGATCGCGACCATGCCAACGCCCACGTTGAGGGTGCGTTCGAGGTCGTCCTGCGGCACCTTGCCGAGCTGCCCGATGAGCGAGAAGATCGCTGGGAGCTCCCAGGTTCCGCGGTCCACAGTGGCAGCGAGGCCGGTCGGGAGGACACGGGCGAGGTTCGCTGCCAGGCCACCGCCAGTCACGTGCGAGAAGCCACGCAGAGGCGCCTCAGGCGACTCTGGCTCGGTGTTGAGCGTCCGCATGAGCGAGAGGCAGTCGCCAGCGTAGACGCGGGTTGGCTCGAGCAGCTCTTCGCCCAGGGTGCGGCCCAGCTCGGTGACCTCGCGGTTCAGGTCCCAGCCGGCAGCGTGGATCACGCGGCGCACCAGGGAGTAGCCGTTCGAGTGGATACCGGAGGACGCCATCGCGATCACGCGGTCGCCAGCCTTGACGCGTTCAGGGCCGAGCATCGCTTGAGCCTCAACAACACCGGTAGCGGCGCCTGCCACATCGTACTCATCCGGGCCGAGCAGGCCAGGGTGCTCGGCTGTCTCGCCACCAACTAGCGAGGTGCCAGCGAGGCGGCAGCCCTCTGCGATACCGGAGACGATCGCGGCGATCCGCTCAGGGACAACCTTGCCGCACGCGATGTAGTCAGTCATGACGAGCGGCTCAGCGCCGACCACCACGATGTCGTCAACAACCATGCCGACGAGGTCGAAACCGATCGTGTCGTGCTTATCCATAGCCTGAGCGATCGCGACCTTGGTACCCACACCATCGGTCGAGGAAGCGAGCAGCGGACGCTTGTACTTCAGTAGCGCCGACGCGTCGTACATGCCCGCGAAGCCGCCCACGCCACCCACAACAGCGGGGGAGTGGGTTGCCTTGACGGAGGCCTTCATCAGCTCGACCGCACGGTCGCCGGCCTCAACGTCCACACCAGCATCGGCATAGGTAATGGGTTGCTGATCAGAGGAGCTCATGGAGTTTCAGTTCCTTTGTTTGGAGGTCAGGCTAGGACTCAGCGGAGGAGAGAGCCTGCGCACGTTTCTCTAGGATTTCCGGGTGGCGGCCCGGGTCACGTTCGGTGATCTCCGGGCCGAGGTCTTTATAGTCAGGGAGCGCGATGGGGTACTCGCCGGTGAAGCACGCGGTGCACAGCTTCTCGCGTGGCTGTTCGGTCGCCGCGATCATGCCGTCTTCTGAAATATAGGCTAGCGAGTCAGCGCCGATCGACTGCGCGATCTGCTCTTCGTCGGCTCCGTTAGCGATGAGCTCGGCGCGGGTCGCGAAATCGATTCCGTAGAAGCACGGCCACTTGACTGGCGGCGAGGAGATCTTGACGTGCACTTCCGCGGCACCAGCTTCGCGCAGGGAACGCACGACGGCGCGCTGAGTGTTACCGCGCACGATCGAGTCGTCAACAACCACGACGCGCTTGCCGCGGATCACGGACTCCATAGCGTTGAGTTTGAGCTTGATGCCGAGCTGACGCAGCGTCTGCGTCGGCTGGATGAATGTGCGGCCCACGTAGGCGTTCTTGACGAACCCGTGCGCGAACGGGATCCCTGAGGCTTCCGCGTAGCCGATCGCGGCAGGCGTGCCGGACTCCGGGACAGGAATCACGATGTCGGCCTCGGCCGTGTTCTCCCGTGCTAGGACTCGGCCCATTTCAACGCGGGACTCATAGACGTTGCGGCCCTTGATCGTCGCGTCAGGGCGAGCCAGGTAAACGTATTCGAAAACGCAGCCAGCGCGCTGCTTTTTAGCGAAACGTCGGGTGCGCACGCCGTTCGCGTCAATCGCGACCATCTCGCCCGGCTTGATCTCACGGATCACGCTCGCACCCACGGTGGCGAGTGCGGCCTGCTCGCTTGCGACAACCCAGCCGCGCTCAAGCCGGCCCAGAACCAGCGGGCGGACACCCCACGGGTCACGTGCGGCATACAGGGTGTGCTCGTCCATGAACACGAGCGAGAACGCGCCACGAAGACGAGGCAAAAGCTCAGCGATCGTGTCTTCAAGCGAATCGTGCGCGTCGTTATCCAGAAGGGCCGTGATGAGCGCGGTATCCGTCGTGTTACCTGCGCGGATCTCGCCCTTGGTTTCTTCGCCGTGCAACTCACCGATCAAGCGGGACAGCTCGCGAGTGTTCGTGATGTTGCCGTTGTGCGCGAGCGCAACCGTGCCGTACGGGGTCGGCCCCAGCGTCGGCTGAGCGTTAGCCCACTTATTGGCGCCCGTCGTCGAATAGCGGCAGTGGCCCACAGCCATATCGCCGGACAACGCGTTAAGGGTGTTCTCATCGAAAACGTGCGAAACCAAACCAATGTCTTTGTACACATTGATGCGCTCGCCGGTCGAAACGGCGATACCGGCGGATTCTTGTCCGCGGTGTTGCAGAGCGTAAAGACCGTAATATGCGAGCTTCGCTACGTCCTCACCCGGCGCCCACACGCCGAAAACGCCGCACTCTTCTTGTACGCGACGTTCGTCAGGGAGGAGGTCATGATTGAGCATTCCGTTGCCACGAGCCATGCCGCCTATTTTGTCACACTACGGCAGTCGGTAAATACCAAAAGACCAGCAGTGCAGAATAGCGCGGCGCATGGTGGCGCTGAATGTTACTCGTTTGCCGTGTCAGCCCCGTCGGCAGAGCCTTCCTTGACGGCATAAATGTGTTTGGTGCGTTTGCGGCCCACGCGGTCGAAAATCAGGAAAACGATCGCGCCGATTCCAACGCCGATGATCGCGAAGAGGACCGCGAGGAAGCCGAAGACGCTACCCATCGAGTGTTCCTCGGTTCCGCCACCCAGCCACGCAGAGATCAGCGCAACGATCACACCGAGAGCGCCACCGGTCACCAAGAACGCGCCAGGCTTAGGTGCAACACGAACCTCAAACTCGACAGGCTCAGGGGCCGCGGTCTGTGAGCGCGTTCCTTCAGCAAGCGCAGGGACAGGCTGTGCAGACGGCGCGTGGTTGTCGGTGTTCTCGGTGTTCTCAGTGGGCTTGTCAGTCATAAAGACAAGCGTACCCAGCGCCACAGGCCTACTAGCCCAGCGCCGCGCGTTAGTTAATCACGGACGCTTCGCACAGCGGGAAGTACTCGCTCAGATCACTACGAGTCCCCGACGCATCCACGAGTCCGCGTTCCAGAGCATCTGCCCACTCGAGCGAACCAGTAGCCAGCTGAAGCCACGTGTCCGGGGTCATCTCCACAACATTCGGTGGAGTCCCTCGCGTATGAGACGTGCCCTCGATGCACTGAACCGCACCGTGTGGAGGAACGCGAACCTCAACCGAACCGCCGGGAGCGCGCTCCGTCAAAAGCTGCAGCACGTAGCGGACAGCGATCGCTTCCGTTTTCTTATCAAGGCTCTGACGATCATTCCGCCACGCAGCAACCGCAGCGTCGCCCTGCTCAACCGAGATCTTACGTTTCTGTGCCACATGAACCTCCATAAGGCTCCTCAGGCAACCGCCCTGGCGCGGCCACCGGGACCGGGAACCACCAGAAGAACTAGCGGCAACCCTACCCCCAGCATATGTGGTTTATGTGACCAAGCGCACTTATGCGCGACTCAATTGCGTCACCGCAGCAGAGCTCCGAACCTCACCCACTGGTGCGCCGCCACCCAAAACAGGCTTATCCATCTCATCCAACGCGGCTGCAACCACATCGGAATCCGCAAGACCCAGCGCAACCAGCGCATCCATGCCGACACGCGTGTTCGCGCGGTCACCGCCGTCGAGCATCTTCAAAGCCAAGCCATAGCCATCCTTGGTGCCCAAAACCAACACAGCCTCAGCGCCCAGCTTGGCGACCACGCCAGTGCGCTGCATCGTGACGGTGTTCTCCTCACCCTCGCCGTGAACAGCCCATGGATGCGCCAACATCGCAGGAGCGATCCGCGCCCACATCGCCGCATCATCGTCAGTGAAGCCGTGCCCCTCAGGCAAGGTACCGGACACCAGACGAGCAACCGCCCGCGCGAGTGCCGTGACCGTCAGCTGCGGGGCCGGAGCACCGCAACCATCGACGCCCACCACGCCAAGCGGAGCTCCACCCAAAACCTCAAGGAGATGCAACGCATCCTTCTGAACGGGATGCTCCGGGTCAAGATAAGACTCCGTATCTACGCCCGAGGCGACCGCGGCCTTCAAGAATCCCGCGTGCTTGCCCGAGCAGTTGAACGCGAGCTTATCCGGCCCAGCATCCTGCTTGATTCGGTCTCGGCGGGCCTGCGCATCACGAGGCATCGCATCCGGGCACCTCAACGCGCCAGCATCCAAACCGGCCTCACGCAGCATCCGCTCAGCCAACTCTTGATGCCGCACCCCACCCTGGTGAGACGCACACGCCAACGCAAGCGCCTCATCGTCCAGCTCGGCGCCCGCGCGCAGCGACGCGAACGCCTGAAACGGCTTGAGCGTCGAGCGAGGGAAAATCAGCGCCTCAGGATCACCCAGCGAAGCCACCAACTCACCGTCTGGCCCTACAACCGCGAGCACACCGAGGTGACGCGATTCAACCGCGCCGTTGCGGGTCACATGAGCGAGCTCGACGACGTCCGCGGCCGTGATCGAACGGTCCGGGCTGTAGTGCGGATCAGCAGAAGTAAAAGTGTCGGAAGTCATACAGCCAGGGTAATGCACCGCATGCTGAGGTCGCGTGGCACAGCCACGTCCGCAACCGACCGAGAATATGCGGCGCGGAATCTATAGGATGGAAAACTGTGAAGGTCTTGGTAATTGGCCCAGGTGGCCGCGAACACGCCCTTGTCCGTGCGCTTTTGCGCGATGACTCCGTTGAGGAGGTGCACGCCGCCCCCGGTAACGCCGGCATCGCGGCGGATGTGCCCGTCCACGATCTCAACACCACAGATCCCGACGCGTGCGTTGCGCTCGCGAAGGAACTCGCTGTTGATCTGGTGGTTGTTGGGCCGGAAGCCCCGCTCGCAGCGGGTGCCGCGGACGCGCTTGTAGAAGCAGGTGTCCCGGTTTTCGGACCTTCGAAGGCCGCGGCACAGCTCGAAGCGTCGAAGGCGTTCGCTAAAGAGATCATGGCTGAGGCCGAGGTCCCAACCGCGATGGCGCGCGTGGCTACCACGGCTGAAGAGGCCGCCGATGCGCTCGATATGTTCGGTGCCCCGTACGTCGTTAAGGACGATGGCCTCGCGGCAGGCAAGGGCGTCGTCGTGACCTCTGATCGCGCGGAGGCGCTCGCGCACGCTCAGGCGTGCTTCGACGCCGGCGGAAGCGTTGTGATCGAAGAGTTCCTGGACGGACCTGAGGTTTCGCTTTTCGTGCTCTCCGACGGAACCAACGCGGTCCCGCTTGAGCCGGCCCAAGACTTCAAGCGCATCTTCGACAACGACGAAGGCCCCAACACCGGCGGCATGGGCGCGTACACGCCGCTGCCGTGGCTCCCTGAAGGATTCGTCGCGCAGGTCATGGAGCGCGTCGCGGAACCGACGCTCGTGGCGATGAAGAACCGCGGAACCCCGTTCGTCGGAGTCCTCTACTGCGGTCTCGCCGTGACGAGCCGCGGCCTGCGCGTCATTGAATTCAACGCCCGCTTTGGCGACCCCGAAACCCAGCCGGTTCTGCAGCGCCTGCGCTCGCCGTTGGGTCGCGTCCTGCTCGCTGCGGCGCGCGGCAAGCTCGACACCATCGAACCGCTCGTGTGGGATGAACGCACCGCGGTAGCCGTGGTGCTGGCTTCCGCCGGCTACCCGGAGTCCTCCTCGAAGGGCGACGTCATCACGGGTGTTGACGCGGCCGAGGCTCATGAAGCCGTATCCGTTCTCCACGCTGGTACCGCCCTCAACGCCGACGGCGAGCTCGTCACCGCTGGTGGGCGCGTCCTGGCCGTCGTTGGCTTGGGTGAAGACCTCAACGATGCACGCGAAGTCGCGTACGCCGGCGCCGAGAAGATCACCTTTGATGGGGCGCAGAAGCGCACCGACATCGCGCTCAAAGCAGCGCGCGGCGAGATCACGATTCCAGACGCTGGGACATCTGGCGCCGGCACCACCGAAGAAGGGGACACACAGTGAGCGGCTACACGACCAACCCAATCCAGCTCGAGGGCTGGAAGCACACCTACTCGGGCAAGGTGCGTGACCTCTACGTCCCTGAGAACCCAGACGTAACCGACCGCGTCCTTGTGGTCGCATCAGACCGCATCAGCGCCTACGACCACGTGCTGAGCACCCCCATCACCCATAAGGGCGAGGTGCTGACCCAGCTTTCGTTGTGGTGGTTCGAACAGCTCAGCGGCGTCGCCAACCACGTGCTGTCTACCGATGTTCCGGAGCCCGTTGCGCATCGTGCCATGATCTGCCAGCGGTTGGACATGTATCCGATCGAGTGCATCGCGCGCGGCTACCTGACGGGTTCGGGGCTCGCCGAATACAAACAGAGCCAGACCGTGACCGGGATCGAACTTCCGGAGGGCCTCGTTGACGGCTCCAAGCTCGAGCCAGCGATCTTCACACCGTCTGCCAAGGCTGAGGTGGGCGAACACGACGAGAACATCACGTTCGAGCAGATGGTTGAGCGGGTTGGTCGCGAAGCCGCCGAAGAGCTCGCCGAGCTCACCATGGACGTGTACACACGAGCCGAAAAGATCGCGCGCGAACGCGGCATCATCCTCGCCGATACCAAGGTTGAGTTCGGTAAGGACCCCGTAACGGGCCCCACGGTCCTGGGCGACGAGGTTCTGACCCCAGACTCGTCCCGCTTCTGGGATGCCGAGGAATACAAGCCGGGCCAGTCCCAGCCGTCCTTCGACAAGCAGTTCGTGCGCGACTGGCTGACCTCTGAGGCCTCTGGGTGGGACAAAGCGAGCGACACCCCTCCACCGGCCCTCCCGGAGGACATCGTCGCGGCGACCTCGCAGCGCTACATCGAAGCGTTCGAACGCCTCACCGGCCACGAATTTACGCCGCGCTCGCAGCCGTACGCGTAAGCGAGATCAAACCTCGCGCGCAACCAGCGTGATGAGCGATGCGCCGGGCTTGAACCCGGTGCGGAACGGAACGAAACGGCTCGCCCCAACGCCCTGAGAAACATTCAGATATGCGCGGCGGCGGCCTGCGATCCACGTGCCCAGCCCGGCGGCTCTGCCGGTCGGGATGTCTGCGTTGGAAACCACCGCGCCGTAGCCCGGCAGGGCAATCTGACCACCGTGCGTGTGGCCTGCCAAGATGAGGTCTGCGCCCATCGTCGTGAGCTGATTCAGAATGTGGCGGTACGGGGCATGAGTTAGCCCGAGCCGGAATGCAACAGAGCTGTCGCCACCAGGCATGCTGGCTTGCTGTGTGGCCTCGTCAGGCCAGGGCGTGACCCGATCCAAGCCGATGTGCGGGTCGTCCACACCGGTGACCACGATTCGGCGTGGGCTCGAAGAAGCGTCCCGGGAAGGGACCTCGACCCATCCGTGCGCGTTGGCGGCGTTGAGCCAGCCAGCGGCTTCGAACGCGGCGTGCATCCGGCGCCAGTCGAGTTCGTCGTGTTCTGCGTACCGGATCTTTTCACCCGTCAAGCGCCGCTTGCTCAGGTACGAGAGCGGATTTTTGAGCCGCGAGGTGTGGTAGCAGTGCGATCCAGGGACGAACGCGCCGGGGCACTCAAGAAGCGGCTCGAGCGCTTCGATGAGGGCATCTTCTGCGTTGTGTCTAGCGAGGTTGTCGCCAGTGTTGATCACGACGTCAGGTTTCAGCTCAGCCAATGAATGTAGCCACGCAACTTTCGCACGCTGCCTAGGAGCCATATGGATATCCGAAATGTGCAACAAACGGATCGGCTGCGCACCCGGCTCCAATACGGGAACCGTGTGCTCAGTGATTCGGAAGTCCAGCGCATTCCACGCAGCTCGTGCAGCGAGAACGGAACCACCAGCAACCGCGGCACCCGCTGAATAGGCGGCAAGGCGCTTCAACTGATTCGGCACTATCTCACCTTTCGCGCAAGCCTAGTCGTCCCGCGCAGGATTAGTCGTCGCCAATTCGGCCGGAGGTTGGGCCGCCCGAGCGGTTCTCCTTAGGTGGATTCTCCTTCTTAGGAGGCGGCTTTGGCTTGTCCTTCTTCTCCGGTTTGCCCTTCTTTTCCTGCGTTTCCTTCCGCTCTTCCTGGCTCGGCTTTGGAGAAGAGGAAGGCGATGACGATGACGATGGAGCAGGGGCTGGCGCCTGGCGCGCCGAGGAACCATCGGAGCTCGAGGACCGCGACGAACTCGACTGCTTGACGGCGTTCGGGATCTTCCCGTGGTCGTATTCCTTGTAGACCTCAGCCATGTACTTGGCCCACATTGGGCCGGCATGGGTCATGGAGTCACCCCGACGCACTGGGTTACCGCGTAGCTTGATGCCGTTGTGCAGACCAACCTTGGTCGTGCCGTCCTTGCGGCCAATCCACGCGACCGTGGTCATGCCTTCGGTGTAGCCAGCGAACCACGTCGAGGTTGCGTAGTCGTTGGTACCCGTCTTGCCGCCAGTAGGGGCATTGAAGCGGCCCTTGACGATGCGTTCGCCGGCGATCTTGGTCAGGATGCTGTTGAGCGTGGATACATCCTTCTTTTCGAAGATGCGTTTGCACTCAGGTTCAGGAACCTTGTACTCGGTTCCGTCCGCACCGGTGATCTTGGTGAACACACGGTTTTCGCAGATCTTGCCTTCGTTCGCGAAGGCGCCGAATCCGCGAGCCTGCGCGAGCGGGGTCACGGACTGCGAACCGATCACGAGCGAAGGGCCGGTGGAAGCCAGCGATGTGGCGTCTGCAGGTTCGCCCTTCTGGGTGACCTGGCCATCGAGCAAGCCCATGCGTTCTGCGACCGACGTGATGTCGCACAAGTCCAGTTGGTAGGCCTCGGCGACGGTCGCGGAGTTGATGGACCAGTACAGGCCCTTGTTCATTGGCATGTTCCTGTACTGGTTCGCGATCGCGTTACCGACGTTCCACGGTTCGAAGATCTTGTAGGTCTTGCCTGGCAAGCAGGAAGCCTTCCACGAGCTACCCGTGTAGTTACGGCGGGATGCGTTAACGGTCGAGTTGACGCTCTTACCAGCCTCGATCCACGCGAGAGCGGTCCAGACCTTGGCGGTCGAACCACCCTGGAAGCCGCCCGAGCCGCCGTGTGAACGGTCTGTAGTGAAGTTGTATTCGGTGTAGGCGTCAGGTTCTTTCTCGCTCGTCCCGAACTTGGTGTTCTGCGCCATCGCGAGGATGTCGCCGGTCTTGTTGTCGCGCGAGACGATAGCGGAGCCCAAGCCGCCCTTGTCGCCTTCTGGGACGGCCTCACGTACCTGCTTGTTCGCGGCCTTCTGCAGCTTCATGTCCAAGGTTGTGTGAATCTTGAGGCCGCCGTTGAGCAGGAGGTATTCGCGATCCTGCTGGGTTTTGCCGAACTCTGGGTTGTTGAGGATTTCCCAGTAAACGTAGGTGCAGAAGTAAGGGGCTTCTTTCGCGGCCGTGCAACCGGACTGGTTGTGCGAAGGCTTCAGCTCGAGGTCCTTCTTGACGGCAGCGTCGTATTCCTTCTGGGTGATCGCGCCGGTATGGAGCATGCGGCCAAGCACTGCGTTGCGGCGCTGGATCGTGACTTCCGGGTTGCTGACCGGGTTGTAGTAGCCCGGGCGCTGAACCATGCCCGCAAGCATCGCGGACTGTTCGATGTTGAGATCCTTCGCAGGGATCGAGAAGAAACGCTGCGAAGCGGCTTCGATGCCGTAGGTCGTTCCGGAGAACAAGACGAGGTTGAGGTATCCCTCGAGGATTTCGTCCTTGCTCATCGTCTGTTCGATCTCATTAGCCCACTTGATTTCGCGGGCTTTGTCCGCCACGGACTTATTGCCGGAGATCGTCAGTTCGGAAGCGGGAACGCCTTCCGAGATCTGATTCAGAATGTTGCGGTTGTTGACGTACTGCTGGGTGATCGTGGATGCACCCTGCTGACCGCCGAAGCCCGTGAGGTTGGATACGGCCGCGCGCAAAATACCGCGTGGGTCGGCGCCGCCGTGTTCGTAGAAGCGTTCGTCTTCAACGGAGACGATCGCTTTCTGCATCCAAGGTGAGATCTCCTTGAGCTTGACCGGTTTGCGGTCCTGCGCGAAGAACTTCGCTACGACCTTGCCCTTGCGGTCGTAGATGATGGAAGGTTCTGGCACTGGCGTGTTCTTTGGGAACGACGGGATTGCCGCGTAGGCGTCGGAAGCCATGTTGGTGGCGGTGCCGGTGAAGATTACGAGCGGCACGAGGGTGCCTGCCGTGAGGACGCCGGCGAGGACGCTTGCGAGCAGGAATCCGAGCAGTCTGCGCACTGTTGAAGTGGACGTGCTCAAGAGGGACTTACCTTGGGACATAGGCACTAGGGTACCGGAGCTACCTTGGAAAGAGTCGAGTCTGTGGATGGTCTCACGGTTCTGTGGAGGGTCTCACGAGGGGGTGTGGGCGCGCTAGGCTTGTGTGTATGACTAAGTGGGAGTACTTCACGGCGCCTTTGATGGTGCATAACACTAAGGCCATTTTGGATAACTTCGGTAAGCAGGGCTGGGAGTTGGTGCAGGTTGTTTCGATGCCTGCAGCTGGCGGCGCTGCTCCGACGACGGGGGCGGAGATTGTTGCTGCTCCTTCGGTGAATTTGGTGGGTTACTTTAAGCGCCCGCTCGAGTCTGAGTAGGGGTTTGACGGTGGCTGAGGTTTCTTTTGAGAAGCGTCTTGTCGAGTTGGGGATTGAGCTTCCGGAGGTTGTGAAGCCTTTGGCGGCGTATGTTCCTGCGGTGACGTTTAACGGCACGGTTCAGACGTCGGGCCAGTTGCCGATGGTCGCGGGCCAGTTGCCTGCGACCGGCAAGGTTGGCGGTGCTGTGAGCCCGGAGCAGGCGTATGACTTGGCGCGTACTGCGGCGATCAATGCGTTGGCTGCGATTCGTTCGGAGCTGGGCTCCCTTGACCGGGTGACTCGTGTGGTGAAGGTGACGGGCTTTGTGGCTTCGACTCCTGAGTTCACGGGGCAGCCCGGCGTGGTGAATGGCGCTTCCGAGCTGTTGGGCGAAGTGTTCGGTGAAGCGGGTAAGCACGCGCGTTCGGCGGTGGGTGTTCCGGTTTTGCCGTTGGATTCCCCGGTTGAAGTTGAAATCACCGTCGCTTTTGAGTGATCGGCGTTTCAGCCGGCCGTTGCGGCGGGTGTATCCGGTTCCTAGGTGGGAGCGGGCGTCGGCACGGAACTGGTTTGAGTTGGTGCATCCGCATCCTGTGCGGGTGCGTCATGCAAGCCAGGTTTTGGTCATGGACCAGCATGCCGATGGTTTGGTGACGTGGATGACGCAACGGCAGCCGGAGTCTCCGTTGGGCCAGGTTGCGCCTCCGTCCGCCGTAGTTGAGCCGGTGGACGACGATAACGTCCGTTGGTTTGGTCCGTCTGCGCGTGAGTGGGCTGCCCGGATGGGTACGGATGACGTTGCGGGTGCTCGTCGTGCGGTCATGGCGGCGGTGCGTGGCTTGTTCATGGAGACGGGGATCCTGCTTGCGGGGTTTTCGGATGTGGACCTGGTGGATTCGATCGGTAGCGCTGAGTGGACGACTGCTCGTTCCGAGATCGCTACGGACAGCACGCGTTTTTCTCGGTGGATTGAGCATCGTGGGTGGGGCTTACGTACTGACCTGTTGAGGTTTGTGTGCCGTTGGGTGAGCGCTGACTACGCTTTGCGACGTGTTGAGAGTTCGGTCTTCGCGATTGCTTTGCCGGTGGGTCAGGACGTTTCCGTGATCCCGGGCGGCGACCATTGGGGTGCGTGGGTTCCGGTTGATCGCGATCAGTCCGCTGAACGGATTTCAGGGCCCGCCGGTCCGGTGGGCGTTGATGGGCGTTGGCCTGAGGTTGTTGCGCCGCCTATTCAGGCTGTCATTGAGGAGGCGAGCGAAGCGCATGGTTTGGTCGCGTTTATGTCGCAGCCTCGGTCATGGACGCATGCGCGGCTCGAGTTGGTTCACCGAGCCGTGGATGGGTTCGAGTGGGGTTTGAACCTTGTGACTGATCATCCGGCGCGGCTACCTGGAGAGCGGCTGCATAGGTAGAAGTTTTTACAGATAACGATGGGCGGACCAGTTGAACTGGTCCGCCCATCGTTATCTAGAAGTAAGTGTGCTCCGGTTGGTTTAGCGTGAACGCTGGCGTAGGCGTGCAGCGTCGAGGATGACGACGGCGCGTGCTTCTAGGCGGAGCCAGCCGCGCTGTACGAATTCGGCGAGGGCCTTGTTCACGGTTTCGCGGGACGCGCCAACCAGCTGCGCGAGTTCTTCCTGGGTGAGTTCGTGTGGAACCAGGATGCCGTCTGCGGTTGGGCGGCCAAAGCGGTCTGCGAGGTCCAGGAGGGCCTTCGCGACGCGGCCAGGGACGTCGGAGAATACGAGGTCCGCGAGGGATTCGTTGGTGCGGCGCAGGCGGCGTGCCAGAGCCTGCAGGAGCTGCGCGGAAACCTCAGGGTTGGTCGCGAGTGCGCGGCGCAGGTTTTCGTGGCGCAGGCCAGCGAGGTGGGTTTCGGTCACAGCGGTTGCGGTTGCGTTGCGCGGGTGTGGATCGAAGAGAGCCATTTCGCCGAACAGTTCGCCAGGGCCGAGGACTGCGACGAGGTTTTCGCGGCCGTCTGCTGCGGTGCGTCCGAGTTTGATTTTGCCGGAGATGATTACGTACAGCTGATCGCCCTGATCGCCTTCGTGGAAGACGGACATGCCACGGGTCAGGTCAACCTGGGTGAGTTCTTCGGTCAGAACGTTGAAAGCTTCGTCGCTCAAGTGCGCGAACAGCGGCGCCCGGCGAAGGACCTCGATGTCCATGGGTCTCCTTTGTGTATGCGATTTATGGCTCTTGTTCAATACTATTGTGCCGCATGCCACTTGGCGCAACCCGATTTCGTTCGTAGTGAATCATTTTCAAAACAATTGCATAACGTTCTGCACTGTTGCGAGGCAGTGTGGGGTGGGCCTGGTTAAGATGTTCAGCACGGCTAGTGCTGGTGAACGCGAGAGTTGTGCAGTGTGAATGAGCTCGCGGGAACGTTGCGTCAGATGGAGGAGGTGCGGTGTTTCTAGGTCTGCATCTCATTGATTGGATTCTAATTCTTGCGATCATCGCGCAGCTGTGGACTGGCTGGCGCAAGGCTTTCATGGTTTCTTTGGGCGCTACGGCGGGTTTCCTCGCGGGTGCTGCTGCGGCGTTCTTCTGTATCCCGTTGATGGCTCGCACTATTCAGGATCCCGCGTGGCGTGCTGCGGGTTTGTTTATTACGTTCGCTGTTTTGCTTGCGATTGGTCAGGGGCTTGGTGAGGCCGCGGCTGCGCAGATTCGTAGGTGGATGGATCGGCCTCGTCCTCGATGGTGGGATCGCCTTGGCGGGTCGGTCGTGTATTTTGCGGCGACGTGGGTGACTATTTCCGCTCTTGCGTTTACGTGGTCGGCGTTGGGTATGCCGTGGTTGTCTCCCCAGCTGGCTAATTCGCGGGTGGTTCAGGCGGTCCGGGACACGACTCCGGAGGTCATGGAGCGCTCGCTGGGTGAGGCTCGTCAGGTTGTTGCGGCGCTTGAGCTTCCGGAGATTTCTCTTCCTCGGTTGCCTTCTCCGCAGCCCGTTCCGGGGGATCCGTCGCCGTCTGTTTCTCCGGATGCGGGGATTCCAGCTGATTCGGATCTGACCGATGCGCAGAATGCTGTGAAGGGGTCTGTTGCGCGGGTTACTGGTATCGCTACCGAGTGTGGTGTGAACCAGACGGGTACGTCGTTCGCGATCGCGCCGGACCGTTTGTTGACGAATGCCCACGTTGTGCGTGGCATCGAGCAGCCTGTTATTGAGACTCCGGATGGCAGGGCTCTGACGGGCCGGACTGTCACGTTTGATTCGCGCCGCGACATCGCTGTGATTGCGGTGGATGGGCTCGACATGCGTCCGTTGGAGATGGGCCGCACGTTGCGTGCCGGCGATGAGGCGGCGTTCATGGGCTTCCCGGCGGGTGGTCCTTACACGGTTTCGCAGGCTGCGGTGAAGCAGCGGGCGATGGCGCAGTTGCCGAACATTTATGGCAGCGGTTCGTCTCAGGTTGATGTTTATCAGCTTGCGGCGGATGTGAAGCGCGGCAACTCGGGTGGGCCGCTCGTGGCTAGCGATGGCACGTTCCGCGGAATGATTTTCGCGAAGTCTAAGGACGAGGACAATGTCGGCTACGCGATCACGAATGATGAGCTGAAAACCATCGTCGGTGAGGCCCCGGGCCGGTCGAGTGCGGTGTCAACCGGGTCGTGCAAGTAACTACGCGCGCCGGGGCAGTTGCTCGCGCTGAGTAGTTACAGGCGCTGACACGGAAGATCAGAGCCGCAGCAAGTGTCATAAGCCCGTACAAAGGTCATAACAAAAGCCGATGCGGTGGACAGTGCGTCTGTCCACCGCATCGTTTTCTGTGGCGTGGCGGCTACGCTCCAGCCACGCCGTTGTGCGCGTCGGGGGCAACCCCGGTGAAGAATTAGCCCTTATTCCGCATCGATTCGGAAATCTGGTTCATCACCGTGGTGTCCGCCAACGTCGAGGAGTCGCCGGCTGGGCGGCCTTCCGCGACGTCCTTAAGTAGGCGACGCATGATCTTGCCGGAACGGGTCTTTGGTAGTTCAGGGACAGCGAATACAGCCTTCGGGCGGGCGATCGCGCCGATGTCTGCGGCAACGTGCTGGCGCAGCTGCTCCGTGATGTCTTCTGGCCAGGAGCCAGCCTCGCCGCTGAGGATCACGAATGCGACGACCGCTTCGCCCTTGGTCTCATCTGCTGCACCGACCACAGCGGCCTCGGCGACTGCCTCGTGGGCGACCAGCGAAGACTCGATTTCGGTCGTGGATAAGCGGTGGCCCGAAACGTTCATGACGTCGTCGACGCGGCCCATGAGCCACAGGTCGCCGTCGTCGTCCTTCTTGGCGCCGTCGCCCGCGAAATACTTGTCGCCGAAGCGGTCCCAGTAGGTGTCCTTGTAGCGTTCTGGGTCATTCCAGATGCCGCGGAGCATCGCCGGCCATGGTTCCTTGATGACGAGCAGGCCTGCTTCACCGTTGCCGAGAGGCTCGCCGAGGTCGTCAACAACGTCGACGCTGATGCCTGGCACAGCGACCTGCGCGGAACCCGGCTTGGTTGCCGTAACGCCCGGGAGCGGGGCGATCATGTGCGCACCAGTTTCGGTCTGCCACCAGGTATCCACGATCGGGGCAGGGGATTCCTTGCGCGGTCCCGGCTGCCCGTCTTTGCCGGCGCCGTTGTTCGCACCGATGACTTCGCGGTACCACATCCACACTTCAGGGTTGATCGGCTCACCCACGGAACCGAGCACGCGCAGCGAAGACAAATCGCGGGCGTCAGGGATGTCGCGGCCCCACTTCATCGCGGTGCGGATAGCGGTTGGGGCGGTGTACATGATGGTGACCTTGTACTTCTCCACAAGGTCCCACCAGCGGCCCTTGTCAGGGGTGTCCATCGTGCCGTCGTACATGAGGATCGTGGCGCCGTTGATGAGTGGGCCGTACGTGACGTAGGAGTGGCCGGTGATCCAGCCGATGTCCGCGGTGCACCAGTAGACGTCGGTCTCAGGGTGCAGGTCGAACGTGTCCTTCGCGGTCACAGCGGCCTGAGTGAGGTAGCCGCCGGTCGTGTGCAGGATGCCCTTCGGCCTACCTGTGGTGCCGGACGTGTAGAGGATGAACAGTGGGTGCTCGGCTTCGAAAGCCTCAGCGGTGTGCTCATCCGAGGCGTTCTCCATGACGTCGTGCCACCAGAGGTCGCGGCCATCAACCCACGCCTCAGGTTCTTCCTTGTTGTTGCGCACTACAACAACGTTGGAGACCGTGTGGCCATCAGCCTCAAGCGCTGCGTCCACGATCTTCTTGACCGGGTTCGGCTTGCCGCGGCGCCAGTTGCCGTCCGCGGTCACGACCAGCTTCGCCTCCGCATCGTCAACGCGCGAGCGCAACGCATCCGCGGAGAAGCCAGCGAACACGACCGAGTGGATCGCGCCGAGGCGGGCGGAAGCCAGCATCGTAATCACGGCCTCCGGGATCATCGGCATGTACATTGCGATGCGGTCGCCAGACCCCACGCCCAGCTCGCTGAACGCGTTAGCGGCCTTCTTCACGGCGGTGGTGAGTTCGGCGTACGTGTAGGTTGCGGTGGCGCCGGTTTCGTCTTCGAAGTAGATGGCGACGCGGTCGCCGTTGCCGGCCTCGACGTGGCGGTCGAGTGCGTTGTAGGCGGCGTTGAGTTTGCCGTCTTCAAACCACTTATAGAACGGGGCTTCGGAGTCGTTGAGGACGGTCGTGAAGTCTTCGGCCCACGTGAGGGCTTCGCGGGAGCGCTCGGCCCAGTAGCCGAGGCGGTCCTGTTGCGCGCGTTCGTAGAGGTCTTGGTGGGCGACGGCGTTCTTGGCGAACTCGGGGCTCGGCGGGAATGAGCGGTCCTCGTGGCTCAGGTTGTCCATTGCCGGGTTTTCAGACATAACGATTCCTCGCAGACTCATATCGCACATTTCGGCGGTGATCTGGATCACTTAGTTTTAAGACTATGTGAGGCAGGTCACTTTAGGTCTACTGTTTCATTTGCTGGCGATCGCGGGCAAATCGGTTCGCAATATGACAATGCGGGGCCGGGCTGGCCGGTGACGGCGGCGGGTAGGGTGAATGGCAGAGAGTGAGCGCGCAGGATGCGCGAAGGAAAGGAATGCGAAGGTTATGGCACGCAGACTCACCCCTGCCGAGAAACGCGAGCGGATGTGGGAACGCGAAACACCCCTGGGGCGTAAGCGGCGTGCCCGCAAAATCAACCGCGAACTCGCGGAGAAATACCCTTATGTAGTCCCTGAATTGGATTTTGAGAATCCATTTGAGCTGTTGGTTGCGACGGTCTTGTCGGCGCAGACGACCGACGTCAAAGTCAACCAAGTGACCATGGAACTGTTCCGGCGGTGGCCGGACGCCGCATCGTTGGCTGGGGCGAGCCTCAGCGAGGTCGAGGACGTGGTGCGGCCAACCGGCTTCTACAAGACCAAGGCCGCAAACATTCAGAACCTCGCGCGGACCCTTATGGAAGACACCGGCGGCGAGGTGCCTGACGACCTCGACTACCTCGTGACCCTGCCGGGCGTGGGGCGGAAGACCGCTTTCGTGGTGCTGGGGAATGCGTTCGGCCACCCAGGAATCACGGTGGATACGCATTTCGGGCGGCTTGCCCGCCGCTTCGCGTGGACCAAAGAAGTTGACCCAGTCAAAGTTGAGCACCAGGTGGGGGAGCTTTTCGAGAAGAAAGACTGGACGGACCTTTCGCATCACCTGATTTTCCACGGCCGCCGTATCTGCCATGCCCAGCGACCAGCGTGCGGTGCGTGCCCTATTGCGCAGTGGTGCCCATCGTACGGGGAGGGCGAGACCGACCCGGTGGAAGCGAAGAAGCTTTTGAAATACGAGCTCGCGCCGGGCCGTGAAGAGCTACACAGGCTCATGGTCGAGGGGTATTCGCGCCGCGAGCTGCGTGCGATGGGGTACGGGCTGAACGCATGAGCACAGTACGTGAACAGTTGCAGGCGGTTGTTGATAAGTACGCGGGTGTTCGCGGCGGTGAATCGGAGGTCGATGGCGGGCCTGGCGCTGACGTGAGTGGCGATGGCGCAGGCGGCGACGAATTGTTGCCGATGTATGCGCGGCTTCGCGGCAAGTTCCCGGTGCGTAAGCGTGCCGCTGTGCTCGTTTTGTTTGGCGCGCTTGACTCGATTCCCGCGGTGCATCCGTCTGAGGTCGTGCCGTCTGACCTCGATGTTTTGCTGTTGCGGCGCAGCGACGGGTTGCGTTCGCATGCGGGGCAGATCGCGTTTCCGGGCGGCGGCTGGGAAGAAGGCGACGAAACGCTCGTGGACACCGCGCTGCGTGAAGCGGTTGAGGAGACCGGGCTGGACCCCGATGGCGTCAAGGTTCTGGGGACGCTGCCGGTTTCGCCGACTATTTCTGGGTACGAGGTGACTCCGGTGGTTGCTGTGTGGGAGAAGCCGAGTAAGGTCGCTCCGGTGGACGTCAATGAGTCTGTTGATGTTTTCCGCACGCCGGTTGCGGATCTTTTGAGCGATGACGTCCGTTGCATTACCGAATTTGAACGCAACGGAAAGCCTTTCCGTATGCCGGCCTATCGTTTGCAGCAAGGCTTGTTGTGGGGTTTCACCGCGACAGTTTTGACCTCGATTCTGACCGATGCGGGCTGGCTCGAGACCGGGTGGATGAGGCCGTCTGCGAACCCGGTCAAGGTCGAACCGAAAGTGTGAGCTAGGAGCTGAGGCCGAGGCAGGATCCGTCATTCACAGTCAGGGGGATGCCGGGCTTTTCTCCACAATTTCTGATCGTGGCCTCCGTACAGGTGCTGCTTCCAGTGTGCTGGGTGCATGTGGACCCTGACCAACGATCCAGCTCAATCTAACGTCAGCGCTCAAACGAGCCCCAGATCTGCTCGCTCTAGCGGGCGGCGCAAGCGCACCGCGGACGACCCCGCGGACTCCGTGCCCGTACGCTTACTAGACACCCACCGGCGCCGGCGAGGCCAAGCTGGCAAGCGCATGAGCGGCATGCCCATCAGTGGCAAGCCCATCGTGATGTGGCATCGCGCGCCTGACAGCCCCGGTCGAGGGCTTAACGCGTCGGGGTCCGGTGTGTCGGGTTTTAGTGCGCGGGCTTTCGATGTCCGCGGGGAGGCCGCCGCCGTGGTGCACGGCCTGGGGCTCGAGCTGGTCGATGCTCCGGCGGTCGGAGCGAATGCGCTGCCTGGCAATTCGGAGGTTGTGGCACACCTGGTTGAAGCTAGCGGTGTTGAGGCCGGCAGCTCATGCGTCTTGCCTGCGGTTGCCGACGGTTCTGAACTGTGTTTCGTGGGGCTCGACCCTGGCGCGGTATACGCGGCGGCGGCTCGGAACCCGGGTGCGCATCCGATTGTTCTGCCTTCGGGAGCGCCGTTGCTGAGCAAGATTGTGTGGGGGAGTAGGCACGGTTCAGTTTTGGGGCGCGTCATCGAGATCGCTGACGGCCCGGGCTCCCGCAATAGCGCGGCGGTTGTTGCCGGGGTAGCGCAGGCTGTGCGAGCTCACGGTTGGTCGGTGGTCGTGCTGGATGCGGACGCGTGCTCGGATACGCGTTGGGGCGTCGATGGCGGGATGCGGTGGCCAGAAGTTCAGGCGGCGATCGAGGACGGTCCCGCCGCGAGCACTCTCGAGCTGTTGCCGCGGCTGGCAGGCGTTCACCTTGTGACATTCGCACCGGGGCAGGGTCAGGGCTTGGATGAAGCAGGTCTTGCCCGCGCAATCGATGCGTTTTCGCGGGCGGTCGATGTGGTCCTTGTCGATCGCGGGCCGGTTGCAGTTGATGGGTGGTTGGGTTCCGAGTCTGGACAGGCGCGGCGTGATCGGGTCGTGTGCCTGCAGCGGCCGTGGGCGTTAGCTCAACGCGGAACAGCGGATTCACGACACCGAGCAGTGGATGTGCGAGGCGTCGACTGGAGTGTTCTTGGCGTTCGACCCCGTGGCTGCGATTCCCGTGCCGAGGCAGCGAAAATTGGCGCCGCGTGGGCCGGGAGTATTCAGGGGCGTAGCGTCATCTCCGCGGCGCGCGGGTTGGCTCAGAAAGTCTGGATCCCTCATCTGGAAGCCGGGAGAGGAGTCGGGGAAAAGCTCCCGGCTAGGTCGAGGTGGGCCGCATGAGAAGGGATGCCGGGCATTCGCACGACGTGACTCAACAAATCCGGGAACAACTACTCGAGACGGGTCAGTCGGCTGATCCGTCCACCATTGCCAGCCTGCTGTCATCTGGGCTGATTTCGGCGGGTTCCTCGTCACCTGGAGGGGCGTTTCGTGGTCCGGGAGCCGTACGCGAAGCAGCTCAAGCGATCCAGCGGGAGCTGACCGGTGTGGGGCCTTTGGCTCAGTTCGTCGAGACGCCCGGGGTGACCGACGTGTTGGTCACGTCCGACGGTTCCGTCTGGGTCGATCAGACTGCAGGTTTATCGCGCACCGAGATGCGGTTGGAAGCATCCGAGGTTGCGCGCATCGCGGTTCGAATCCTTGGCCGTGCAGGTCGCGCGTTGGATACAGCGCACCCGTACGGGGATGCGGTCGTAGACGGTTACAGAGTTCACGCAGTTTTGCCGCCCATCGTGGACTCGCCTGTTCTATCCATTCGAGTGCCGAATCCTGCGCAAGCCCGGCTGGGCGACATATTGACCGGTCCACAGGCCGCCTGGGTTCCGATACTCAAACACGTGGTGGAACGCCGGGAGACGTTTATGATCAGCGGCGGAACCGGTGCCGGCAAGACCACTCTGTTGGCAGGGATGCTCGCGGAGTGCCGAGGAGACGACCGGCTCATCATGATCGAAGATTCTCGTGAACTACGTCCGGCTCACCCTCACACGGTGTCGATGCAAGCGCGGCAACCCAATTCGGAAGGCGCTGGCGAAGTCTCACTGCAGGAACTCGTGCGGCAGGCTTTGCGGATGCGCCCTGACCGGCTCATCGTGGGTGAATGTCGTGGTGCAGAAATCCAGGACCTCCTGATGGCTCTGAACACGGGGCACACCGGGGCCGGCGCCACCGTGCACGCGAATTCGATCAACGATGTTCCCGCCCGCTTGATGGCGCTGGGATCCCTCGCCGGATGGCAACCTCACACAACGGCACTGCAAGCCGCTAGTGCGATCGGCATCGTGATTCATATTGAACGCACCGAGCGGGGTCGAGGGCCAGTCGCACTGGGATCCTTGCGGTTGACGGATACCGGTTCGCTCGATGTTGACCTCCGCTACGTTGCGGATGCTTCTGGTGCGCCGCAACGAGTGGAACCTTCCGGCGAGCGGCAGAGCGTGGAACCCTGCGAGCGGCAGAGTGTGCAGCCCTCCGGAAGGAGGGAGATGTCGTGATAACCGCGTGGGTTTGTGCCGCCCTCCTACTTGTCAGCGTGCTGTCATGGAAGCGTGTGGGCGCGTCTGGCAGGCCAGTGCGTGTTCGTTCTCAACGGACCGAACCGAGGCAGGCAAGTGAGCAACCGAGCGAAGAGCTGGCGGTGACCTACGACGTCGCTCAACAGGTCATCTCTACTCTTGCTTCGCTCATGCGATCAGACGCGCACCATCGCTACGCCTGGGAAGCGCTCACATCGGCGCTCGCCGTAGAAAACCAAGCTGTTCAGAAGCCCGCTCGCAACGCATCTTCGCGGGTGCGCGCACACGAGCTCGAATCATGGCGAAACGCGGCATCACTCACCACATCAAGGGTCGCTTTGGGCGCGCCTGTCACGATGGCGGCTGCGCCGGACGCCGGCCGCGAGCCCGACAGATTTCCGCGAATGCTACGAGACGTGTACTGGGCTCAGGGTCTCGCCGAGAAAACCGGCATCGCATACGCGGACTTGCTTGAGGCCGTGGCTGCCCACGCGAAGGCCCGCGCAACTGCTATCAGAAGTCAGGTCACCGGTATCGCGCCGGCACAGACCACTCGCCGCATCCTGGCCCTCTTGCCGTTGGGCGGCATCGTGATGGCGCAACTGTTGGGTGCCGATCCGCTGGGAATCTTGTTCACAACAACCGCCGGGCGAGTATGCCTGTTTGCGGGATGTCTTCTGTGGTGCGCGTCGCTGATCTGGTCTCGGAGGCTCATCAGCAAGATGTCACATGGCGATAGCGAGGCCGCGGTATGACACTGGCCTTCACAGTGCTGGCAGGGTGGATTTGCGCAGGAATGCTGGCTATCGCGGTCATGTCATGGCAACCGCGTTCCACTCAACCGCGCTCCGCCCAACCGCGAACTCAGCAACCGTCGCAGCTGCAGGGATATAGCGCCTCGGGTGAGAGCTACATGGGTGAGAGTTACATGGGTGCCGAGTACGAGCCGCTCATCGCAGATGCCCTCGCGTCATGCATCGAAGCCGGCATGTCGATTGAACACGCACTCACCGAGATCGACGAATCCACCGGGAACACGCTCGGATTCAGCAGGGTCGCTACCGCGCTGAGCTGGGGCGTCGAAACACAAAAAGCGTTCAGTTATGCCCCGAACGCGGAGCGCATTGGTTCCTTCGTTCAGGTTTCCAAAGCGACTGGGGCGCCAGTGGCGGAGCTGCTCAGGCAATCAAGTAAACACCAGCGCGCGGCGAACGAGGACCGTGCAAAGGCGCAAGCCGAGCGCCTAGGCGTCCGTGTCGTGATCCCCCTCGGGCTATGCGCGCTTCCTGCGTTTATATGCCTCGGCGTGGTTCCTGTTGCGCTGGCGCTACAGCCGTGGAATCAGTAACCCAAGCGTGGAACCAGCAACTCGTTCAACAGTTTCGTTATCCACCTGCACGATTCCCACACCCAGCTATCCACAGATTCCTCTCCGAAGCACACCGGCAATCCCTCAGCCGGAAGACTCAAAACATCGGGAACAACCCGGTACCTAAACACAGCAATTGAAAGGTCAGGAGGACCACATGGAAACCACTATTTCACGCTCAATCTCGACGATCGACGACCCGGAAGCCGGCATCGCAACTGCCGAGTTCTCGATCGTCACGCTCGCTGCCGTCGGCTTCGCGGGGCTCTTGGTCACCATCTTGAGCGGAGGCCAGGTCAAAGGCATGCTGATGGGCCTCATCTCCAAAGCGCTGGGCCTCTAACGACACGAAAAGCAGCAGGCAGGAGGACGCAATGAACACCGCGAAACGACGCCCCGCAGCGCACGCTTCAACGGAACACTCGCAACGAGACATGGAACCTTCGGCACGAACTGTGGAACCGTCCCATCCACACACTGGGGTTCGTCGTTCCAAGGAGAATGTCATGCGTGGGTCAGTCACGGCTGAGTTCGCGGTCCTCCTGCCTGCACTCGTGTTGTTGCTTGCCTTCATAGGTGCCATCGCAACAGTAGGGGCAGCGCAAGTGCGCTCCCAACATGCGGCTGGAATGTCAGCGCGTGAAGAAGCGAGGGGATCCCACCTCGACGTGTCCAAGGTTGCCGGAGACGGTGCAACTCAACGCGTGGATCGCAGCGGCGAATGGGTCACCGTCGAGGTGCGCAACAACGTCAAACTCTGGACCTTCCTCGGCCCCGGCATCACAGTGCACGCAACAGCCACAGCACGCGTTGAAGAGTCCGCGGCTTCAGGCCAGCAATAAGGACGGCGCCATGAAACCCACGAACTGGTCGGAGGACCGCGGCGGCGCAACCGGGTTGGTCATAGGGCTCCTGTGCATCGGCCTCATCGCGGCACTAGGGGTCGCGATGTGGGCGGTATCCACCGCCGACCAAGCACGAGCGAAAACCGCGGCAGACCTCGCAGCCCTCGCCGCAGCCGACGCGCACCGCGGAGTCATCTCCGCAGGAAACCCGTGTGCGCTCGCCGCAGAAATCGCGACAAAACACGACGCTGAACTCACCCGGTGCACACTCCTGACTGGTGGCGGGGCCGCTGGTCGTGGAGAGGCTACAGCTCAGCGCGCGACGGTGCACATCGTCACGCAAGCTCACAGAACCGGATGGCTCAAAGGCTGGCCCCTGCCCGCTGTGAAAGCCGAGTCCTATGCCGGGCCGCCAACCATCACGGCAGAAGAATGAAGGGACCGCTCACGCTCAACGGCGCTTGCGCTGCGCGGGAACAAGTCGCAGGATCTCCGAAAGCAGTGCAACAGCCCCGGCTTTATCGAGAGGGTTGTTCTTATTGCCGCACTTCGGCGACTGAACACACGACGGGCACCCCGAAGAACACTCGCACGTACGGATCGCTTCACGCGTCGCCTCCAGCCAAAACGGAGCCATCGCATGCGCGCGCTCCGTGAACCCCGCCCCACCGGCGTGGCCGTCATACACAAAAATCGTGGGGGACTCAGTGTCAACATGCATCGCAGTCGAAACACCGCCGATATCCCAGCGGTCACTCGTCACCAGCAACGGCAACAAGCCAATCGCTGCATGCTCCGCGGCATGCAGCGAACCCGGAATAGCGCCAGCCTCCACACCAGCTGAATGCAGGCGGGTCTCAGGAATCGTGAACCACACACCCTTCGTGAACAGTTCACGAGGCTCAAGCTCGAGCGGTTCCTCACTCAAAATCTCGTTAGAAACCAGCGCCTTCCGCTGGAAAGAAACCACCCGCGTCGTCACCAACAGATCCCCATAATGAACGCCGATCTCGCCCCACTTCTCCTGGTGCGTGACGCCCAAAACCTTGACACTAGTGACATCCCGAGCCTGCGTATAGAAGTCAGGTTCAGCCGCGGTCGCGACCACAACATGGTTCTCTTCATCCAAAACATCAACCACATAGCGGCGCCCCTGATGCAGATAAACGGCACCCTCATGAGCCTGATAATGCGCCTGCGAGGAATCCATCGTCGCAATCACAGCACCCGTCTCAGAGTCGATGACCTGCAGCGGGCCGCCACCCACCGAACGCAAATCCACAAACTCGTGAGCCGACTCCGCGTGAACCCAAAACCATCCCGAAGGGCGGCGACGCAAAATACCGCGCTCTTCCAAGTCCTCAACCAACCCCAGAGCGGTATCCCCGAACAACCCGACATCGGCCACGGTCAAGGGAAGCTCGGCCGCGGCCGCCGCCAAATGCGGCTGCAATACATACGGATTCGCCGGGTCAAAAACACTCGCCTCAACACCCGAATCCAGCATCGTTTCCGGGTTATGCGCCAAGAACGCATCCAACGGATCATCGCCAGCGATGAACGTCGCCAAAGAATCCTGCCCACCGCGCCCAGCACGGCCGATCTGCTGGAAGAACGAGGCGCGCGTGCCAGGCCAACCGGCAACAAGCACGGCATCCAAGCCGGAGATATCAATACCCAACTCAAGCGCGGAGGTCGAAGCCATACCCAGAAGCTCACCCGCTCTCAGGGCGTCCTCCAAAGCACGGCGCTCCTGCGGCAAATAGCCAGACCTATACGCAGCAATACGCCGCGGCAGAGACTCGTCGACCTCTTCGAGAAGACGCCGGGCGGAATCCGAAATTGCCTCAGCACCCCGCCGCGAACGGATGAACGCCAACGTCCGAACATGCCCCGAAACCAGGTTCGCCATCAAATCAGCGGTCTCGGCGACCAAGGATCGGCGCAAAAACACGCCGTTCTCACCGCGCCGGTCCGTGAGCGGTGGCTCCCACAACACCAAGGTGGTCTCACCAGTTGCAGAAGTGTCGTGCGTGACCGCCTGCGTGTCCCGACCCGTCAAACGGCCGAACGTTTCGGCCGGCTCAGCGCTTGTCGCGCTCGCGCCCACAACCCGCACGCGAGCACCGTAATGCTCCGCAATCCGCAGCAGGCGCCGCAACAGCACCGCGACGTGGGAACCGAAAACCCCTCGGTAAAAGTGCGCCTCATCCACGACGATGTGGGTCAGTTTCCGCAGGAACGGCGCCCACCGTGTGTGGTTCGGCAGGATCCCGTAATGGAGCATGTCCGGGTTGGTGAGTACGAGGTTGGCGTGGTCCCGTACCCAGCGCCGTTCCTCGGGTGCGGTGTCGCCGTCGTAGGTTGCGGCTCTAACACCGGGTACGTCGAGTTCCAGGATGCTGGTGTGCTGGTCTCCGGCAAGAGCTTTGGTTGGCGCTATATAGAGGGCAGTCGCTTCGCCGCGCCCGCCTGAAAGCACGGTGGCTTCAGCTTCAGCAGTAGCGACGGGGCCAGCATCAGCGCCTGTGGCCGGGTCAGCCGTGTCGTTTGGCGTGCGGGCTACGCGTGCTCCGCGGGTCAGCGCATCGAGCAGGGGCATGAGGTAGGTGAGTGATTTACCGGAGGCGGTTCCGGTCGCGATGATCGTGTCGTTGCCGGCATGGATGAGGTTGGCGGCGTCGACCTGGTGCCGGTACGGCTGGGGGATGCCGGCCTTCTCCCACGCATCGCGGGCGTCGGTGTGGAGCCATTCAGGCCAGGGCGCGTACTCGGCTTCGCGGGAGGGGAGCACCCGGACGTGCCGTAGTGTCTCGGGTTCATCGCCGCGGCCCAGCAAGGGGACCAGTGTCCGGAAATCTTTCATGACTCCTACATCTCTAGTGTCCCTTGCATCTTCCCACAGGCTTGGCCTCTTCCCGCGGCGCTGGTTCCAAAATGGCGCCGGCTGCATAGCGCTCGCCTTAAAAGCGTTGGCGTCGCCCTCAATGGTGAGGGGCGACGCCGTGGCTTGTGACCGTGCTCGCCAGCACTGAGCCAGCGTTAGCTCGTGTGGTCGGTGCGTGCGGTGTCGTCGGCTTCGTCTGGGGTTTCGATCGCGAGCATCGCGCCGAGCAGGGTCCAGCCGAGGTGGTGGTAGAGCTCGTAGCCGTCGGTTGATGCGACGAGGAGGCCGTATTCGGCGTCGGTTTCGGTCGCGACGGATGCGAGGTAGCGGGTCACGAGCGTCCCGTAGCCTTTGCGGCGCTGGTCTGGTGCGGTGACGATGCGGTCGAATACTGCGTAGTCGCCGATGGATGCCATGTGTCCGGATGCGAGGACGGCTCCGTCTTCGCGGCGGTGGAGGGAGACCCAGGTGTGGGCTCCGTCGCGCTTTTCTTGCCAGACGAGGCTGTCTTCGGTGATGGGTGCCTCGACGTCTTGCGCGGCCATCGGGCTGGTCATCATGACTTCGCGGTTAGCGACGACGCGGAGGCCCACTTCGTGGACTTTATCAGGCATGCTGTCGGGGTCTTCGGTGAAGACGGTGAGGCGTTGACCGCTGTGTTCTTGCATCATGTGTGCGAGTTTTTGCAGCAGTTCGTTGTCGGGTTCGTGGACGACGTATTCCCAGTGGGCTTCGTCTTGACCTGTTCGGCGGTAGGCGTGGACTGGTCCTTCGTGGTAGGTGTCGAAGCCCCGGGCTTCGGCCCAGCCTTTGACCCAGGTGCCGATGAGCTCATCGCTTGCAATACCGTTCATGCTTTGAAGCCTACAACCTACTGCGAAGTAACGGGGCTTCTGGTGAAAATATGTCTCTTCCCGCGGCCTGTTTCACAGCATCTATTTAGACTGTTGTCATGGTTTCTCCGGATTTTCCTGTGTTTTCTTCGTCTGAGGATGTTGCTGTGTTGCGGGCTGATCTTGCGGCGGCTCGTTTCACGTTCGATGCGGTTGTTGCGTTGGTGGGCGAAGACGCGATGGATGCGTTGGTCCGTGAGCAACCAGCGGCGGCTCGGTGGGCTGTTGCGCAGGCCCGTGCCGCCGGTACCGACGGCTCGGAAGCGACGGGCAACCCGGAGTCGACGGTCGGTTCGGATGCCGGTCTGGCGTCGCTGGTTGAGGTTTTTGTTTTGGGTGGTGTGGTTGATGCCGCTGAGTTGGCCGCGGCGATGCCGGGTGTTGGCGTCGAGGGTTTGACGCGCCTGGGTTTGGTCGAGCCGGTCCCTGGTGGTGGGGTTCGCGCCGCGGTGGATCTGCGCCCGCACGCGGCGGATGATGGCTTGGAGCTGTGGGTCGCATCGGATGTTGGTGCGCATCATCGTGAGGGTGTTTTGCGTAAGGACCATGTGTTGGGGATTGGTCAGGCGTCGTTGACGTTGGCGGCGAATACGGTGCGCCGTGAGGTTGATGCGGCGTTGGATGTGGGTGTTGGCTGCGGTATTCAGACGTTCCATTTGTTGCGTCATGCCAAGCACGTGACGGCTACAGACCTCTCCGAACGTGCGCTGGCGTTCACGCGTTTCAACGCCCTGCTGAATCATGAGCAGTTGGGTATCGATCCCGCTGATATGGATGCCCGACTGACCTTGCTGCAGGGTTCGTTGTTGGAACCGGTTGCGGGGCGGCAGTTCGATCTGGCGGTTTCGAATCCACCGTTTGTGATCACGCCTCGCACTGCGGGCGAGACTGAGGAGGATCGTTTCACGTACCGGGATGGTGGCCTCCCGGGCGACCAGTTGGTGGAAACTTTGTGGCGCGGCCTGGGCGAGGTTTTGGCCCCGGGCGGTACGGCTCAGATGCTGGCGAACTGGGAGATCCCGTCCGGCGCTCACTGGGCTGAGCGCTTGGATGAGTGGACGCCGGAAGACCTCGAGGCGTGGGTGATTCAGCGCGATGTTGAGTCGCCCGCTGATTATGCGCAGATGTGGTTGCGGGATGCTTCGGAGGATCGTGACCCGGCGGCCGCCCAGCGGCGCTTCGGTGAGTATCTTGAGGATTTCGCCTCGCGCGATGTCGAGGGCGTTGGCTTTGGTTACGTGTGGCTGAGGCGCCCCGAACCGGGCCGCGCGCACGGTGTGGGGCGCGTGTTCGAGGAGATTTTGCGTGAGGTGGATTCTCCTTTGGGGCCGTGGCTTGAGCGCGAGATCACAGCGGCCGATGCATTGGTGGGCGTCGATGTGGCGTCAGTGCGCGCTGTTGTTGCGGATGATGTGACGGTTGAGTCGTATGGCAAGCCGTTGGATCCGCATCCGCAGATGCTGATCTTGCGGCAGGGTTCGGGGCTGCGTCGCACGCATGCGTTGACGACCGAGCAGGCTGGTTTGCTTTCGGCGTGCGATGGTGATGTTCCGGTGGGTGCGTTGGCGGCGGCGGTCGTGGAGTTGACGTCCGGCGGCGCGGCAGATCAGGATGGTGCAGTTCAGGAAAGCGCTACACATCAGGAAAGTGCTGCAACCCAAGAAAGCACAGCGCAGCAGGTGAGTGGTTTGGTTGATTTCGCGGCTGTCTTGTTGCGCCAGGGTTTGCTGGTTCTGGAGTGATAAAGCCTTGGCAGGCGATGTGATTTACTCCACATTGTGGGATAATTAAAGGGTCTGCAGTTATTGTCTGTGGGTTGTCGTTGCGCTAGGGTGTCCTGGCTTGTTCGGGGGTTGTTGTATGTCGCCTATTTCCGATCCGAATGATTCAAAGGTGACCGGCCGTCGCCGGACTTCCGCCGCTTCGGCCGCGCCGGCGAAGGTTGATGTCCTTGCTGGCCCGGCTGCGGATGCAACGGCGACGATCGATGCGGGCGATGGCCGCCAGATTGTGGTGACGGACCCGAAGGCGATCAAGGCGTTGACGCACCGTGCACGGGTTTTGGCGATCGATGAGTTGTTCGGTTCGCGCTCAACGCGCACGGCTACTGAGCTTGCGGAGCTGACGGGGTTGACGCCGTCGGCGATGAGTTATCACTTGCGTGAGTTGGAGCGTTTCGGCCTCGTTAAGCGGGTTTCCCCGCCAGAGGGTGTTGTGAGTGACGGCCGCGAGCGGCACTGGCGGGCCACAGGCGATTCGGTCATGACGGCGTCGAGCGGTGGCCAGCCGACGCAGTTGACGGATTACGCGAAGACGCGGCTGGACGCGTACCGCGAGAAGCTGATCGCGGAGATCGAGTACCGCGAGCAGAACCGTCGCGCTGATTCGGAAGGGCCCGCCCCGGCGTACATGTATTTCGGTTCGTTGTTCTTGGATGAAGAAACCGAGAAAGAATTTCTGCAGCGGCTGAGTGAGCTCGAGGAGGAGTTCACGGCTCGCTCGCGCGAGGCGGAGGATCCGGACGTTCCGCGTCGCCGTACCTATTACTTACTCTCGGGGCTTCCGGACCGTTCGCGTCCGTTCCCTGGCGAGAAGGGGATCAGCCCGATCCCGTTCACGCCCTAAGCAGCTCTCGCTTTGCGCCCGTAACCCTTGCATCCGTAACCCGGCGGCACTGAGTCAGCGACGCGAGCAGAACACGCCCCGAGCAGTCCACGCGGTGTAACGCGTGGCGCAGATTAACTCGTGGTGACAAGCGTGCGATACGTTTGGCACGCTAGGGTTAGGAACTGATGAGGGGCATGCCGTCCGGTGTGTCTCACCTGTCGGGTTTCGAGGAGTGCTGTGCCCGCCACTAAGAATAAAACCGGTAAGAAGCTCGTGATCGTCGAGTCCCCGGCGAAGAGTAAGTCCATTGCCAAGTACTTGGGTGATGGTTTCGTCGTGGACGCGTCGGTGGGTCACATTCGTGACTTGCCGCAGCCTAAAGAGCTGCCTGCGGAGTTGAAGAAGACGTCCGTGGGTAAGTTCGCGGTGGACGTGGATCACGGTTTCGAGCCCTACTACGTGGTGTACCCGGACAAGAAGAAGCGGGTTACGGATCTGAAGCGTGAGCTCAAGGATGCTGATGCTCTGTATCTCGCGACCGATGCCGACCGTGAGGGCGAAGCGATTTCGTGGCACCTTTTGGAGGTTTTGAAGCCTAAGGTGCCGGTGTACCGGATGACCTTCACGGAGATCACCAAGGAATCGGTTCAGCGCGCTCTTGAGAACCTGCGTGATCTGGATATGGATCTGGTGGATGCGCAGGAGACCCGCCGTATTTTGGACCGTATTTACGGTTATGAGATTTCCCCGGTTTTGTGGCGCAAGGTGGGCCCTGGGCTTTCGGCTGGCCGTGTGCAGTCTGTGGCCACGCGGCTGGTGGTTGAGCGTGAGCGTGAGCGCATGGCGTTCGTTCCGGCGGAGTATTGGGATGTTTCTGGTGAGTTCGTTGCGGGCTCTGGCGAGGCATTCCGGGCGCGTTTGACGCAGGTTGACGGCCGCCGTGTTGCTACGGGCCGTGACTTTAACGATGAGGGCCAGCTGCGTCCAGCGGCTCAGAAGGCCGATGTGGTGGTCCTGAAGGAAGCCGATGCGTCGTCGTTGGCTGATGGGCTGGCTGGTGCGTCGTGTTCTGTGGTTTCGGTTGAGGAGAAGCCGTACACGCGTCGTCCTTTTGCTCCGTTTACGACCTCGACCCTGCAGCAGGATGCTTCGCGGAAGCTTCGTTTCTCGTCGCGGGTCACGATGCAGGTTGCGCAGCGTCTGTATGAGAACGGTTTCATCACGTATATGCGTACCGACTCGGTGAGCCTTTCGGGTGAGGCGGTCAACGCTGCTCGCCGCCAGATCGCTGAGCTGTATGGTGCGGATCATGTGGCTCCGAAGCCGCGCGTGTATTCTTCGAAGAATGCTGCCGCGCAGGAGGCTCACGAGGCGATCCGTCCGGCGGGGGATTCGTTCCGCACCCCGGCGCAGGTCAAAAATGTTTTGAGCCCAGATGAGTTCCGTCTGTATGAGCTGATCTGGAAGCGCACTGTGGCTTCGCAGATGGCTGATGCGAAGGGTTCGACGGCCACGGTCAAGGTTCAGGGTGAGGCAGCGGATGGTCGCGTGGCTGAGTTCTCGGCCTCGGGTACGGTCATCACGTTCCCTGGTTTCCTTGCTGCTTATGAGGAAGGTAAGAGCGAGGAGGCGAAGGAGAAGGGCCAGCAGGTTCGGTTGCCTAAGTTGGCGCAGGGTGATGCGTTGACGAGCCAGGACGTTGAGGCGGAGGGCCATAAGACGACGCCTCCGGCTCGCTACACGGAAGCCTCGATTGTAGCTGAGCTTGAGAAGCGTGAGATCGGCCGTCCGTCGACGTATGCGCCGACGATTTCTACGATCATGGACCGCGGTTATGTCACCAAGCGTGGTGGCGCGCTGGTTCCGTCGTGGACCGCGTTTTCGGTGATCCGCCTGCTCGAGGAGCATTTCGGCCAGTACGTGGATTACGATTTCACGGCTCGTCTTGAGGACGACCTGGATAAGATCGCCGCTGGCCAGCTCAAGAATGAGGACTGGTTGTCGTCGTTCTATTTCGGTGACAGCGCTGCCGAGGGTTTGAAGAACGTCGTTGATCACTTGGGCGAGATTGATGCCCGCGCGATCAACTCGATCAAGATCACGGATGACATCACGTTGCGTGTGGGTAAGTTCGGCCCGTATCTTGAGAAGGCTCTGCCTGAGGATGCCGAGCCGGGCAAGGAGCCGTTGCGTGCGAACGTTCCTGAGGATTTGGCTCCGGATGAGTTGACGCCGCAGAAGGCCCAGGAGCTCATGGATGCCGCTGTTGAGGGTGACCGCGAGCTGGGCCGCCACCCGGAGACTGGCCACATGATTGTGGCTAAGGATGGCCGTTACGGTCCGTACGTGACTGAGGTTATTCCGGAGATGACGGAGGAAGAGCTTCAGGCTTATTACGATTCGATCCCGACCGAGTACTACAAGAACGGAAACCCGAAGCCGAAGAAGAAGCCGGCTAAGCAGAAGCCTAAGACCGCGAGCTTGTTCAAGGGGATGAGCCCTGCGACGGTCACGTTCGAAGAGGCCGTGAAGCTCATGTCGCTTCCACGGCACGTGGGCACGGATGCCGACGGTACGGAGATTGTGGCGGCGAATGGTCGCTTTGGTCCGTACCTCAAGAAGGGCATGGACTACCGCTCGCTGCAGACCGAGGAAGAGATTTTCACGGTCACTGAGGAGCAGGCCCGTGAGATCTATGCTCAGCCGAAGCAGCGTGGCCGCGGTGCAGCTAAGCCGCCGTTGGCTGAGTTCGGTGAGGACCCGAACTCGGGCGGCAAGATTGTCGTGAAGTCGGGCCGTTTCGGTGATTACATCACTGACGGCAAGACGAACGTCACGATCCCTCGCGGCACAACCGTCGAGCAACTGACCAAGGAGCAGGCGATCGACTTGCTCATGGAGAAGCGTGCCAAGGTCGCCGCGAAGGGCGGAACGACCGCAAAGAAGACGACGGCCAAGAAGCCAGCCGCACGCAAGACGACCACTCGCAAGACCACAGCGGCTAAGAAAACAACCGCGACCAAACGGACGTCTACCGCTAAGAAGAAGAGCGAGTAGGCCCCGCCGTGCGTCTAGGTGTTTTGGATATCGGCTCGAACACGGTGCATTTGTTGCTCGTGGACGCGTTCCCGGGTGCTCGCCCCACGGCGTTCGCGTCGTATAAGCAGCAGCTTTCGTTGGTTCGCTATCTTGATCCGCGCGGTGCGGTGACGGATGAGGGCCGGCAGGCGCTGTTGTCTTTCGTGGATGAGGCCGTGGATTTCGCGCGCCGTCACCGGGCCGAGGATCTGCTCGCGTTCTGTACCTCCGCGTTGCGTGAGGCGCTGAACGGGCCGGACATCATTCGCGAGGTTGAACGGTTGTCTGGGGTTAAGCTTCAGGAGCTCACAGGCGAAGAAGAGTCGGCGATGACGTTCTTCGCTGCCCGCCGCTGGTTCGGCTGGGGCGTGCGTGACCTTATGGTTTTGGATATCGGCGGCGGTTCGTTCGAGGTCGCGATTGGCCGGAACGAGTTCCCAGACCTTGCGGTGTCGATGCCGTTGGGTGCTGCTCGTTTGACGAAGGATTTCTTGCCGGGTGATCCGCCGAAGAAGGCTTTGGTGGGGCGTCTGCGTGACTACATTGTGGGTGTCATCGAGGAGCCGTTGAACAGGTTCGCGAACCAGGTCGAGCCTGACCTTGTGGTCGCGACGTCGAAGACGTTCCGCACGTTGGCGCGCATGAGCGGTGCCACATCAGAGGCTGACGGCCCGTTCTTGGTGCGGACGCTGTTGTTGAAGGACGTCCGTAAGTGGGCTCAGAAGTTGGTTTCGTTGTCGTTCGATGAGCGGGCTGAGCTGGATGGTGTGTCGCCTATTCGTGCCCCTCAGTTGCTGGCCGGGGCGGTTGCCGCTGAGATGGTCATGGAGAAGCTGGGGGTCAAGGAGGTCCGCATTTGTCCGTGGGCTTTGCGCGAGGGCCTTCTAATGCACCGCTTTGATCGGCTGTTGCGTGATCACGATGTGATCAATGACGAGTACGCTGGTGTTGGGGATGTTGATGCCCTCAAGGAGAATCTTCACCTGGTTCCGCCGGCACGCTAGGAGCTACGTTGTCTGTTGACCCATCGTCGTCTGCTTCTGAGGGTGTCCCCGTCTATCTTTCGACGACGTGCGCGTTCCCGAAGGGCCCTGAACGGGCGTTCCAGTTGGCTCGGGATTTGGGCTATGACGGTATCGAGGTCTTGGTAACCGGTAATGCTACGACCCGAACGGGCGACGAACTGTATGCTCTGGTCCAGCGGTATCAGGTTCCGGTGGCCGCAATTCACGCGCCCACGTTGTTGTTCACGCAGCAGGTGTGGGGTGGCGCGTGGGAGAAGATCCAGCGTTCCGTTTTGCTCGCGCACGAGATGGGGGTTCGCACTATTGTGGTGCATCCGCCGTTCCGTTGGCAGGGCAAGTATGCGACGGGTTTCGCTGAGGGGGTGCGCCGCTCGAACGAGGAGTACGGCGTGGTGATCGCTGTCGAGAACATGTACCCGTGGCGTGCCGCGGGGCAGATGAACAGCAAGATGTACCGTCCTCACTATGATCCGGTGCCGTTGGACTATGACTTTGTGACGTGGGATTTTTCGCACGCGGCGATCGCCCGAGCCGATTCGTTGGCGTCGGTGAAGGCGTTGGGTTCTCGGTTGACGCACCTGCATGTGTGCGATGGGAAAGACAGCGGTAAGGACGAGCATCTTCCGCCGGGGATGGGGACGCAGCCTGTCGCTGAAACGCTGCAGTTCCTTGGGGATTCGGGCTGGCAAGGCTCCGCGACGGTTGAGGTTTCGACGCGGCGGTGGCGCAAAGAACCCGATGGTGTTGAACGGATCCTGGCTGAATGCCTCGACTTTACGCGCACCCACCTGCAAGGTACGCCGCAAAGCTAGCCCCGCATCGTCATGCTTGCCCACTTAAGGCTCTGCGTCCGCATGAAAGGCCCCGCACCTTCATGAAACACTGGGCACATGACTGATATGCGGATTGCTTTTATCGGAACTGGAAACATGAACGGCGCGATCCTCGAGGGCTCGCTCAAGGCTGGCGTTTCGAAGGATTCGGTGGTGGTTACGACCCGGAGCGCTCAGAGCGCTGAGGCGTGGAGCAAGAATCAGGGCATTGAGGCGTTGTCGCAGCAGGAGGATGAGCGCGCGAATCTGCGGGCGGTTTCTGACGCTGATGTTGTGTTGATGGGCGTCAAGCCGCACATGATGGTTGAGGTTTTGACGGAGCTTGCCCCGGAGCTCAAGCCGGATGCGGTGGTTGTTTCGATTGCGGCTGCGGTGAGCGTTGAGCAGCTTGAAGCGGCGGTGGCCGCTGACCAGCCGGTGGTGCGCACGATGCCGAATACCCCGCTTCAGTATGGTTTTGGCGTGGTGGGCTTGGTGCGTGGCACGAACGCAACGGACGAGCACGTTCGCGCGGTTTCCCAGATTTTCGAGGGCGCTGGCCGGGTCTTTGAGATCCCGGAGTCGCAGATTGATGCGTTGACGGCGGTTTCGGGTTCGGGGCCGGCATACGCGTTCTTCTTGGCCGAGGCCATGGCTAAGGGTGGTGCTGAATTGGGTTTGGATCCTGAGTTCGCGCGCGAGCTTGCGGCCGCAACCGTTGCTGGCGCGGGCGCGATGTTGGCTCAGGACGAGCGCGAGCCCGCCGAGTTGCGTCGCGCTGTGACGTCACCGGGCGGCACCACGGAGGCCGCGATCAACACGATGGCGGCCGAGGGCTTCAGCGAAGCCGTTGTGGCTGGCCAGAAGGCGTGCGCTGACCGCGCCGGCGAAATGGCCGGCTGAGCTCGCGTCGCCGAGATGGTCGGCTGAAGCACAGGCTCACGGGCTCACGGGTACAGCCTCGCCGGCTATGGTCGTCCGGCGAACCGTTCGATGAGGTCGACGTGCCCGGACACGATGAGCATGTCGCGTGGCGTGATGAGGGTGTCGGCTTGGGCGTAGGCGAATTCTTCGCCGGGGGATTTCACGCCGAGCACGGTGACCCCGTACTTCTCACGCACACGTGACTGCGCGAGCGTGAACCCCTGGGTTTCTTTAGGCGGCTGCATTTTCACGATCGCGAAGTCGTCTTCGAATTCGATGAAGTCGACCATGCGGCCGCCCACGAGGTGTGCGGTGCGTACGCCGGCGTCGGCTTCTGGGTAGATGACGTTGGTTGCGCCGATGCGGGAGAGGATTTTCCCGTGGGCTGGCGTGATGGCTTTGGCCCAGATGTGTTCCACGCCGAGGTCGACGAGGTTCACGGTGGTGAGCACGGAGGATTCGATCGACGTTCCGACGCCGACCACGGCGGAGCTGAAGTCGCTTGCGCCGAGTTGGCGGAGGGCTTCGATGTTGGTCGCGTCGGCGGCGACTGCGTGGGTCACGCGGTCGGCGAAGTTTTGGACTAGTTCGGGGCTGCGTTCTACTGCGAGGACTTCGCGGCCCATGCTCACGAGCTGTTCTGCGACGGCGGCGCCGAATCGGCCGAGCCCGATCACGAGCACGGGGGAGTGCTTGGGTGTTTGTTGATCAGCCAATGATCGGCCTTTCTTCTGGCAGTTGGTAGAGCTGGCGGCGTTGCCGCAGAGTCAGTGCGGTCGCGAAGGTTACGGTGCCGAGGCGTCCGGTGAACATGAGTCCGCAGAGGACGTATTTGCCGAAGTCGGGGAGCTCGGCGGACAGGTTGGTTGATAGTCCTACGGTAGCGAACGCGGAGATCGTTTCGAGCACGACGTGTTCGAGCGGTGCATCGGGTTTTGCGAAGAGGATGAGGATGATCCCGAGGGTGATGATGCTTGCGGCGAGTGCGGTCACGGCGATTGCGATGCGGAGTGCGGCTTCGGGGAGGCGGCGGCCGAGCACATGGACGTGTTCTGTACCGCGGGCTTCGGCGAGGATCGCTAGGAAGAGGATCGCGAATGTGGTGAGTTTGATGCCGCCTGCGGTGGATGCGGAGCCGCCGCCGATGAACATGAGGGCGTCGGTCACGACCGTGGTTGCGGGGTGGAGGTCGGTTTGGTTGACCAACGCCATGCCGCCTGAGCGGGTCATGATGGAAGCGAAGAGGGCATAGACGATTTTGTCGCTGACGGGGAGGTCGCCGATGGTGGCTTTGTTGTTCCATTCGATGCCGCCCCAGATGACCCAGCCGACGACCACGAGGATGAGTGCGGTCGTGACGGTGAGCTTGGTGTGGAGGTTCCACTTGCGAGCGTGGAAGTGGTGGCGTAGTAGAACGAAGATGACAGGGAAGCCGAGCGCGCCGGTGAACACGCCGATCATCAGCGGGAACAGGATCCACAGGTCGTGGCTGAAGCTGGCGAGGTCGTCGATGTGGGCGGTGAAGCCGGCATTGTTGAAGGCGGAGACGGCGTAGAAGAAGCCGTGCCAGAGCCCGTGGGAGAAATCCTCGCCGCGAATCCAGAAGCGGATGGTGAGGCACAGGGCGATCACGAATTGGATGGCGACTGCCGCTGTAATGACAACGCGTAGCAGCGAGCCGACTTCGCCGAGTTTTGAGGACGCGGTTTGTGACATGGCTTTTTGTGCCATGAGTTTGCCGCGCACACCGAGTTTGCGGGACACCGCTAGCGAAAGCATTGAGGCGAGCGTCATGATGCCGAGGCCGCCCACGAAGACGGCGATGATCATGACGAGTTGGCCGAAGAAGGTCCAGTGTCCGGCGGTTGAGACTGTCGTGAGGCCGGTGACGCAGAACGCGGAAACTGCAGTGAACATCGCGTCGGCGAGGGGGGTTGGTTCGCCGGTGCGTGACGCGATGGGAAGCGATAGTAGGGTTGTGAAGAAGGCGATGCCGACGGCGAACACGAGGATCGTGAGCCGTGCGGGGGAGCTTGCGATGAGTCGGTTGGTGTGGTTCCGCGCTTGGTGCATGCCGCGTAACAGGACGTTGCGTTGCCCGTCCTGGGGGTTGCGGATGTAGCGTGGTGTCATGGAAGCCTTCTGAGGGGTGCGGTTCGCTCGCGCGCGTCATATAGGCGTGCTTACCGGTTCCATTGAACCACCTCGGGACTGTGACAGCTAAGGTGATGAGTGTGATGTCTTCAGCCAACCCTTCGGTGACTGTTGTTTATGACCGGCACATGAGTGCGTACCGGTTTTCTGACAACCACCCTATGAATCCTGAACGTATGCGGATGACTGCTGATTTGTTGGAGCAGTTGGATGTGATGGAGCAGCTGGGTGGCCGTTTTTCGTCGTCGTATTCGGCCTCGGATGATGAGCTGTTTCAGATTCACACGCCGGAGTATGTTGCGGCGGTGAAGCGTGCTCGTGAGGGGCACGCGGATGAGGCTTTCGGGTTGGGTACGGAAGATAACCCGATTTTCCCGGATATCCATGATGCGGCTGCGCGCTTGTATGGGGCTTCGCTGATGGGCGCCGCCCTGGTTTTGGGTGATGCTGGCGTTCCGGTGGTGAATTTCGGTGGAGGTATGCATCACGCGCATTCGGGTAACGCGAGCGGGTTCTGTATTTATAACGATGCCGCGGCAGCTATTTTGCGTTTGCTTTCTTCGGGTGTGAAGAAGGTGATGTATATCGATGTGGATGCTCACCATGGCGATGGTGTGCAGGATATTTTCTATGATGATCCGCGTGTGATGACGGTGTCGTTGCATGAGTCGGGGCGTTCGTTGTTCCCGGGGACGGGGTTCCCGAATGAGACGGGTGGCCCGAACGCGCCGAATTCGGCGGTGAATGTCGCGTTGCCTGCGGGCATTCGGGATAACGGGTGGTTGCGCGCGTTTACAGCGATTGTTCCAGCTGTTGCGCGGGCGTTTGAGCCTGAGGTGATTGTTTCTCAGCATGGGTGCGATGGCCATGAGCTGGATCCGTTGACGAACTTGCGTTTGAGCATTGATGGTCAGCGGCAGACTGCGATCGAGATCGCCTACCTCGCGCAGGAGCTGACGGAGAACCGTTGGCTCGCCACGGGTGGCGGCGGTTATGACATTGCGCGAACGGTTCCGAGGGCATGGACGCATCTGGTTGCGGTTGCGGCTGGTAAGCCGTTGGATGTCGAGACGCCGGTGCCGCAGAAGTTCCGTGACTACATTTCGGAGCGTTATGGCGTTGATGCTCCGGAGAAGATGGGCGACGAGGCCGAGCTGTGGTGGCGCGGCTGGGAGATGGGCTATGACCCTGCGGACCCGGTTGACCGCGCGATCATGGCTACTCGTAAGGAAGCGTTCCCCGGTTTGGGGCTAGACCCTTGGTTCGACTAGTTCCTTGGTTCGACTAGACCTTGATTCACAACTTTGGGAGCGCGGCGTGCGTGTCGCCCTCCCTTTTTCATGCCTTTTGGGGCATATGCTGGTTGTGTGGCGCAGGATATTTTCCATGTTTTGAGTGATCCGACTCGCCGCCAGCTCGTGGAGTTGTTGGCGGCGTCAGATGAGTTGAGCGTGTCTGATTTGGTGGCTTCAGTTGATGCGAGCCAACCAACGGTCTCGAAGCACTTGAAGGTCTTGCGCGATGGCGGTGTTGTGGAGACGCGGGCGGACGGCCAGCGGCGTTTATATTCGTTGGTGCCGGATGCGCTGGTGGATGCGTTGGAGTGGGTCGCCCAGGTTCACGATGCTGCGGCGGGTTCTGTTGGGGAGGCCGAGGTCTCCGGTGGGGTCGAGACCGCCGATGCGGCGGCTGCGGATGAGCAGATTGAGGCTGGCCAGGCGGCTGTTGAACAGGCAGCGGTTGAACGGGCTGAGGATGTTCCGGATGATGCGGCGCACCGGATCGTTCAGAACGTGGGCCGGCAGATTGAGTCTGTGACGGAGAAGGCGCAGACGTTTTTCCAGCGTTTCGGACGCAGAAAATAGGTTTTTCCCTGTATCTCAGCGGCTTCTGGCGGCATAAACCCTTATTCTGCGCTGATTCTCATTCGACACACCAGGCACCTGAATTCACACTTGGCACTTCTGCAACGTAAACTGTCATTCAGAGTCGGCCTGGCGTAGGTGGAATGGTGTGTTTCCGTTCCGGTTTCTGTTCAGGGGCGCGGCTTTGTCACTTCACTAGGAAGCAGAGGTCCACTTCATGAATGAACCCAGCAACTTCTCTGATGCGCGTTTCATGACCGTCGCAGAGGTCGCGGACGTAATGCGTGTATCTAAGATGACCGTGTATCGCCTGGTTCATTCTGGCGAGTTGCCTGCGGTTCAGTTTGGTCGCTCTTACCGTGTCCCGGAGTCTGCGGTGCGGCACTACCTTGGTCAGGCCATGACGCAGAACGTTCAGCAGAACCGTCAGACGGGTACCGCCTGAACGTTCTGAGGGTGCGGCGTTGAGGCCTCGAATCGCGCCGTGGTGAACTTCCTGTAAACTGGGGTGAATGGTGCCCGCGGGTGCCACGATTTTTGTCAGGCCGATGTGGGACGGAAAGGAGCATCGATGGGTTCCGTCATTAAGAAGCGCCGTAAGCGTATGTCGAAGAAGAAGCACCGCAAGCAGCTGCGCAAGACGCGCCACCAGCGTCGCAACAAGAAGTAAGCAGCTTTCGAGCTTTCTACGTGGGTCCACCCTGTGGGTGTGGCCCACGTTGTGTTTAACACGCGGTATGTTTAACGGTCAGTGTTGAAACAGCTGTTCCAGTGGAGGGTGAGCGAGTATGAAGCTTGAGTTGTACACCAAGCCGGGGTGTCATTTGTGCGAGGCGGCCCGCGCCACGATGGATGAGGTCACGGCTGAGTTCGGGATCGCATGGGACGACGTGGACATTTCTGCCGACGCGGAGCTTATGGACCGCTTTGCGGAGGAAATCCCGGTGCTCATGGTGGATGGAGTACAACGGGATTTTTGGCACATTGACCCGGAAAGGCTTCGGCGAATCCTCGCAGGATAGTAAAGCCATAAGAAAAACGGCAGAGTCCTCGACGTGAAAACTTCGAGGGCTCTGCCGTTTAAAGACCGAGCAGGACGCAGCAAATCGGGCGTTATCGAAACGTTATGTAGACAGTAATTGACCGTGAGGTAAATCACGTATATATCTTTATCTAGCACCACCTGGTGCATTTTATAAAGTCACTGCCTCCTCGTGGGGCCTTGCTCAAAAGGATGACGACATGAAGATGAAAAAGCTTTGTGCCGCTCTAGCCGTGGTTGCAGCCGGAATCGGTTTCGCTCAGCCCGCGCAAGCCGCCGCTAAAGACTGCGGCACCAATCTAGTTTGCTTGTTCGAACATAAGGACTTCGGAGGACTTCTAGGATCTCGCCGAGCGGGGTTGAGTCTGATGAATCTCTCGGACCGAGCGAATGACAAGATGAGCTCATGGATGAACCGCACTAGCCGGAACGCCGCTTGGTACCAGCACGCTGATGGTAAAGGTAAGTGTTACACCATGCGGCAATACTCGATTCAAAACTATGTCGGGTGGCCAGCTAATGATACTGCTACGTCCTGGCGGACGAATCGCGGCTGCTAACTGTTTTTACCGGTTTCCGGGGTGCAGTTAGCTAACTGCACCCCGGCCTTTTTAAAGAGGCATGATGACTGTTGTGACTGTGGAAAACGTCCACAAGTATTTGGGTGTCGGCGCTCAGCGCACGCACGTTTTGCGAGGTATTGACCTTCAAGCTTCGGCCGGAGAGTTTGTTGGGTTAGCAGGTAAGAGCGGTTCAGGTAAAACAACCCTTTTGCGTGCTATTGCTGGCTTGATTCCTCTGGATAAAGGCCGGATTGATGTTCTTGGCGTAGATGTAGGTCAGGCCAGTGAGGCGCAGGTTCTGGACCTGCGGCGTAACGTGGTCGGTTTCGTGCACCAGGATGACCTGTTGATCCAGGAGTTGACGGCTGCTGAGAACGTGATGCTCGTGTTGTCTGCAGCGGGTGTTTCACAGCGTGATGCCGAAGCTATGGCTAGGGATTCGTTGACTCGTGTGGGCTTGGGTGAGCTGGTGGACCGGTACCCAGCTGAGCTTTCCCGCGGCCAATGCCAGCGCGTCGGTATTGCGCGTGCGCTGAGCGGCGATCGGCGTGTTCTGCTTGCTGATGAGCCATCAGCTGCATTGGACACTGAGAACTCTCATGCGATGTTCGGTCTGTTCCGTGACCTAGCAGAAGCTGGTAGCACGGTGATCGCTACGAGCCATGACCCGATCATGAACGAGTACTGCCATACCGGCTATGCCTTGGTTGACGGGCGTATAGAGGCAGGTGAGGTTCGTGGTGGGTAGATATGTAGAGAAGATCCTCGGTACAAAGGGCCGATATCGCTTTGTGCTTGTGGTGCTAGCCGTAGTGGTAGGTATGCTGAGCTGGGCAGCGACAGCTGACCGGCAAATGTCAATGAAGCCTGCTGATGATGCCCAGATGCAGTTTGGAGACAGGGCAGCGCTACTACAGATTCCTCTTTATGCAAATGCCGGAGAGAAGGAATCTGTGCGGTCGGTATTGAACCGGCCTGGGGATGGCGTGATTGCTGTAGCCACCTCTAGTGACCTGTATTTGGATACTGATCAAGAGCGTCGTAGGGCCATGAGCGAAGGAGATTGGCCACACATTGGTCAGGAGTTCGGGTATAGCCTCACTTCTGGGCGGTGGGCTGATAAGCCCGGCGAGGTCGTAGTTGCCGGAGAATCCGATCTCTCGGAGGGAGAAACGGTAACCGGGTTAGGAGGAAATGTAAACCTGACGGTTGTGGGTAAAGCCGAGCATAGATTCCTTCCGAGACTGGAAACGCTTCTGGCGTTCCCGGGTACGTGGAACACGATTGACCCTGCTGCAGCGGAGATCAGCGCTGCAGCCATATCGACAACGTTGTATTCCGGCACTCTCACTAACAGCGAAGCTTTCGAGGAGTATGTTTATTCGCATCTTGATGAGAAAACGGCGGCGCAGCTCGACTCACTTGACGGTGTCACGTTGGGGGACGGGTTCATAACTCGTTCTCTTGTTGAAGACCGCCCTCACCGTGGAATAGCTGATCAATACTCCTTTGTGTTTGGTGTATTCGCACTCCTTTTGCCGGTGTCCCTTGTCGCTTTTTTGTGGGCCTGGTCTAAGAAACTTCTAGCGCCAGTAAATAAGCAGTTGTATACGCTGGGTGTGAATCCAGCGCCTTTGTGGAGAGCTACCTTCAGAAAGATCGGGCTTGCTGTCGCCCTTGCATCTTTACCGGGCATGGCGTTGGGGGTTGGCGTTGCTTGGTTGGTGGCTCCGGCACTGGCTGATCTCGTAGGCATTCAAGGCCCGGGGCCGCAGATTCCAACGAAGTGGTTGGCCGTCATCGCAGTTGGGGTGATCGTCAGTTTCGTGGCGGGTGGCATCATTACGCGTCCGCGAGTAAGCCGCTCAGTTACCGTGGGTGCCTCCGCAGACAGAGCCCAACGGGCATTTTCTTCCAAGAAATTGTTTTGGGGTACGGGTGTCGCGGCAGTTCTCACGCTGGTAGGCGTGGGTGCTGCATCCATGCAACTGGGAATTGATGTTCTCGAAACGTGGGCGCCACTTCCGGTGGCTGCGTTGTCTTTGTTCTTGTCATTGGCAATTACTGGTTATGTGAGCCGAAAATCCCCTATCAAACCACGGCCGCTCGCGCAACGACTAGCTACGTACCACCGAGCCTTGACAGTCTTTGCTATCGCTCTGCTCAGCATCGCTATCGGCAATCTCATGTTCAGCTCGACTTTTGCTCAAAGCATCACGGCTGCCGAGAAAAAGTCATTGATCTCACCGTTGCCTGACGATCAATTCGGTGTTGAGCAGGAGCACCCGAACGGGCTTAAAGCTAGCGAGAAGACAGTCAACGACCTCGCGCATAAGCTCGGGCTCAAGGAGCCGGTGGCAGTGACAACCACGCGCGGCGAGTTCGACGTCATAGAAGGAGTCTTCGGCGCGTACGGCATCAGCGCTGTTGATGATGCGGACGCTCTTGGGAGGATTCTTGGTCGTGCGCTAAGTAGCGAAGAAGCCGCCACCTTAGATAAGGGCGGTCTGATTGTGCGTGACTCGGCGTTTCTAGACGGATCTCAAGCTCGCATATTTTCAGAGAACCTTCCAGATGGTGAGCTACTCCCAGCAGTTCAAGCAGATTTCGGCGAGCACTGGGAAACAAACGCCGCTGCATTCATGCTTACTAAGACAGCTAAAGATCACCGGCTATCGCTTGAAGGTTTGAGGTGGGTCTTCACTGACCTGTCCGAATCGCAGCAGAAAGAGCTGCTGGCAGAGGCGTTAGACAGCCGGATTTCCCGCGATCTTTTGCAGGTTCCTCTCAAGCAAGAAGCGAGCACGCCAAGCAACGTCTATTTCAGCTTGGCGTCCGCGTTGATCGGCTCCTGTGTGATCGTGATCATGGTGAGCCGCACTAACGCGAAGAGCTTGGAAGCATTGAAATCAACGTTTTGGACGCTGGGCCTGCCGGCCTCGTGGCAACGCTGGGTGCTCAGATGGAGCATCGGCAGCATTGCGGTCAAAGCGTTCGTGCTGGGGCTGATTGCTGGTCTTGGGCCCGCAGCCCTGATCTCACAACTCATGGGTGAAGTGCTGCCTTTCACCATTGACTGGATGACCATCCTGTATGCTGCGGCAGCACTCGTTTTCGGATCGATTGTGGGCCTACTCATTGTGGGGCTATCGAGTCAGAAGAACAACGCTCACGCCTAGAAAAGAGGAATCTAAAATGGGCTGGCGGACACCCCCTTTCAGGGTGTCCGCCAGCCCATTTATTGTGGCGCGTTTATTGTGGCGTGGTTCTACCGGCGGTAGAGGCTCATTCGTTTGTAATCCCGGACTGCCCGGTACCAGCCGCCAGCTACGGCCCAGCAGATGATCGAGATGAGCGGCAGAACAGCCGTCATCATGCCCCAGGACGGTGCGCTCAGCGAGCCGATGATCGTCAAAGCCAAAGTTATCGAGGCCCCGACGATACCGAAAATGCGCCAGCCGTTGCTGCCCCTGAACGCCAGGATGCCCGCGATCAGAGCGAAAACACCCACAACAACCAGGAACACACCAATGAGAGGCACCATGGCTTTGACAGAGCTGATGAACTGTTCCTCGCTAAGGCCCTGCTTTGCTGCCTCCATAAACACTTCAGGTCCCAGCGCCTGCCGCAGCTCCTGGTCGCTTACTGCGCCGATAGCCGCAATGACGACGATCGCACCAACGATCGTGAGGGCAGCCCACAACCAGGCCGCGATTGAAGCGAACACAACACTTGCTGGTCGCTTGGGTGGGGTTGTCGGAATCGAGTCGGCCGAATAGTTACCCCAGCCAGCAGACTGTGCGCCATAGGGGTTCGGGGCGGCCTGAGGAGGCTGCGGCATGGGGCCGTCCCAGCCGAAGTTCTGCGGTTCCTGTGCAGGTGGCTGCTGAGAAGCCGGCGGCGGGGTGTTCGGTTGATTCTGGCCGTACGGTTCCGGTGCGTTAGGCGGGTGAGGGGTGTTCGTCATGTTTCCTCAATCGTCGTTTGTGAAGGGAAAGTTTTCTGCTTAGCGGCGGGCACGCTTGAGTTGTGCTTGTTGCCGAAGCCACGCGTTTGTTGCCGGCATCGTCCAGCCAACAATGATGATCGCCATGCATGCAAGCCACACGACGGCCACCAGCGGATTGCTGACGATGCTGAAGAGCGCCACGACACTAGCCAGAGCGGCCAGAATGACGCCGATGATCCGCCATGCGCGGGAGCCGGCGATGATGAAAATTGCGGCAACCGAGAGCAAAGCGCAGAACACGAGGATCGCGATACCCGTGTTCCGCATGAATCCCAGAAGGGCTTCGTAACCGCCGATCTGATCCAGGCCTGCATAGAAAGACTCTAGGAACTCTGGCGGCATTTCCTCGGTGATGATGCGTTCGAGTTCCTGTGGCGTGAAGTTCGAGGCCATCAGAAGACCGAAGCTTGAAAGAAAGCCGAAAGCCGAAAAGACCCACGCGAGTACGCATCCAGCGATCAGGAGCCCGGGGCGGCGTGCAGGCTGCTGTTGCCACGGGTTGTTGACCGGCCACCCGTTCTGGTCGTAACCGAATTGAGGTTCTCCCCAACCTGGCCCCGGGTGTGAATCCCAGCCGCTCATAGCGTTATAGCTACTCTGTTGCGGATCCGGCGTTGGTCCCTGCTGATTGACTGGTGGCGGGTAGCTGCCCGGCGGCAGGTCGTCGCGCCGGACTCCATAACGCGGCTCATCAGAGGGATCACCGCCACCCCACTGGGGGTCGCGGTCACGGTTAAAGTCAGGGGTTTCGCTCATGCCTCCATCGTACTGGCACGAACGAAACCCCTGAATGATGAGAAACAAGAAAGATGTGAACCCCGGAAGGTCACGAAAGCAAGGGACGAGCCTTAGGCCTCGGCCTTGACGAACTCCGCGTCGATTTGCAGGCTGACCTTGTCAGCAACCAGAACACCGCCGGCTTCGAGTGCAGCGTTCCACGTCAAGCCGAATTCCTTGCGGCTCAGCTCTGCGGTTGCTTCGCCACCGGTGCGGGTAGCGCCCATCGGGTCATCGACAACGCCAGCGAAGTCGATGTTAAGCGTAAGTGGCTTAGCGGTGCCGCGGAGCGTGAACTCACCCTCAACGGTCAGGTCGCTGCCTTCGCCGGTGATCTTGGTGGAGACGAAGTGGGCCTTCGGGTAGTTCTCCGTGTCAAAGAAATCTGCAGAACGCAGGTGCTCATCGCGGCCTTCGTTGGAGGTGTCCACGGAAGCGACGTCGATGGTTACCTCGAGCTTGGAGTCTTCGAGCGTTTCGCCCACGGTCAGTACGCCGGAGTCAGCGGTGAAGCGTCCGCGGGTGCGGGCGATCGCTGCGTGGCGAACCGAGAAGCCGATCTCAGTGTGTGCGGCATCCAGGTTCCAGGTGCCTGGGGTCAAGTTCAATGGAAGTGCGCTCATCGCGGCCTCGCCTTCATAGGGTTAATTCATAAGATTGACAGGTCAATGATTGATGTATCAACTACTTTAGTTGAGGGACAACTATTTGTCTACCCAGCCAAGTGAACTGCGGGCTCAAAGGATGCAAAAAACAACCTGAACGTTCACTGAATCTCCACCCGCGCGCTCCCTCTGAGAGAATAGGCACCATGTCCCATGCTGTTGTCCACCTTGTCCGCCACGGTGAAGTCGAAAACCCTCACCGCGTGCTGTACGGTCGCCTGCCCGGATACGAGCTCTCAGAACGCGGCCACGCCATGGCCCGCCTGGTTGCCAAACACTTCGCGGAACAAAAAGAACACGGAACCAACTTCGTGTCACTCATCAGCTCCCCGCTGATCCGCGCACAACAAACCGCAAACCCCATCGCACAGGCGCTCGAACTCCCGATCACAACCGAGCCCGGCGTGATCGAAGCCGAATCCAAACTCGAGGGCTACAGCAACATCAAAGACACCCTGCTGAGCACGCCGCGCCTCTGGCCGCTCGTGCGCAACCCGCTCACCCCATCGTGGGGAGAGCCCTACGCCCACCAGGCAACCCGCATGGCACAAGCCATCAGCCGACACCGCGACCAAGCCGTAGCCGAACACGGCCCGGGCGCCAACATCGTCGTTGTATCCCACCAGCTACCCATCTGGGTCACCCGCCTAGCAACCGAAGGGCGCTCCCTGGCGCTCAACGCATTCCGCCGCGAATGCACGCTCGCCTCGGTCACCTCGATCTCGTTTGACCGCAACGGCAACGCCGTAGACCTCACCTACTCAGAACCAGCAGCAGAACTCCTCCCTGGAACCGTCAACGTCCCAGGGGCATAGGTACATGGATCACACCGGAATGAACGCCTCAATCACCCCAAACCCACGCTACGGACGCCGCGCCGTGCTCGGATTCATGCTCGCAACAGCAGCCGCAGGGCTCGCCGCATGCTCCACCGAATCCAGCAACCTCGCCAACCAAAATAAAGAGGGCAGCGGAAAAGGCTACGTAGCCGGCGACGGCTCCGTGAGCGAATACGCCCCCGAAGACCGCGGCGAACCCGTCGAATTCACAGGTGAAACGTTCAGCGGAACCAAGATCGACGCCGCAAGCTACGCGGCGGGCGATGTGCTGGTCCTGAACTTCTGGTACGCCGCGTGCTCGCCGTGCCGAGTGGAAGCGCCAGCGCTCAAGGCAGTCGCAGACGAGTTCAAAGACAAAGGCGTAACGTTCCTGGGCGTCAACGTGCGCGATGAAAAAGCCGCAGCAGAAGCCTTCGATAAAACCTTCAAGATCCCGTACGAATCCGTCCGCGACCTCGAAGGTGGGGTCCTGCTCGCGCTGTCCCAATACGTCCCGCCACAGGCCGTGCCTACAACACTCGTGCTGGACCCGAACCGCCGAGTATCCGCACGCGTACTGGGCGTTGTTGAAGAGTCCACCCTGCGCGCTCTCATCAAAACCGCGCAAGAGACCCCCGCTGACACCAAATGATCAGCACCGTACTCGCGGCGGCAACAGCGGCCGCGGCCACTGCATCGGCGGCAGGCGCAGCAGGTAACCAGGCCGCCGCATCGATCGCTGACGGCTCACTGCTGGTCGCGTTGCCCATCGCGGCGCTCGCCGGGCTCATCTCCTTCTTGTCCCCGTGCGTGCTGCCGCTTCTGCCTGGCTACATGGGGTACGTGACCGGGCTGACCGGCATGGAACTCAACCAGCATAAGCGCGGCCGCGTGTTCGCGGGCATCGGTCTGTTCGTTTTGGGCTTCTCCGTGGTCTTCGTGCTGATCGGCGTTGTGTTCACACGCGCCTACATATGGATGCTCAACGAAGGCCAGTGGGTCACCCAGGCGCTCGGCGTTGTTGTCGCACTGCTCGGTGTGGTTTTCATGGGCGGTTTCGGCTTCATGCAGCGCGAACGCCGGATCAGCAAACGCCCGCCCGCCGGGCTGTGGGGTGCCCCGCTGCTGGGCATGACATTCGCGCTCGGCTGGGCACCGTGCATGGGGCCAACGCTGGCGGCGGCGCTCGCCCTGACGACTGGCCCGAACGCGAACGTTCCTCGGGGCGCTCTGATTACGTTCGTGTACTGCCTGGGCCTAGGGATTCCGTTCTTGCTGGTCGCGCTGGGCCTATCCAAGGTCACGCGCGCGGTTTCGTTCTTCCGTAAACATCAGCTCGCCGTGATGCGCACAGGCGGCGTGATTCTGATTCTCTTGGGGATTGTGATGGCTTCCGGCTTGTGGAACACCTGGATTGCCGAGCTGCAGAACTGGTTCGCTAACGAAGTGAGGTTGCCGCTGTGACCAAGAAGGACGCCGTGAAGAAGGCGCAGCAGAAGCAGCTGGCGCCTGCTCTTGGCCCGCTAGGCATGTTGCGGTGGGCGTGGACCCAGCTGACAACCATGCGCACCGCGATGGTGTTGCTGATGCTACTCGCTGTTGCTGCGGTTCCGGGCTCCTTATTCCCGCAGCGCAATCAGGATCCGGAAGGTGTTGCTCAGTACATTGCAGAGCACAAGGTCGCTGGCCCGATCTTGGACAAGCTGCAACTGTTCGATGTGTTCACGTCCGTATGGTTCTCGGCGATCTACCTGCTGTTATTCGTTTCGCTGATCGGGTGTGTGATTCCGCGTGCCCGTCAGCACGCGCGAGCAACCGTGCGCCCGCCGGCACGAACCCCGGCTCGGCTCAACCGGATGCCGGTCAACGGCGTGATCGAGCTCGAAGCGGACCAAGGCGATAGCGAGGAGATCGCGCAGAGCCTGCGCACCATCTTGCGCAAGCGCCGCTACCGCACCGCGATCGAGGAGCGCGACGGGCAGCTCTCGGTTGCCGCTGAACGTGGCTACTTGCGTGAATGGGGCAACCTCACGTTTCACGTTTCTCTGATCGGCGTGTTGGTCGCCGTCGCGCTGGGTGGCTTGTTCGGGTACAACGGTCAGCGCATCATCGTTCAAGGTGAGGGGTTCACCAACACGCTCATCGCTTACGACCAGATCTCGCCAGGCCAGCGGTTCAAGGCAGAGAACCTGCAACCGTTTCAGCTGAAGCTTAAAGATTTCAAGATCCAGTTTGACCGCCAAGAGCGTGCCGACGGCAAGTACGGCCAGCCGATCGACTACGAAGCGAACCTTGAGGTACGACGCAGCCCGGACGCCGAATGGACGAACGAAAAGCTCAAAGTGAATGAACCGTTGCGTGTTGCTGGCACGGACATTTACTTGCTCGGTAACGGCTACGCGCCGATGATCACGGTGACGGATGGGGAAGGCAACGTTGCGTTCTCCGGCCCGGTTGTCGCTCAGCCGCAGGACCCGTCCTACATGTCTCTAGTGGTTCTGAAGGTCCCTGACGCGAAGCCGAGCCAGCTTGGGTTCCAGGGTTTCTTCCTCCCGACCACGGTTGTAGGTGACGACGGGGTCTCGTATTCGGGTGACCCAGAGGCGCTCGCGCCGTCGCTGAACCTGGACTCCTACTATGGCGACCTCGGCCTTGAGACGGGTGCACCGCAGAACGTGTACGTGCTCAAGACAGACAAGATGACGCAGTTGAACTCGCGCAAGCTCGATGCGGGCGGCATCGTCCTGGGTCTGAACCCTCAGAACCGCGAATACGAGTTGCCGGAAGGTAAGGGGACCATCCGTTTTGACGGCTTGAAGCGGTTCATCGGCATCGAGATCCACCACGACCCGGGTAAGCCGTGGCTGCTCGGGTTCTCGATGCTCGCTGTGGCTGGTTTGTTGGCGTCGCTGTTCATTCCGCGCCGCCGCGTATGGTTCAAGGTTTCAGAGCCGTCTGAAGACGGCAAGCGTAGAATTGAATATGCACTTCTTGCCCGCGGTGAGGACCCGCGTTTGCAGACTGAGGCGGAAGCACTGGTGACAAAAGTTTCCGGCCGCTATGCAGTGGCTGAGTGATGGTGCTGATCACCGAGAGAACGGATGACTGTGACGACTGTGTTTTCTTATCTCCCCGCATACACCCCTAAGGGGGACTTGAACCTTTCCTTGGGTTCGACCTCCGAGCTGCTGATGCTTTTGGCGGCGATGGCGTATTCGGTGACGTTCGTGGTGTTCGCATACGACTTGGTGCGTTCTTCTCAGACGATTCGCGACATCGAGAAGTCGCTTGTGAAGGAAGAGAAGCGTGCGCTGGCTGCCGCTGCGGCCGGTAAGGGCACTGCCGGCAATGTCACTCCGGGTTCGGTTGCGCTTGCTGACCGCGATGAGCCGGACACGGAGCGGGACACTGAGCGGGTGCGTCACCGGAACGCGACGGTGGATGGTCAGCTGGTCGATGACGACATGGACTACGACGAAAAGGCACCGACGCGCCGCTTGGCTCGGGTTGCGATCGCTTTAATGTGGTTGTCCTTCGCGATCCACGCCGCTGCCGTGGTGACCCGTTCGATCGCCGCGCAGCGCGTTCCGTGGGGCAACATGTACGAGTTCATGACCACGGGCGCGCTCGTGGTTGTTGCGGTGTACTTGGTCGCGCTCATGATCAAGGACATCCGTTTCATGGGTGTGTTCGTCTCTGGCTTGGTCGTAGCGATGATGTGCTCGGCCACCATGGCGTTCCCAACTCCCGTTCAGCACTTGCAGCCGGCGCTGCAGTCGCCGTGGTTGATCATTCACGTTTCGATCGCGGTATTGGCTTGCGCGCTGTTCACGTTGACGTTCGCGATGGCTGTCCTGCAACTCATTCAGTCACGCCGCCAGGCCGCGCTACTGGCTGGCCGCGAGGACAAACTGCCGTGGCTGCGTTTGGTGCCGTCCGCGGTGACGCTTGAGAACGTCGCTTACCGCATCAACGCGGTCGCATTCGTCGCCTGGACGCTGACGCTGATCTTGGGTGCCGTGTGGGCGAACGAAGCATGGGGTCGCCCGTGGGGCTGGGACACCAAGGAAGTCTGGACCTTCATCATCTGGGTTGTCTACGCAGGCTACTTGCACGCTAGGGCAACCCGCGGCTGGACCGGCGACCGCTCCGCATGGCTGAGCATCATCGGTTACGGCTGCATCATCTTCAACTTCACCGTCGTCAACACCGTGTTCGCGGGCCTGCACTCATACGCAGGCATCTAGCGGCTGACGGGCGCGGCCTCTGGTGTGGCCGTTAACGTGGACGGCCGGGACTCCTTGTCGGAGTCCCGGCCACCCACGTTTTAACTGCAGCTGTTTATGCGGCGCTGTGTTTATGCGGCGTGGGGGATGGAACCGCGCTTGCGCACTATCACGATGCCGATGACGGCTAGCGCTACCGCGAGAACGAGGTCCACAGGGGTAACGAAGTAGGCGTCGTAGAGGAACTGCTCGGCGGCGAACAGTGCGCACCGCAGAACTGCCAAGACTGCCACGCTAGCCACGAGGCCAGGGGCGTAGGTGGTCTTATCGCGGGCCATGAGCGCTGCCGCAATCAAAGGGATAACCAGCGAGACGCCCCACACGGTGAGCACCAGGCCGCGCGGCGGAAGCGCCGAACTCACGATGAGAACCAGCAAGAACACGTGATACACAGCCGGCGCGAAAAGAAGCGCGCAGATCGATTTAGGGTTCATTTACCATTCCAGATCATCTATTAACGGAAACGGCGCTCCGCTGAAACGGCGCTCCGCTGAAACGGAAGCGTCTTAAAGGTAAACGCATTAAAGCATGAGGTGAGTGGGGCCACAAGATGCTTAATCGGTTGGCTTGCTCTCGTCGCTCTGGTTTTTGCGGCGGAACTGTTCCTCGTATGGATTCTCTCGTGTCTCGAAAAACGGGGATTCCTCGAGGTGCATCCCGGCTTCCTTATCGCGGCGGTCACCGCGCATGAGCCACACAATGAACGTCGCGAAAATCGCGATCAAAACCAGAACGCCCACCGTTCCCAGGATCACCGGAAGCCACGTTGGCTGGCTATCGGTGACCGGACCATCGTAATGAGTGGGGTTGAACGGCATCGACACAGAGGGGAACAACACAGTAGGCGCGATCATGGCCGTTCACCGCCATCGGAATCCTCAACGTCGCCTGGCAGGCCGTTGTCGCGCTGACCAGGGCCTGACATGTCACGGTCAGGGTTACCAACTCCGGTGTTGCCGCGCTGGCGGTCACGCTCAGCAGCCTGCTCACGTTCACGCAACGCGGCTTCCCGCGCCTCAAGCTCCTTTTCGCGGCGCAACGCGTCCTGCTGCATCTTCTTCCGGTCCCGCTCAAGGTTCAAGCGTTCAAGGAAAGCCGCATCGTCATCTGGGCCCTTGCCGCGGGGAGCGGCAGCCGGGGCAGTCTTATCCGAACCCAGGGTCAACCACAGCACCGCGCCAACCACCGGCAACACGATGATCGCGGCGATCCACACACCCTTCGGGAGCGAACGCACGCGATGCTGAGACGTCCCGATCGCGTTGAACAACGCGTACAGGATAAAAACAAGAACCAGTGGAACGATGAATACGAGCCAACGCATACGGTCCATTCTAGTTTGCGGCCAGCACGGCACCTCCGCAGGTCACCGTTAGACTGGTGCGGTGAAGGTTTTTTGGATGGGTTTGATCCGCGGCGTGATTCTGATCGGCGTCGCCATGCTCGTGTACTACTTTTTCGCATTCAACCGTTGGCCAGTCGGCGGCGCTATCGCCTCGGTGATTGTGGGCGCGGTTGTTTCGTTCGCGGTCACGTTCCTGTTCATGAACAAAGCGCAGGCTGAGGCCAGCCAGCAGTTCCGCCGCGCACTCAGCCGCCGCAAAAACGAAACCGAAGCCATGAAGGCCCCTAAAGCGGAAGCTCCGAGCGACGAAGACGTCGAGGACGCCTACCTCGACGCGCAAGAGGGAGCAGGCCGTCACGGCAAGGCTGACAGCACCGACCTCGCAGACCGCTAGAACGGTACACACTTAAACGGATACGGCCGCCGCTTCAACCAACCCGGTTGATGCGGCGGCCGCTCTTATGAGGACCGCTAGGCCAGCAGAAGCTTATTGATCACGACCGCGAACGAGAACAGTACAGCGAAAACCACCTGAATAAGGCTTGTGGTCGCGAGCGCCGGGATGAGGTCGCGGCGGTCCTGCGCCGTCAACACCGCGGCGCACGGTTTGAACGCAACCACGAACGTCAACAACACCACGAAAAGCCACGTGTTCGTGACAAACCCGAGGCTCACCGGCCCCAAGATCGCAACCACGATCATCAGAACATAGATCAGTCGCGCAGGGCGGTCCCCAACACGCACAGCGAGCGTGCGTTTGCCCGCAGCACGGTCGGTTGGCAGGTCACGAATATTGTTGACCATCAACAAGGCAGTAGCGATCAAACCAATAGAGATCGCACCGAGCCACGAATGCCCCGACGAATGCCCCAACTGGGTGTAGGTCGTGCCGACCGTGGCAACAAGGCCAAAGAAAATAAACACGAACAGCTCGCCCAAACCGAGGTAACCGTACGGGTTCTTACCGCCCGTGTAACCCCACGCCGCAGCGATCGCGAGCGCACCCACAATCAGCAAGACCCACGTCTGCGTCATCCACACAAGACCCAGGCCAGCCGCCGCCGCCAGGCCAAAGCACAAGAACGAGGCATACTTGACCGCCCGCGGGCTCGCCGCCGCGGAGCCAGTGAGCCGGAACGGACCCACACGGTTGTCATCGGTGCCGCGCACGCCATCGGAATAGTCGTTCGCGTAGTTGACCCCGATCTGCAGCAACAGCGAAACCACCAGAGCAAGCAAGGCCGGAATCCACTTGACCGAACCCGAAGCCGCGAAACCCGCCGCAACACCCACCACCACGGGCGAAACGGCCATCGGGAGCGTGCGCAGGCGAGCGCCAGAAATCCATTGTGAGGCAGTGGCCACGAAGAACGAGGTCCTTTCTAAAAAGACGTTACGGGTAAATGAACCCGCTAGTTAGATTAGCGTGCTCAAGCGAGCAACCGCGGTCTGCCGGTCAGGTTTGTGGTTGCTGAGCCGCGGGATCGCGCCAGCCCGGATCACGACGCGGGGAACGGCGGCCGCTGAAACGTTCGCCTTGACCTCGGCGGCGATGTCGGCCTCGGTTGCGTCCCCGGCATAGATGAGACCGACGGTCTGTCCCCACTCGGGGTGGGGGACCGGAACCACGACGGCTTCGCGGACCGTCGGCATCGTCTCTATGGTCGCCAGGATGCGGGCCGCGGACACCTTGACGCCGCCGGTGTTGATGACGTCATCGATGCGGCCGCGGATCCGAAGCACACCGTTGGGTAGGAGCGTGCCGAGGTCGTCCGTGACGTACCAGCGGGTCGGATGCGCGTGATTCATGCGCGGGTCGGGGAAGTGCGTCACGAAATGCTGCTCGGTACGCTCGGGATCGCCGATGTAGCCGGAAGCGACCTGGGGGCCGCCCAAGCTGACCCGGCCATCGGAATCGATCGAGATCGAAACACCCGGCAGCGGCTCGCCGTCATACACGCAACCCCCGCAGGTCTCCGCCGAACCGTATGTCAGCACGATGGGGATGCAGAGCTCGCGGGCACGTTCGAGCGTTGCCGGTGGGGTAGCGCTGCCGCCCACCAGAACCGCGGCGTAACGTTTGAGCGCCTCAACGCCCTGGGGTGATTCCAACAGGCGGGTCAGCTGGGTTGGAACCAGGGACGTCAGCAGCCTTGGCGGCGAATCGGTGCCGTGGCCTGCGCTGGTGGCGAGTTTGTCAGTCGCCGCCGCAAAGGCTCCCGCCGTGAAACGCGAGCGCAGATCCATCGTCACCAGCGAGCTACCCGCGAGCACCGCCCGCGAAACCACGGCCAGGCCGGCAACATAATGCAGAGGCAACGCAAGCAACCAATGGCCGGTACCGATCCGCTGAGTGGTTGCGGCCGCGGAAGCCTTAAGGGCATCAGCCGGTAAAGCGGTCCGCTTAGGCATCCCAGTAGACCCCGATGTGCGAATCACCGCTGCCGTACCCTCCGGCGCATCGTCCGGATGCTCGACCACGAACGGGATGCCCGCTTCCGTGCGTGTGTCAGCGGAGCCAGCGGGTGCCTCGACGATCTCAACCGCAGGGCCCGTGCCCTCTAGCGCGGCAGTAAGCCGGGTGCGCACGTCCGCAACAGCATCAGCGAACGCGTACCCCGCGTTGTCAGACAATGCAGACACCGGATCAGAAAGCATCGAATCAGAATGCACTGAATCAGAAGTAGTACGGGTGGGCTGACCAGTCCGGGTCACGCTTCTCAAGGAACGCATCCCGGCCCTCAACGGCCTCATCCGTCATGTACGCAAGGCGCGTAGCCTCGCCAGCGAAAACCTGCTGGCCCGCGATGCCGTCATCGACCGCATTGAACGCGAACTTCAACATGCGGATCGCCTGAGGGGACTGGCGAGCGACATCCGCCGCATACTCGAGCGCGACCTTCTCAAGCTCGGCATGCGGAACCGCGGCGTTGACAGCGCCAGCCTCCACCATGTCCTGAGCCGAATACTCGCGAGCCAAGAAGAAAATCTCACGCGCCTTCTTCTGACCAATCTGGCGAGCCAACAGCGCCGAACCGTAACCCGCGTCGAAGGAGCCAACCGTCGCGTCAGTCTGCTTGAACTTACCGTGCTCGGCAGAAGCGATCGTCAAGTCCGCGACCACATGCAGCGAGTGCCCACCACCGGCAGCCCAACCGTTCACGACCGCGATAACGACCTTGGGCATCGTGCGGATCAGGCGCTGAACCTCAAGAATGTGCAGACGGCCGGCGCGGGCAGGGTCGATCGTCTCGCGCGTCTCGCCCGCGGCATAACGGTAGCCATCACGGCCACGAATACGCTGGTCCCCACCCGAGCAGAACGAATGCCCGCCGTCCTTAGGGGACGGGCCGTTACCCGTGAGGATCACAGTGCCCACATCGCCCGTCATACGGGCGTGATCCAACGCCCGGTACAACTCGTCGACCGTCCCCGGGCGGAACGCGTTACGCACCTCGGGGCGGTCAAACGCGATGCGGACCGCGCCCAGATCGCGCACAACGGCGCCGCTGGCGTCCCGCTCAACCTGGCGGTGGTAGGTGATGTCCTGGAAATCAAAACCCTCAACAACGCGCCACGCGGTGGGGTCGAAAACGTCAGAAACCTTCTCAGGCAAAACAGAATCTTGAGCAGTCACACGCCCAGTCTAGTTGACACGGCACACCCAGCCCGGCGTTACTGGGCCAGCGTCACAGGGCTGCGTCAGCGTCACATCACCGCGGCTGTTACTCCGGACTGCAACAACGCCCACCACGTAAAGCCGAACAACGCCAAGTGATACGTGACCATCACAGCAACCGAATGAGCCTGGTCCCGGCTCACAAACTGCTTCCACCCCAGCAACGCGTCAGAAACATAAAACAGCAACGCCGCACCGATAACCCACCATCCACCAGGCTGGCGAACATGCAACGACGCAGCCAACACCATCATCGAAATCAAAGCAATATAGGCCGTGGTGACCACGATCAAACGGTCACGATGCGCCGCCCGAATCAGCCGCGAACCCACGGCAAAGAAACCAGCCACCACCACGATGCCTGCGAGGAGCAAACCGATCCAACCGCCCTCGGGCATGCCCGGCTCAGCACCCTGCTGAACCGGGCCCGCCCAGGCACGCCACGTCAACGTGACCGTCAAAACAGCCTGCGCGGCCCCGAACGCCAACGCCCCATACATGAAGCGTCCACGGTCTAACAGCAGAAGATCGCCCAACAAAGCGAAACACAAAGCACCCGCAACAAGCGTCGAAGCCCACGCCGGATGTGGACGCTCCAAACCTGTCAACACCACGCTCGCCGTCAACAATGCAGGCACCGACGCTTTCGTGAGCCAACGCCACGTGCCCTCGGTGCGCGGAGTCAGAATCCAGTCCGCGACCGCGGCAACCCCGGCAAGGATCAAACACACTACGGCGACAACCGGCATGGGAACAGCTCCTAGATGTCCAGCGAGAACAAGCTCGACGTTGCGCTGGCCAGCAACGTGCCGTCCTCGGCGTACAACTTGGCCGTCGTGACTGTGACAGAGCGGCCGGATTTTTCTACCTCGCCCACAACACGCATCAGGCCAGAGGCCAGCGTTACAGGGCGAAGCATCCGCACATGCAGATCCATCGTCGTGAACGCATGCCCCGGCCGCGCCACCGTATCCGCGGCCATACCGCACGCGTTATCCAAAAGGGTCGAAACGAAACCGCCGTGGCCCGACCCGATCTTGTTAAGAAACTCCGGCTTCATCTGGCACGTCAGCTCCACCGCGCCCTCGCGGGCATCAACCAAGCGGACCCCCAGCAATTGGTTAAACGGGGCCGGCGTGATCTCGCCGTTGATCTGGGTGCGTAGCACCTCGAGACCCGTACGGTTGATGTGCAAATCGCGGTGTTCAGAATCTTCCAAGGCCATGCAACCTAGTTTAGGCCGCGCAGACGCCTTAGCTCTCTTCGACGAACTCCGGCTCTTCCAAGCCCTCTTCCGGTTCCACGTTCTTGCGGTTGCGAGCCAAACGGTCAACAACCATCGCAATAGCGCCATCACCCGTAACATTCGCTGCCGTGCCGAAGGAATCGAGAGCGATGTAGGTAGCGAACATCAAGCCGATCTGTGCCTCGTTGAAGCCCAGCATCGAACCCAACAGGCCCGAAGCCGCAGCGATCGCGCCGCCAGGAACACCAGGAGCCGCAATCATCATGACGCCCAGCATCAGGATGAACGGCAAGTAGTGGCCGAACGCGATATTCGTGCCGGACAGCATCATGACCGCGAGCGAGAACAGAACGATCTTCACCATCGAGCCCGAAAGGTGGATGGTTGCGCACAACGGAATCACAAAGTTACGAACCGGATCCGAAACCTTGTTCTTCTTAGCCGCCTCAATCGTGACCGGAATAGTCGCAGCACTCGAAGCCGTACCTAGTGCCGTCACATATGCCGAACGCATGTTCCACAGCGACGTCAACGGACGACGCCCCGCAACAGCACCAGCGATCAGATACTGAAGAACCAAAACCGCCAGCGTCAACAACAGCGCAACCAAAGCAACCAGCAAGAAGTTGCTGACCACATCGCCCACAGCGCCCGAAAGCGTCAGATCCATGAAAATACCGAAAATGAACAACGGAAGACCAGGGATGATGATGTTGCGAATCAGCTTGTCCACAATCTTGCGGAAATCAACCGCAGCATCGAACAGTGCGTTCGACTTGATCGCAGTGAGCCCCAGACCCAAAATGAACGCCAAAACCAGCGCCGGCAAAACCTCAATAGCTGGCGGTAGCACGATCTCCGGGACCGCAGGCTCCTCAGAAGCCTCCTGAACGATCGCGAAATACGGGTTGATGTCCGCACTCGCCTCACCGATGTTTGGCGCACTCCCACCCAAGAACAGCGGGAACACGGAATACGCAACGCCATAAGCCAACACGCCAGCAGCGATCGTGGAACCGTAAGCGATCCCGGCCGTCATACCCAAAAGCTTGCCCGCACCGCGACCCAACTCAGCAATAGCCGGCAAAACCAAGCCCAAAATGATCAGCGGGATCGCAAACGTCAAGATCCCGGAGAACAGAGAGTTATAGGTCATGAAAACGCGAGCGAGCCAGCCCGGCATGATCGAGGCCTTGTCGGCCCCCTCACCATAGGTAGGCAACGTCAGCGCGATGCTGGCGACAATGGCGATCAGCACCCAGGCAAGCAGGGGGAGGCGGCGGAAGAAAGACATGATTCCTTCTCAATAATCGGGGCGAAATGACTCAGAGGTAATGACTCATTGCAAGACGGTAATAACTGAAAGTAAGACTACTCACATTTAGGGGTATGTGTCACAGATCTCCCGCTCCACCGCGGCACGTGAAACACTGGGGTAAACACCCATATGCTTCGTGGCCGCGAATCCGCGCGCCCCGGTGCGAACCTCTACTAAAGGAGAACCATGACTGAAGCGATGCTGGTCGGCGGCGTACGTACTCCAGTTGGACGCTACGGAGGCGCACTGTCCTCTGTCCGTCCAGACGACCTCGCGGCCCTCGTCATCAAGGAAGCCATCGAGCGTGCAGGCATCGGCCCAGAAGTAGTCGACGAAGTTATCCTCGGCAACGCTAACGGTGCAGGCGAAGAGAACCGCAACGTCGCACGCATGGCGTGGCTGCTCAACGGCTACCCAGACTCCGTGCCAGGCATCACCGTCAATCGTCTGTGCGCATCGGGCATGTCCGCGATCGCGATGGCAACTCAGATGATCAAGGCCGGCGACGCCGAGATCGTGGTTGCCGGTGGTGTTGAGTCGATGTCCCGCGCGCCATGGGTCATGGAGAAGCCAGCCAAGGCATTCGCAAACCCAGGTAAGGTTCACGACACCTCGATCGGTTGGCGTTTCCCGAACCCTAAGTTCCTCTCCGGTGAGCTCTCCCGCGACGGCAAGTTCACTTACTCCATGCCAGAAACCGCGGAAGAGGTTGCACGCCAGTACAACATCTCCCGCGAAGACGCCGACGCTTTCGCGGCGTCCTCCCACGAAAAGGCCCTCGCCGCTATCGAAGCCGGCCGCTTCAAGGACGAGATCGTTCCGGTCTCCGTGTTTGACCGCAAGGGCAACGAAACCATCGTTGACACTGACGAGGGCCCACGCCCAGGCTCGACCCCAGAGGTTTTGGCCAAGTTGCGTCCAGTCGTCAAGGGCGGCGAAGTCGTGACCGCAGGTAACGCATCCTCCCTCAACGACGGTGCATCCGCGATCATCGTGGCCTCCGAAGAAGCCGTCAAGAAGTACGGCCTCAAGGCGCGCGCACGCGTCGTCTCCAACGCTGCCGCAGGTCTCGCCCCAGAAATCATGGGTATGGGCCCGGTCCCGTCGACCCGCAAGGCACTCGAAAAGGCCGGCCTCGACATCTCCGACATCAAGGCCGTAGAGATCAACGAAGCGTTCGCAAGCCAGTCGCTCGCTTCTGTCCGCGAGCTCGGACTCGACCCGGAGATCGTCAACCGCGACGGCGGCGCGATCGCACTTGGCCACCCACTCGGCTCCTCGGGTGCGCGCATCGTCATCACCCTCCTGGGCCGCATGGACCGCGAACTCGGCGAAACCGAAGGCCGCAAGCTCGGCCTCGCGACCCTGTGCATCGGTGTAGGCCAGGGCCAGGCGATCATCGTGGAGGCCGTCTAAACCATGGCCTTCGACGCATCGGGCTTCACAGCCCTTGAGATCACCGAAAGCGAAGACCGCGTCGTAGCACGCATGAACCGCCCAGAGGTTCTCAACGCGATCGACCAAACCATGGTCGACGAGTTCCACGCCCTGTGCGGATACCTCGAGCGCACCCCGAAGATCCTCATCATCACCGGTGTTGAGGCGAACGAGGAAGCCGGCCAGCGGGGCATCTTCGCATCCGGGGCCGACATCGCGCAGTTGCGCGAACGACGCCGCGAAGACGCGCTCGCGGGTATCAACTCGCAGATCTTCTCGCGTATCCACCGCCTCCCGATGCCGGTCATCGCGGCGATCGATGGCTTCGCCCTCGGCGGCGGCGCCGAACTCGCCTACGCGGCCGACTTCCGCATCGCGACCCCTAAGGTCAAGATGGGGCAGCCTGAAACCAACCTCGGCATCTCGGCTGCGGCGGGTGCCTTGTGGCGTCTCAAGGAACTCGTAGGTGAACCAACCGCGCTCGAGCTGATCCTCGCAGGCCGCATCCTCAACGCTGAGGAAGCCCTCGAACTCAAGCTCGTGACGGAACTGCACGAACCATCCGAGCTCATGGCGGGCGCCCACGCGCTCGCTGACCGCATCGGCAAGCAAGACCCGCTCGCGGTCCGGATCTCCAAGCGTGTGTTCTCGATGCCGCGTGACGCACACCCGGCCGTCGACGAGCTCGCGCAGGCGATCCTGTTCGAGTCACAGGCGAAATTCGACCGCATGCAAGCGTTCCTTGATCGCAAGAAAAAGAAGTAGAGGTTGCAACGTAGATGAGCGATTTTCCAGCAAAAGTTGGCGTGATCGGTGGCGGCCGCATGGGCGCCGGCATCGCGCACGGTTTCTTGACCTCCGGTAGCGAGGTCATCGTTATCGAAGCGAATGACGATGCGGCCAAGGCGGCGACCGAACGCGTCGCTACCTCGGTTCAGAAGTCGATCGACCGCGGCCTCGAGGGCAGTGTTGAGGACTGGATGGGCAAGTTCAGCGTCTCCACTGACAAGGCTGATCTTGCAGGCCGCGAGCTTGTGGTTGAGGCTGTTCCGGAGATCTGGGATCTCAAGGTCCAGACCCTCCAGGACGCTGAGAAGAACATGGACGAAACGGCCGTGTTGGCGTCGAACACGTCCTCGCTGTCGATCGATGGTCTCGCGAAGGAGCTGTCCCGCCCGGGCCGCTTCCTCGGTCTGCACTTCTTCAACCCGGTTCCAGCGTCCAAGCTGATCGAGGTTGTTGTTGGCCAGCAGACCGACGAGGAGCTCGTTGGCGCTGCACGCGGCTGGACTGAGGGCCTCGGCAAGACCGCGGTCGTGGTCAAGGATGCCCCAGGCTTTGCGTCCTCCCGCCTCGGTGTGGCTTTGGCGCTTGAAGCGATGCGCATGGTTGAGGCCGGTGTGGCTTCCGCTGAGGACATCGACAACGCAATGGTGCTTGGCTACGGGCACGCATCCGGTCCGCTCAAGACGACCGACATTGTGGGTCTCGATGTGCGCCTTGGCATCGCTGAATACCTCGAAGAGACGCTGGGTGAGCGCTTCGCTCCGCCGCAGATCATGCGAGACATGGTTGAGCGCGGCGAGCTCGGCATGAAGTCCGGCAAGGGCTTCTACGACTGGAGCAAGAAGTAAGCGGCAAGCGGTAAGCACCGCTTATTGACAGCTAACTGACAACGATGCGGGTTCGGTACCAACCGGGCCCGCATCGTTGTTTTACGCCGTTATTGCACCGATAGTGCGCCGAGTTTGCGCCGGCAGAGAAGTTTCGCCTTTTTAGTGATGTACGCCTCGCGCGCTGGTAGTCTGGTAAGGAAAACTGACCGATCGTTCAGGAAAGGGATGTTGCATCCTTATGAGCACTTCCACGGTGACCGACGTTCTGCCAAGTTACGCGTGCGACGAATGGTGGACCCCGGCTGGCGACGCCAAGGGAACCCCGGTATACGATGCATCGACCGGTGAGGTCATTGGCTCCGTTTCCGCTGAGGGCCTCGACCTTGAAGCCATGATCAACCATGCCCGCACTGTGGGGCAGAAGAACCTCTCCGAGCTGACGCTGCACGAACGTGCACTGATTCTGAAGCAGCTCGCCCAGTACCTGCAGGCCAACCGTGAAGAAATGGATCGCCTGAACCTCACGACGGGTGCTACCGCTCGTGACGGCATGATCGATATCGACGGCGGTATCGGCACGCTCTACACGTTCTCTTCGAAGGGCCGCCGCGAGCTGCCTAACTCGAACGTGATCGAAGAGGGCCCAGTCGAGGTTCTCTCGCGTGACGGCTCGTTCCTCGGTACGCACATCATGCAGGCTCTGCCGGGCGTGGTTGTGCAGATCAACGCGTTCAACTTCCCGGTGTGGGGCTTCCTCGAGAAGTTCGCGCCGGCTTTCGTTGCGGGCATGCCGACCATCGTTAAGCCAGCAACCCCATCGGCTCAGCTGACCGTTGAGGTCGTGCGCCAGATGATCAACTCGGGCCTGCTCCCGAAGGGTTCGCTCCAGCTCATCACGGGTTCGGCGCGCACCGTGATCGATCACCTCGACTACCGCGACATCGTCGCGTTCACGGGTTCCGCAAGCACGGCTCACGCGCTGCGCGAGCACCCGAACGTGACCCGCGGCGGTGTCCGCTTCACCGCGGAAACCGACTCGCTCAACGCCGCGATCCTCGGCGCAGACGCAACCGAGGGCTCCCCAGAGTTCGAGGCGTTCGTCAAGGCTGTTGCGGTTGAGATGACCGCTAAGGCTGGCCAGAAGTGCACCGCGGTTCGCCGCATCTTCGTTCCGAAGGGCCTCAAGGGCGCTGTTGTGAAGGCGCTCGGTGCCGAGCTGGATAAGCGCGGCAAGGTCGGTGACCCACGCGTTGAGGAAACCCGCATGGGTGCGCTGGTTTCGATGGATCAGCTCAAGGACGTGCGCGGCGCGGTCCAGAAGCTCGTCGATGCCGGCGCTAAGGTCGCTTACGGTACGCCGGAAAGCGCTGACGATGCGTTGGTTGCCGAAGGCGGCAAGGTTGAGGACGGCGCGTTCATGTCGCCAGTCATCCTCGATTTCGAGGACGCCGAGACCCCTGAGCTCCACTCGGTTGAGGCTTTCGGCCCGGTTTCTTCGATCGCAGAGTACGAGGACACCGCGTCCGCTGTGCGCCTGGCCGCTATGGGCGAGGGCTCCCTGGTTGCGACCGTGTGCTCGAACGACCCAGAGGTCGTGGCGGAAGTTTCTAAGGGCATCGCGGGCCACCACGGCCGCGTGCACGTGCTGAACCGCGACACCATGAAGACCTCGACCGGCCACGGCTCCCCGGTTCCACACCTGATCCACGGTGGCCCGGGCCGCGCCGGTGGCGGCGAGGAGCTCGGTGGCGTTCGCGCTATCAAGCACCACATGTCCCGCACCGCACTGCAGGGCTCCCCAGACATGCTGACGGCCGTGACCGGCGTGTGGCACACGGGCGCCGAGCAGCGCCTCGCTGGCGACCCAGAGTTCGGTGGCTCGGATAAGTACCGCCACCCATTCCGCATCCCGCTCAACGAGCTGCGTGTGGGCGACGGCTTCGCGTCCGGCCTTCGCAAGGCTACCCGCCAGGAGATCACCGACTTCGCTAACACGACCGGTGACACCTTCTACGCACACACCAACGACGAGGCCGCGGAAGCTAACCCGTTCTTCCCAGGCATCGTCGCCCACGGCTACCTGCTGGTTTCCTGGGCTGCTGGCCTGTTCGTGGAGCCAAAGCCGGGCCCAGTCTTGGCGAACTACGGCCTCGAGAACCTGCGCTTCATCACCCCAGTGGGCATCGATGACTCGGTTCGCGTGACCCTGACCGCTAAGCGCATCACCCCACGCGTGACCGACGAATACGGCGAGGTCGCCTGGGATGCCGTGCTCCACAACCAGAACGGCGAGATCGTAGCAACCTACGACGTGCTGACCCTGGTTGAAAAGGAAAACACGACCTACAAAGACTGGAAGTAATCTTCCATAGAAACGTGTGAGGGGCGTGCCAGCTACATAGCTGGCACGCCCCTCACACGTTTAAGCCTTCGCGGATTGAATACGTGGGCCGGCCACCAGTAACGGTGGCCGGCCCACGTCGTCAGCGTCGCTTAGTAAGCGCGACGGCTCCGCCGCTTAATATGCCGCGACGGCTCCGCCGCTTAGTAAGCCTTGTGGCGCTGTGGGACCTTGAGGTGGATCAGCGCGAACTGTCCGCCTTCAACGGTCTCTACGGCACCCTTGACGGCTTCTGGAAGCTGGTCGTTGGTTTCGACGAGGAAGCCCTTGCCGCCGAACGCGTCCGCCATCTTCGCGAAGTTCGGGTTCTTGAGCTGGGTTCCGGAGACGCGCTCTGGGTATTGGCGTTCCTGGTGGGTGCGGATGGTGCCGTATTCGGCGTTGTCCATCACGACCACGAGGATCGCGGCGTCGTACTGGGCTGCGGTTGCGAGCTCTTGGCCGTTCATGAGGAACTCGCCGTCACCCGCGATGGTCACAACGAAGCGCTCTGGCTTGTCGAGCTTCGCGGCCACGGCGGATGGGATCGAGTAGCCCATCGAGCCGTTACGTGCCGAGATCATCGCGGTGTAGAACTCGGTAGGGAAGTAGCGGTGTGCCCAGTTGGTGTGTTCGCCGGCGCCGAGGGTCACCATCGAGTTCTCAGGCAGCGCAGGTACGAGGTGGGCCATGAGGGCGTCCATCGTGGCCTGTTCGTTGCGGGTCGAGGCCTCAGGCAGGGTAGCGAACTTCTCTTGCTCGCCGCGCATGCGCTCGGTGAAGGCCTTCCACTCTGGCTTGACGTCGAGCTCCATGCGGACGAGGTCGCGCACGAACGTGTCTGGCTTCGCGACGATCTGGTGGGTCACTGGGCCGGAGCGGCCGCGCAGCGATGGGTCGATCGAGACGATGAAGTTCTTCTGTTCCCAGTTCTGACGGATGTTGAAGCCGTCGGTGATGACGTCGCCCGGCACGGTTCCGACGAACACGAGCAAGTCGGTCTCTTCGAGGAGGTCATAGGTTGGGCGTGGGCGGCCGTAACCGATCGGTCCAACGTAGGACGGGGACGAGAACGGTACGAGGCCCTCACAGCGCCATTCAGCGGCGGCCGCGAGCTTGTGGTCTTCGAGCCACGCGGTGAAGGCCTTGGCGCCTTCGTCGGTCCAGTCGTTGCCGCCGAACACGAACAGTGGCTTCTCAGACTCCAGCAGCGCAGACTTGAGCGCCTTCCAGTCTTCAACGGTCATGCCACCGGTCGCTACCGGGATTGGCGGGTGAACTGGAACGGTGACCTTTTCGCGGATCACGTCTTCCGGAAGGCCTACGACGACGGGGCCAGGTCGGCCTGAAACCGCGGCGAACATGGCCTCGGCTACGATCTCGGATGCGCGCTCTGGGTGGTCGAGGACCATGACGCGCTTGGCGCCGGTGCCGAACCACGCTTTAGGGTCGAATTCCTGGAACGCTTCGCGGTCGCGGTGCTGGAACGGGATCAAACCGACGAACAGCACGAGCGGGGTCGAGTCCTGCCATGCGGTGTGCAGGCCGACGTGGGCGTTAGCGGCACCTGGGCCGCGCGTCACCATCGCTACGCCAGGAACGTCGTTCAGCTTGCCTTCGGCTTCAGCCATGTAGGTTGCGCCGCCTTCGTGGCGGCACACGATGCTTTCGATGCCGGAGTTGTAGAGGCCATCGAGCACGTCGAGGTAGCTTTCACCCGGGACCACGTAGGTGCGCTTGACGCCGTGGGCCTTGAGTGATTCAACAATGAGGTGGCCAGCAGATTGTTCGACTGCCTGCGGCTTAGACATAGAGACCTCCCACTAGGTGTGACTGCCACCGGCCCACTTGGCTCAGGTGGTTCTTGCGTTACAGACACTTTTGCAGGTTTTGGCGCAAAAAGCTGAAATCGTGTCTAGTGTGACGAGGTTTAACTTGTAGAGATTTCTAATGAAGACATAAATATTGCCAACAGGCCCACTTGTGAGAGTAGAGCTTTAGAACTCGTCCTCGTCGTCTTCTACCTGAGGGAGCGGCTCCGGGGTGGGGCGGAACCACATGAGCCACGCATAGATCGCGCTGATGGTCAGCAGGATCATGCCAAACAGCTGCGCGAGCAGAGGTTGCGGACCGCCGGTCAGGCGAGGCAACAGCGCGGAAGCCACTGTCATGCCGATGCCGCCGATCGCGGTGAGCGACCACGCCCATCGGGAGCCGAAACCGACACCCAGCAGGCCCGCCATGATGAGCGCGTTGAGTGCGAAGTTGAGCCATGCGATGTGCATGATCTCAGAGAAGATCAGATCCGGATGTGCGAGGTCAGGGCCGAACTGCAGAAGCGCCGCAACACCCGTGTAGACGAGCAGCATGATCGCGCCCATGATCGAGAAGTTCGCGACAGGCACGGCTCGCGTGAACTTACCAGCGAGTGGATGCTTGCTCCACAACGCGAGACCCACTGCGCCGACCGCGAAGAGCGGCAGCGCGCCAAGCAACAGCATCCAGTTGGCGCTGCCCGGGTAGAGGGCCACGGCGATGAACCCGAAGAATGTTCCGAGCATGCTGAACCACCAACCGAGTTCGTTGCGGTGGGCGAGCAAAAGGTTGCCGATCGCCACGAACAGCAAGAAGCCGATGTTCAGAAGGGTCAGATTGGAAGCCGCGCTACCTGCGGGCGCGCCGGAAAGCTCAGAAATCAGTTGATCCACGAGGGTCCATTCTATCTGGGGGCTGTGTCGGGCTATGTAGGGATAGCGGCGGGGTTAGCGCGAGGTTTCGAGACCCTCGAAGAGCAGCGAGAGCACGCCGCGTTTGGCGCTCTCGGTCGACATCGAATCGTCCACGCGAAGCCACTCAACGAGGGAGTTGATGGTACCGAACATGTAGCGGGCTACGTTGCCGGGGTTGAGATCGCCGCGGATGCTGCCTTCTTCGATCGCTTGTTCGACGATGCTCGCGGTGAGCCGGTCGAGTTTGCGTCGGCGCTGCATCGCCGCGACTTCGACCTCCGAGTTGCCACGCAGCCGCAGCAACAACAGGACGTAGGGGCGGCGTTCCACGAGCACTTCGATGGTTTCCGACATGAGCGCGCGCAGTGTCGCCAGCGCCGTGGGCTCAGGGTTGGCGATGTGGTAACGGAACGCTTCTTCGAGCGGGTCGAGCGCGGCGTCGAGGGCTTGGCGCAGGATGTCGAGTTTGGACGGCACGTGGTGGTAGATCGCGGACTTAGAGATGCCGAGCCGTTCGGCGAGCATCCCCATGCTGGTCGCGTCGTAGCCGTGCTTGGTGAACATGTCCACGCAGATGCTGAGCACGGTCGCGGTGTCGTAGCCGGGGCGTCCACGGCGCGCGCCAGTGGTCCCGCTCGCTTCGGAGCGCGGGTTGGTGGCGGGTGTGCTCGTCATGTGTGCCGTCCTTATATGCAGAATGCTTGATTCTAGCGCAGTCCTGGAGTTGGGGTTTATGAGCGTTGCGGGTTTAAGCGTGTGGAGGGGCGGGTCCGTCGGTTGTGACGGATCCACCCCTCCATGCTGTTCTTCCCGCGCTGTCCTACCCGCGCTGGCTTAACCGTTGCGGGTAAGGCGGGTTTTACTTGTTGCGCAGGTCGTAGATGCGCTTGAGCTTACCCATCGAACGCTCCAGGGTGGCTGGCTCGACGACGTCGATGCGGCACGAAGATCCGATGTGGATCTTGATGAGGCGCTGCAGTTCCTTGCCTGCCTCATCTGCGCGGTCGCTCGTGCAGTCGTCGCGGCGTTCGACCTTGACGGTGAGCTCGTCCATACGCTTTGGACGGGTGATCTCGAGCTGGAAGTGCGGCGAGAGGCCTTCAACCTTGAAGATGAGCTCTTCGATCTGCGATGGGAACAGGTTCACGCCGCGGAGGATGATCATGTCGTCGGAGCGGCCGGAGATGCGGCCGATGCGGCGGTGGCCTTCGCGTGCGGTTCCTGGCAGCAGACGGGTGAGGTCGTGCGTGCGGTAGCGGATGATCGGGAGAGCTTCCTTAGTCAGGGTCGTGAAGACGAGTTCGCCTTCTTCGCCGTCTGCGAGCTGGCGGCGCTCATCGAATGGGTCGATGATTTCTGGTGCGAAGTGGTCTTCCCAAATGTGGGAGCCGTCCTGCAGCTCGTAGTTTTCGCCGGCAACGCCTGGGCCCATGACTTCGGAGAGGCCGTAGATGTCGGATGCCTTGAGATCGAACATGTCCTCGAGCTCGTCGCGCATTTCCTGGGTCCATGGCTCGGCGCCGAGGATTGCGTAGCGCAGCGAGGTCTTGCGTGGGTCGAGGCCCTTCTTCTGCATCGCATCGCCGATGGTCAGCAAGTAGGTTGGGGTCGCTGCGATCGCGTCTGGCTTGAAGTCTTCGATCAGGGTGATCTGCTTGTCGGTCTGGCCGCCGGACATCGGAATGACGGTTGCACCTGCCGCTTCGATCGCGGCGTGTGCGCCGAGGCCGCCGGTGAACAGGCCGTAACCGTAGGCGTTGTGGACCTTCATACCCGGGCGGACACCGGCCATGCGGAAGCAGCGCGCGCCGAGGCGTGCCCACGTGTCGAGGTCGTTCTTGGTGTAGCCGACCACGGTTGCGCGGCCGGTGGTGCCGGAGGAAGCGTGGATGCGGGCGACCTGCTCCATTGGCACGGCGAACATGCCGAATGGGTAGGTGATGCGCAGGTCTTCCTTGGTCGTGTATGGGAACTTCGCGAGGTCGGAGAGTTCCTTGAAGTCGTCAGGGTGTACGCCCTGGTCGTCGAACTTCTTGGTGTACAGCGGAACGTTTTCGTACGCGTACTTGAGGATCTTGGCGGTGCGCTCGGTCTGGATTTCGCGGATCTGGTCCACGCTCATTTTCTCTTCGGGATCGAGCTGGCCCTGATCGGATAGGACAATCTTTGACATGTTTCCTCCTGGCGGGGAGATAGGGGCGTCTGTACGAAGGTCTGTAAAGGTCTGGTGCCGTGCGATGCGGCGGGTGGCTTTAGCGCACGGTTGGCGGGGCCGCGTTGATGGTGCGCGAGCGGCCGCGGAACTCGATGAGCGTTTCGGTGCTGCCGTCGGCGCGTTCTTGGGTCACGGTGATGTCGTAGAGCCCGGAACGGCCGGATTGGTTGACGACGCGGGCAACGGCTCGCATCGGAAGGTCGGGTAGGCCTGGCTTGAGGAAGTTGACGTCGACGCCCTGCGCGACCGTGTAGCTGGTTTCGGAGCCGGCTGGTTCATTGCAGGCCATCGCGAACGCGACATCAGCGAACGTGAAGAGCATTCCGCCCTGGACGATGCCGAATCCATTGAGCATCTCCTTGCGGGGGGTCATCTCGATTTCTGCGTAGCCGGGCTCAGCCTTGATCGGTTCGATGCCCATCCAGTGGGTGCAGTGATCGAACTCGAGGATCTTGTGGTGTTCAGCCAGACGCGAGCCGAGCTCGGTGTTCGTTTCAGTCATCGACGTACTCTTTCACATCGGTGTACATTCACACGCTGTTGTGAGCGGTGCATGGTCAGTCGGTGTACGCCGGCGAGCGGCGCGTAGGGCTATACCGGCCGGTGCCGGGGCGGGTTCACGGGCGCACTTTAGAGCACGTAGATTGATCCGCCTGAACGAACGGTCGGTTATTCGATCTTAAGACTGGCCCGGCAACGTGTCAAAAATCACGTTGCCGGGCCAGTCATAAATCAGCGGGTTGAATCAGGGATTCAGCCCTGTACGCAATCGATTGCTCCTACTCGACGATGCCGATCGCGCTGAGCATGAACGCGTACTCCCACGCGCGGTCCTTCCACAGCTCGTAACGCCCGGATGCTCCGCCGTGCCCGCCGTGCATTTCACACGTGAACAGCACTGGCTTGCCGGAGGTCGTGTACTCGCGCAAACGCTGAACCCACTTAGCTGGTTCAACGTAGAGGACGCGGGTGTCATGCAGCGACGTGCGGGCGGCGATGAGCGGGTAATCCTGCTTCGTAATGTTCTCGTAAGGGGAGTAGCCGAGCATGTACCGGTAGACCTCTTCGTCCTCGATCGGGTTGCCCCATTCCTCCCATTCCAGGGCTGAAAGAGGAAGGTCCGGGTCGAGGATCGAGGTCAGCGGGTCAACGAACGGAACCGCCGCCAGCACTGCTTGGTACAGCTCCGGTGCCTGGTTCAGCACGGCACCCATGAGTAGGCCGCCCGCCGAACCGCCGAATGCTGCGATGCGCTTAGGATCAGCCCATCCGGCCTCGACGAGCCAGCGCGTCGCATCCACGAAGTCGTTGAAGGAGTTCTCCTTCTTGAGCTTCTTGCCGTCGAGGTACCAGTGCCGGCCGCGCTCGCCGCCGCCACGGATATGCGCGGTCACGAATACGACGCCGCGGTCCAACAGGCTCGGGATCATGTAGCCGAAGCTGGGGTCGTTCGAGATCTCGTAGGAGCCGTACCCGTACACGATCGTCGGGGCCGTGCCGTCGGCTTTCACGTCACGACGCCGCAGCACCGTGAGCGGGATCTGCTCGCCATCGCGGGCGGTAGCCCACTCGCGGGTCGCAACATAGTCCTCCGGTTTGTAGTTGTTGACCGGCGCGGTGTGCAGAAGCCGGCATTCGCGCTTGACTGGGTCCGCATCGTAGGCCTGATTCGGGGTGGTATCGCTAGCCTTCTGCAAGCGGATCACGGGTGCTTCGAAGCTGTTCGAGCTGGCTTCGACCGCAACCGGGGCGTCTCCCGCTTCGTCAATCAGCGGCTCCCAGAACTCCAGCTCAGCACCGGAGGCGAGAGCTTCATCGCTGAGCGCGGTCAGCGGGAAGATGCGGACGCGCGGGGTCGTCTCAGCGCGCACCGAAAGCACGATGTGGGTGCTGGTTGCCTCAAGCTCATTCAGCTTGGTCTCAGGGTGCTCAGCAATCACGGGACGCCACGTGGAGCGGTCCGTGACCGTAGCGAGGTCCGCGATGTCGAGGCGGCCGTTCGGAGCGTCCGCATCGTGCAGAATGAGTGCCTGGCGGCGGCCATCGACCGTCACCGGAGTCACGCTGTTGAGGATGCGCTCCTCGCGCGAAACTAGAAGACGCGGCTCGCTTCCGGCCTCCATGCCTTCCCAGATCCAGGTCTCGGCGTATTCGGAGTTACCGGCGACGATCAATAGATCTTGCTCGTCATCGCTCGTTTCCGCACCGAGCCACATCTGGACGTCATCCTCTTGGTACAAGAGAGTGTCTTCGGATGCGTCCGTGCCGATCGTGTGGACCTTGAGCTGATGCGGGCGCCACGTCTCATCCACGACCGTGTAGACGATGCGCTGCCCGTCCGGGGTGAAAACAGGCTCATAGAACGCACCCTCGATGCGGTCGGAAAGCAACTGCCCTGTCGTGAGGTCCTTAACGAACACAGTGAAGCGTTCGTCGCCCGTGAAGTCCGCGGCGTAGACGAGCTTGGTGCCGTCGAGGGACACATCGAGGCCGCCGAGCGCAAAGAACGTGTGGCCCTCGGCCAGAGCGTTGCCATCCACGAGGATCTCTTCGCCCTCGACTGGCTCGCCTGGCTTGAGTGCCGGTGGTGTCCAGTCGGCGGCGAGATCGCCGGTGTCGGCGGCCTTGACGCGTGCGTGGATCGGGTATGCCGAACCCTCGACTGTGCGGGAGTAGTACCACCAGCCGCGCGAACGCTTAGGGACCGCAACGTCCGTCTGTACGACGCGCGCAGAGATCTCTTCGTAGATCGCGTCCCGCAACGGCTTCTGCTCAGCGGTCACGGCGTCGGCGTAATCGTTCTCGGCCTCGAGGTGCTTGATGACCTCAGGATCTTCCGAGTTCCGCAACCATTCGTACTCATCGGTGCGGGTGTGGCCGTGATGTGTCGCCGAAACCGGGCGTTTCTCAGCTACCGGTGGCTGCGGTGTTGAAGGCTGCAGCGGTGTAGAAGATTCAGGATTCGTAGTCATAGGACTTATCTAATAAAGAAGCCCCCGAAAGCGTCAACAAACTCCGCTTACGGCATAGCTGGGCGGGCCTGGCATATCGTAGCGAGGTGCGGGACACCACTCCAGTGGCACAGCGCGGCTATGTCAGAATCAGTAGACCGATCACGCAGGCGGCCGACAAGGCGACGACACCCGCGCCGCCGCCGATGAGCGCGCGCTTGCGCCGCTGCCTACCTTGAGCGGTGTGCGCGCGGGCGGCAACCACCGCATCGGGCGCTGTGGCCTTTAGACGCGGAGCACGCGCGAAGATTTTGTCCAGGTCCTCGCGCAGCTGGCCGTGGAAGGTCTCCGGAGCGCACACGACCGAACGCATCGCGGAATCGACCCACGTGTGTGGGCCGGCCTCGTCCACGAGCACAACGCAGGGGATCGTGGTGGACAAACCGTGCAAAGACTCAACCTGGTTCGTGCTGCCGGGCGCCATGCGGGCCACAGCGAACGTGTCCTTGCCGATCGTCGCGAGCACATCCGTGTCCCAGCCGCGGTATTCGGTAGGGAACGCGTCGATATGCAGCGGCGGCACAATCCACTCCCAACCGTGAGGGGCGGTGGTTTCGCTCCACGGCAAGTGGACCGTCTTGCGTGCCATCCCCACAACCTTCGCGACAGCATCCGCGCGGACCTCAGGCTCGAACGGGCGGGAACTGAACACCCGTTCGGGGGAGAACGCCGGGGAGAACACAGGGGAGGTGGCGTGCTCGTTGGCGGGCTGGATGGCCTCGATGGCTTCCGTGAGCAGGGCGTCCGATGGGTGCGCGAAGGCGCGTGCGACCATCTGGCCACGTTGTACGTCGGATACGGGGTGAGGGGTCAGCGCCGTAACGCCGAGGGTGCCGCCGAGGGCCGTGAGTTCAAGCTCCACGCCCCCTGAGGCTTGCTCCGCGAAGTAGGTAACGAGCTGAGTGCGGATCGCGTGGGCTGCTGCGAGCCCGGTTTCCGAATGGGGGAGTAGGGCCGTGAAAGCGACCCTGGAAGGTTTCATCGCGAAGACTCCGGCGCGCTGAGGGTTTCCGGACTTACCTGAGCCGGCGCCCAAAACGGTGTTACGAAGGACTGACGCCGATGCCGCGTCATCGGTGTCAGCAGGAGTTGCGTTACTGAGGCTTGCGAGGTTGAGCTCCTCGGGCGCGTCGGGTCCTGTGAGTGTGCAGAGCCGGGCAACGCCTGACCCGAAGAGGTCCGCGAGCACCTGACATGACAGCGTGTTGTCGTCGCGTGGGGTCGCGCTCGGAAGCGCCTCGGCCGTCCACTGAGTGATGCCGGTCCGGACCGCCGCGTCCGCAATCCAGTGCTGAGGTGAATGATGCGTGTGTGAGACCCGTGGGGACGGTTCGACCGCGACGTCGAGGTCTGCGTCATGCAAGCTCAGGCTCACCAGCCGTTTCCAAGAAGCTCCAACGGCTGAGCTCGGGCCAGAGAAAGAGATACAACTGGACGTCGCGCGCACATCAACATGGGCATCGACCTCATCGGCGCCATCGTCCGCAGCGCCGACCCCATCTCCGGCTAGGCAGTGAGAAGCAATAGAGACCAAGGTGTCACAAAGAGAGGCTTCGTTTTGCAACTGATAATGGGCAGAGCCACGTGCAAACCACACGGAAGCTCGAATGTTACGAGGCTCGATGGCGCACGATCCATGATCACGGGTGTGCAGCCAGCCTCCTCGCATCGCTGCATCCCACGGATTTACAGGCATTAGACCTCTTTCCTCAACCCTCATCATGATGGCAAAACTGGCATCAATAGACGGTCAAATAGCTCGTTTCTCTATCATCGCAGGTGGAATGGCAACGTCAGAACCGTTAGGCTTACAAACCTGTGACCATCCTCACCCAAGGGTGAATGCCGTTGGTTCGTCATCGCCTCGGGTGTGGGCCGCTGTTATGCAAGCAGCGGATCAAACGTGAGACCAAAGAACGGACCCGACATGAGTTACTCGCACTCTGATGCATCCGGGACGCGGAATCAGGAAGGCAAGCTTTCGCTCAAGCGGATGACCATCTGGGCCATGCTTGTTGCGCTAGTAGCGGCAATCCTGACGCCTGCAGTAACAGCCCATGCAGCACCCGCACCCCAGCCGGCCACCGCATCGGCCGCCGTATCCTCAACAGAGAAGAAAAACGACTCCGTAGAAGGCAAGACCTTCACGATCGCAACCGATACGACCTTCGCTCCATTCGTGTTCCGTGAACCAGGAACCGGCGAGATGACCGGTATCGACATGGAGTTGCTCTACGCGATCGCAGAAGACCAGGGCTTCAAAGTCAACCTCAAATCGCTCGGCTTCCAAGCCGCAGTTTCGTCCCTGACCTCGGGTCAGGCTGACGGCGTGATTGCAGGCATGGGCGTGACCGACGAACGCAAGAAGATCTTCGACTTCTCCGACGCGTATTACGAGTCCGGCTCAGTCATGGCGATCGACGAGAAGAACGACGACGTCAAGGGCTACGAAGACCTCCAAGGCAAGACCGTTGTTGCTAAGGGCGGATCCGAAGGTGAGCGCGCCGCAAAGAAGCTCGCCAAGGAGTACGGTTTCAAGATCAAGCCGCTCGACCAATCTGCGGCGATGGTTCAGTCCGTCAAGAACGGCTCCGCGGTCGGCGTCTTCGACGACGACCCAGTGTTGCGTTACGGCATCACCCAGGGCTCGGGCCTGAAGATCGTAACCCCTAAGATCCCTGGCGGCGATTACGCTTTCGCCGTCAAGAAGGGGCAGAACCAGGACCTGCTCAAGGCATTCAACCGCGGCCTCGCCAACCTCAAGTCTTCTGGCGAATACCAGAAGATCATGAACAAATACCTGGATCCGCAGGAAGCTGAAAGCGCGGGCGACATCTTCGGTCTGCTCAAGCAGTCCTGGCCAGCGCTCCAGAAGGGTCTGATCAACACCCTCATCATCACCGGCGTATCGTTCGTGATCGCTATGGTGCTGGGCCTCATCTTCGGCTTCATGCGCATCTCCAACAGCATCGTGCTGCGAGGTATCGCACGCGCCTATGTCGCGATCTTCCGCGGAACCCCGCTGCTGGTCTGGGCGTTCCTGTTCTATTTCGGTGTTCCGCAGCTGTTCAACGTCAAGGGCGATATCTTCATGGCGGGTGTCGCGACGCTGTCGCTCAACGCAGGTGCCTACCTCACCGAGATCGTCCGCGGTGGCCTCCAGGCCGTCGACCCAGGCCAGATGGAAGCCGCACGCTCCCTCGGTATGGGTTGGGGCAAGTCGATGCGCCGTGTCGTCGTGCCGCAGGCCGTCAAGATCTCGACGCCATCGATCATCAACCAGTTCGTTATCACGCTCAAAGACTCCTCGCTGCTGCTGACCATCGGCTTCGCCGAACTGCTCTACCAGGCGCAGCAGATCTACGCGGCGAACTACCGCGTGACCGAAACCCTCATCATCGTCGGCATCATGTACTTCGTGGTCATCACCATCCTCACGTGGATCGCTGACCTCGTGGATAAGAAGGTGAACAAGTGAGTACCCAACCACACAGCAATGAAGTAAACGACGCCGCAACCGTTGCGCAGGATGCACCTGCGCAGGCAGTGGCGGGCGATGCGTCGGGTGAGACCGTCATCGAAGTCACCGACCTGCGCAAGGCCTTCGGTAAGAACGAAGTCCTTAAGGGGATGAACCTCAACGTCAAGCGCGGTGAAGTGATCTCGATGATCGGCCCATCGGGCTCCGGTAAGTCGACGTTCCTGCGTTGCCTCAACCGGCTCGAAGAAATCACGGGCGGAACCGTCAAGGTCCTCGGCCAAGACATCACCAACCCCAAGGTCAACATCAACAAGGTCCGCCAGAACATCGGCATGGTGTTCCAGCACTTCAACCTGTTCCCGAACATGACGGTCGAAGAGAACGTGATGCTTGCCCCGGTTGAGCTGGGTCGGTGCAACAAGGAGGAAGGTCGCAAGAAAGCCGCGGCACTGCTTGAACGCGTTGGTTTGGCAGACAAAGCGAAGGCCCGCCCGCAGCAGCTGTCTGGTGGTCAGAAGCAGCGCGTGGCAATCGCTCGAGCGCTCGCGATGGAACCGCAGATCATGCTGTTCGACGAAGCGACCAGCGCGCTCGACCCTGAAATGGTCGGCGAAGTGCTGCAGGTCATTCGTGACCTCGCTCAAGAAGGCATGACCATGATCCTTGTGACACACGAGATGGGCTTTGCCCGCGAGGTCTGCGACCGCGTCTTGTTCCTCTCCGACGGCGTCATCTGCGAAGAAGGAGCGCCTGAGCAGCTGTTCGGTAACCCGCAACAGGAACGCACGCAAAGCTTCCTCGCGAAGGTTCTGTAAACCTCTATCGCAACAGCGCCTTAGATAACGATGCGGCGGCTGGCACATAGGAACGTGCCGGCCGCCGCATCGTTGTTTGAAGGTCGCCGTGATGTTTGCAAGAGCGTCGGCAGGCGGCGATCATTAAGGCAGTGATGAAGCTTGATTAAGGCGAAATAACTTGCCTTGTGAGAGTGTTATCACATATCCTGAACGAACGGTCAGTAATTCGCGCTGGCCCCCTATAAACCTTATTCATCGGAAGCAGGAGCTGATCATGAGCACCACCGTGACCGAGCAAACCGGCCAGGACTTCGATCCGCAAGCCGAGTTTGAGGCCCTGATCGCACAAGACGGCCGCGTAGAACCACGCGACTGGATGCCAGAGGCATACCGCAAGACGCTGGTGCGCCAGATCTCCCAGCACGCACACTCCGAGATCATCGGAATGCAGCCGGAAGGCAACTGGATCACCCGCGCACCAAGCCTCAAGCGCAAGTCCATCCTGATCGCCAAGGTCCAGGACGAAGCCGGCCACGGCCTCTACCTGTACTCGGCTGCAGAAACCCTCGGTACTCCACGCGATGAGCTTGTCGAGCAGTTGCTCGACGGCACCGCGAAGTACTCCTCGATCTTCAACTACCCAGCTAAGTACTGGGGTGACATCGGCGCGATCGGCTGGCTCGTTGACGGCGCAGCGATCGCTAACCAGGTTCCACTGTGCCGCTGCTCGTACGCACCGTACGGCCGCGCTATGGTCCGCGTCTGCAAGGAAGAGTCCTTCCACCAACGCCAGGGCTTCGAAGCCCTGCTCGCGCTCGCACGCGGAACCGAAGAGCAGAGGCAGATGGCCCAGGACGCCATTAACCGCTTCTACGAACCAGCTCTGTGCATGTTCGGTCCACCAGATGCAGACTCGAAGCACTCCAAGCAGTCCATGGCTTGGAACATTAAGCGTTTCTCCAACGACGACCTGCGCCAGCGCTTCGTCGGCATGATCGCCGAGCAGGTCAAGTTCCTCGGCCTGACCCTGCCAGACCCAGAGCTGCGCTACGACGAAGAGTCCGGCAAGTGGATCCACAAGGAACTCAACTGGGACGAGTTCTGGCGCGTCGTCAAGGGCGGTGGCCCAGCCAACGCTCAGCGCCTCGAACACCGTCGCCAGGCACACGAAAACGGCGCCTGGGTACGCGAGGCCGCCGCAGCATACGCACGTAAGCAGCAGGAAAAAGTGAGGAAGGCAGCCTGATGAGCGCAGAGAACCCAACTAACGCAACCGGCGCATCGCTCGCAGACACCAACGAATGGCCTCTGTGGGAGGTCTTCGTCCGCTCGTCCCGTGGCCTGTCCCACGTGCACGCCGGATCCCTGCACGCGGCAGACGCCGAAATGGCAGTCCGCAACGCACGCGACCTCTACACCCGGCGCAACGAAGGCGTGTCCCTGTGGGTTGTGCAGTCCGACGACATCATCGCATCAGACCCTCAGGACAAGGGCGCATTCTTCGAATCGCCAAAGGGCAAGGACTACCGCCACGCCATGTACTACACCGAGTCTGAAGGGGTGAAGCACCTGTGAAGTCTGAGGAACTCGATGAGCAACTGGCTGGCTACGGTGACTCCGTTGCCTCCGCTACTCGTGTAACCCCAGGCCACGCGCTCCGCCCAGAGGACATCGCGCTCAAGGAAGCTCCAAGCTCCGAAGACATCGCCGAATACGCCCTGTGGCTCGGCGACGACGCGCTGATCCTCTCGCAGCGCCTGCAGAAGTGGGTATCCAACGCCCCAGAAATGGAAGAGGACATCGCCCTGGCCAACATCGCGTTGGACCTGTTGGGTCACGCCCGTTCCTTCCTGACCTTTGCAGGAAAGTACTGGGACAAGGACGAAGACGAGCTCGCATACTTCCGTGACGAAGACGACTTCCGCAACCTCGTCATGGTCGAACAGCCAAACGGTCACTTCGGCGTGACCATCGCACGTCAGCTGCTGTTCTCGGTCTACCTTGAACTGCTCTACTCCCGCCTCGTGAAGTCTGAAGACGAAATGATCGCGGCAATCGCTGACAAGTCCCTGCGCGAAGTCCAGTACCACGTGGACCACGCACAGCAGTGGACTCTGCGCCTTGGCCTCGGCACCGAAGAGTCGCACGAAAAGATGGTCCACGCGTTCCGCGTGCTCTGGCCACACGTTGAAGAGCTCTTCATCGACCATCCATTGCAGGAACGTCTGGCAGAAAAGGGCATCGCCGTTCTGCCATCGACCCTCCGCGAAGAGTGGGAAACCCGCATCAAGGCCGTCCTCGAAGAAGCCTCCCTCGAGGTTCCAGAGGAGCCAGGTGCACTCGTTGACGGACGTTCCGGCAACCACTCTGAACACTTGGGCTACATCCTGATGGAAATGCAGGTGTTGGCCCGCCGACACCCAGGAGTTAAGTGGTGACAACTGATCGACGTAGCGCGCCGGCAACCGATAAGGACACGCTCTGGGAAATCGCATCCAGCGTGAACGACCCGGAAATCCCGGTGCTCAGCATCCATGACCTCGGCATCCTCCGTGACGTGGAGCTCGACGGCGACACCGCCGTCGTGACCATCACGCCAACCTACTCCGGCTGCCCAGCCATGGACACCATCGCCGACGACCTGCGCATCGCGTTCCGCGAAGCAGGATACGCCGGCGCGCGCGTCGACCTCACGCTGAGCCCAGCGTGGACCACCGACTGGATGACCGAAGAAGGCAAGAAGAAACTCGCCGAATACGGTATCGCTCCACCAGCCGGGTTATCGAAAGATGGCGGAAAGGTCATGCTCGGACTGAGCGTCAAATGCCCACGCTGCCACTCACTGAACACCCGCGAACTTACTCGTTTTGCTTCGACGGCATGCAAGGCGCTCTACCAGTGCAATGACTGCCACGAACCGTTCGACTACTTCAAGGTGCACTGACATGACTGAAGCTGCTTCCACTACACGCAAACGTGCCCGTTTTCACACGCTCAAGGTTTCCGAGATTCGCCGCCTGACGGCGAACGCTGTTGAAGTCACCTTCGATGTTCCAGAGGAAATCGCAGATGAGTTCGACTACGCGCCAGGCCAGTACGTAGCGCTGCGCGCCATGGTCCCGTCCTACGACGGCACCCCGGTTGAGCTGCGCCGCTCCTACTCGATTTCCCAGGCGCCAGTGCGCGGCGAAATCAAGGTCGGCATCAAGAAGGACCAGGGCGGTCTGTTCTCGACGTGGGCCAACGAAACCCTCGCGGTGGGCGACGAAATCGACGTCATGAGCCCGCAGGGTACGTTCGTCTCCAAGAAGGACCTGGTCCGCCCAGGCGAGGCCCAGCACCTCGTCGCGATCGCAGCGGGCTCCGGTATCACCCCGGTGATGGCTATTACCCGCTCGGTTCTCGAAGCTGACGACCGCTCCCAGGTTGACCTCGTGTACGCGAACCGCTCGTCTTCCGACGTGATGTTCGTTGAGGAACTGGCGGACCTCAAGGACAAGTACCCATCCCGGCTCGCGGTACACCACGTGCTGTCCCGCGAACAGCGCATCTCGCCGCTGCTGACCGGCCGCCTGGACCAGGAGAAGCTCGAACTACTTCTCAACAAGGTTCTGCGCACCGACCTCGCAGACGAGTGGTTCCTGTGCGGCCCGATGGAGCTCGTCCAGATGGTTCGCGACAACCTCGCAGAGCAGGGCGTTGAAGCTGAACGCGTCCGCTTCGAGCTGTTCACGACCGGCCAGGTCGGCGACCCAACCGGCCAGCACGGCAAGCCAGTCAAGATCGAAGAAGGCGAGCCTACCCGCGAGATCGAGTTCCAGGTTGACGGCCTCAAGGGCACCGTCGAATCCCCGATCGAAGCGCGCGAGACGATCCTCAACGCGGCACTGCGTGCCCGCCCGGATGTTCCATTCGCTTGCTCGGGTGGCGTGTGCGGTACGTGCCGCGCCAAGCTCGTGAGCGGTAACGTCGACATGGCTGAGAACTACGCGCTCGAGCAGGACGAGCTCGACGCCGGTTACATCCTGACCTGCCAGTCCGTCCCAACGACAGACAAGGTCGCCGTCGACTTCGACGCCTAACCAACTTAGACGGCCCGCCCACCCGGCGGGCCGTCGCTTTTCCCATCGTGCTTTCATAACTGAAAGGGCCACAGAGAACATGTCGATGATTCGTACCGAGAGCAACCAGCAGGGTGTACTCGAGATTGTTCTGGACGCTCCGAAGAAGCTGAACTCGATTGACGAAGTCGGTCTGGCTGAGCTCAAAGACACGCTCGCAACGGTTGCCGAGCAGATCAATGAAGGTTCCGTGCAGGCAGTGATTCTGCGCGGCGAAGGCCGCGCGTTCTGCGCAGGCCGCGATATTTCCCAGGTTGATCCGCTCAAGGACGACGTCAACCACTACCTCGGCGAGCTCACCGCTCCGGTCATGGACGCGATCCACGGGCTGCAGGTTCCAACGTTCGCCGTGGTCACGGGTGCGTGCCTCGGCGTGGGCTTGGGTCTCGCGGCATCCTGCGACGTCGTCTACGCCGCTGAAGACGCGAAGATCGGTTCCCCGTTCGCTAACCTCGGCGCTCTGCTCGATTCGGGCGGCCACCACCTGTTCGTGACCCGCTTGGGCCCGCATCGTGCGCTGGACCTGATCTACACGGGTGAGCTGATCTCTGGCGAGCAGGCCGTGCGTGAGGGCTTGTTCTCGCGTTCCCTGCCTGCCGATGAAGTGCTCGAGTTCACGCGTAAGACCGCCGGCCGCGTGGCCCGCGGTGCGCTGGATTCCTACCGCGCCTCCAAGCAACTCGTGTTCCAGATCCGCGACGAGAACCTCGGCTTCAACGCCTCCGTTGCCGAAGAAGCACGCCTGCAGGAAGTTCTGCGCACCACCGATAACTACCAGGAAGGCTTCAAGTCCTTCCAGGAGAAGCGCAAGCCGGAATTCAAACCGACGCTTCCACGCGAACGCTGGTAAAACTCACGTCAGCTGTCGGCTTCATCCCCCGTCAGCCTCATCCCAGTGGCGCTGGCTCGCGTCCAGGATGAGGCCGATGGCGGTGAGGACGTGATCTGCTTGCTCGACGCTGAGGCTGGAAGCAACTGCGGCGACCCACTCGGTCTGCGCCGCTTGCGCGGCCTCGACAGCCGCGCGGCCCTTCTTGGTCGGCGCGAGCAGGCTTGCGCGGGAATGCTTGGGGTTGGAACGGTACGTTGCGAGACCAAGCTTGACCGCATCGTCGGCTACGCGTTGAACGGACTGCCGGGTGAGACCGAGAGTGCGGGCGATCTCGGACACGGTGGCTGGTTTGAGCGCCGCGGCCTGGATGACCTGCCAGCGCGCCGGCGTGAGGTCGTTTTCCGAGGCGACGACTTCGGCCGAGTAGATGAACTCGGAATGCGCTTGCGATACCGCGGAGATGAGGGCCCCGAAGTCTTCGGGGTTCATGGGGTCATTCTTTCCGGCCTGGTTCTTTCCGGGCTGCTTCGTCATGCGTCCGGGCTTTCGGGCTCGTGGTCTTCGAAGATCAGGTGGGTCTGGGTGTCCATGACTTCCGGCATCGGCTGGAGCACTTCGAATACGACGCGGCGCAGGGCTTCGTTATCGGCCGCGCGCACCAGAAGCATCACATCGAACGTGCCCCCGACGAGGGCAAAGTGGTGGACTTCCGGGATCAGGCTGAGCCGTTCTTGGAGGGCGCGCCACGAGTGCTGCCGAAGCTTGAGGGTCACGTAGGCGGATGAGCGTAGGCCCATCGCCGCGTGGTTGACCGTTGCCGTATATCCGGTGATCACCCCGCGTTCACGCAGGCTTGCGATCCTTTGATAGGCGTGGGCGCGCGAGATGTGCACGTTGCTTGCGATCGCGGAGACCGATGCGCGCCCGTCTTTGAGGAGTTCGGAGACGATGGCTGCGTCGACCGCATCCAAAGCGGGCGCAAAAGCCGGGTTATGAGCCACTGCAAACAGCCCCTTGAAGCGCTAGACAAAATGACAACGTCCACGGCGGATGCGTAGACGAATTTCCGGACTCACTGCGCAGGGCGGCAAATCCTCTGATCATTTTGGCACACATGGCGACGAAAAGCTTAAGCAGGCATCATAGAGAGCATGACTGATCATGTGAGCCAAACCACAGGGTCGGGGGCTGAAGTGACTCAGCCGCTCGATGGAACGCGCGTTGGAGACTCGGTCTCACGCGCATCGGAATCATTCGGTATTTCCGTAGAGGACTACTTGCTGCCTACTCGTGGGCGCGTCCAGCTGATTGATGAGCAGGGGCGTCTGCGTCCACGCGAAGAGCAAGGTATCGCGCCGGGTCACGAGTACCCGTTGCCAGACGGCGAACGGTTGCTCGATGCGTACGAGAAGCTCGTGGTTGGCCGCCGCATCAACGACCAGAACGCTGCACTCGTGCGGCAGGGCCGTATGGCGGTGTACCCATCGAGCCACGGCCAGGAAGCGTGTCAGGTTGCAGTGGCGGCTGCACTTGAAGAACGTGACTGGCTGTTCCCGACCTACCGCGACACCGTCGCTGTGATTTCGCGCGGCGTTGTTCCGGAGGAAGTCATGACCGGCTTCCGCGGCGAGTGGCACCAGGGTTACAACCCGTATGACCACAACACCGCTGTTCAGTCGACCCCTTTGACGACTCAGTTGTTGCACGCTGTGGGTGTCGCTCACGCGGCACGCATGCGCGGCGAGGACACGGTCGTGATCGCGTTGTGTGGTGACGGCGCGACATCGGAAGGTGACTTCCACGAGGCACTGAACTTCGCGGCTGTCTACAACCTTCCAGTGATCTTCTTCGTTCAGAACAACGGTTACGCGATTTCGGTTCCGCTCGCACAGCAGTCCGTTGCGCCATCGTTGGCTCACAAGGCTGTTGGTTACGGTATGGCCGGTGAGCGTGTTGACGGTAACGACCTGGGCGCGCTTTTGGCTGTGCTTGATCGCGCGGTCAAGATCGCTCGCGAAGGCTCGGGCCCGCTGCTGATCGAAGCTGAGACGTACCGCATGCAGGCGCACACGAACGCTGATGACGACACGCGTTACCGCGAGTCTGATGAGGTTCAGGAGTGGCTCGCTAAGGACCCTGTGGTCCGCATGGAGGCGTACCTGCGCAACGAGGGCCTGCTCGATGACGAGAAGGCCGAGCAGATCAAGGCTCATGCTGAGCAGGTCGCTAAGGAGCTTCGCGATGCGATGAACCGCGAGATCACCCCTGACCCGAACGATCTCTTCAAGTACGTCTACGTTGAGCAGACCCCGCAGCTCGCCGAGCAGGCTGAGATGCTCGCTGCTGAGCTGGAAAGTGACTCTGCATCCCAGGAAGGTGAGGCCAAGTGAGCCCCAAGCAAATGTCCCCTGAGGAAAAGCAGGCGGAGTTCGGCGGCGTAGCCGACTCGGTGCGCGGTAAGAATGAGTCGGCTGTGCCGCCTGCCCGAGAGCCTCGCCCAGCTGGCCCTACCTCGTTCGCTGCGGCGCTGAACACTGCGCTTGCGGATGCGATGGAAGCTGACGATGCGGTTCTGATGTTCGGTGAGGACGTCGGTAAGCTCGGTGGCGTTTTCCGCATCACTGATGGCCTGCAGGAGCGTTTCGGTAACAAGCGTTGCTTCGATACGCCGCTCGCTGAGTCCGGTATCGCTGGTATGGCGATCGGTATGGCGATGAACGGTATGCGTCCGGTTATCGAGATGCAGTTCGATGCGTTCGCGTACCCGGCGCTTGAGCAGATCCTGAGCCACATCGCCAAGATGCATAACCGTACGCGCGGCCACGTCCGTTTGCCGCTCGTGATCCGTGTGCCTCACGCTGGTGGTGTGGGTGGTGTTGAGCACCACTGTGACTCCTCGGAGTCGTTGTACGCTCACACCCCGGGTTTGAAGGTCTTCATCCCATCGGGTGTTGAGGACGCCTACCTCATGCTGCGTGAAGCGATCGACTCGGATGACCCTGTGGTGTTCTTCGAGCCGAAGAAGCTGTACTTTGGCCGCGAGGAGGCTGACCTTGAGTCCCTCAAGCAGGAGTACGAGGCTAAGAAGGCCGCTCGCCGTAGCGGTACCGCACGTGTTCTGCGTGAGGGTAAGGACGCGACCATCGTGACGTATGGTGCGTCGGTTTCGACCGCTCTCAAGGCCGCTGAGGCTGCTGTTGAGGAAGGTTTCGACCTCGAGGTCATCGACGTTCGCACGATCGTTCCGTACGACGACGCAACCGTGGATGCTTCCGTCCGTAAGACGGGCCGCGCCCTTGTGGTCGCTGAAACCCCGGGCTTCGCATCGATCGCGTCCGAACTCGTGGCGCGCATCCAGGAACGTAACTTTTTCTCGCTGGCTTCGCCGGTCAAGCGCGTGACGGGCTTCGACATCCCGTTCCCGTCGCCGATGCTTGAGAAGTACCAGCTGCCTAGTGTTGACCGCATCCTCGATGCTGTTGACGAGATGACGTGGGAGGACTAATGGCACAGACGTTTACTCTCCCGGACCTCGGGGAAGGCCTGACCGAGGCTGATCTGGTTGCGTGGCACGTCGCTGAAGGCGACACGGTCGAGATCGACCAGATCGTTGCCGAGGTTGAGACGGCTAAGTCTGTCGTTGAGATTCCGTCGCCGTTCGAGGGCACGGTTTTGAAGCTGTATGGCGCGCCTGGCGAGACGATGGTCGTGGGCGATTCGCTCATCACCGTCGGCGACGCTGGCGAGTCCGCTGGCGACGACGGTGGTTCCGGTGCCGATGCCGAGGCTGAGGTTATCCGTGAAGGCGCGCAGTCCTACCGCGAGGAAGAGCGTGCCGGCACTGGCTCGGGCAACGTCCTGATCGGTTACGGAACGAGCGAAGACGAAGGTGGTGCTCGCCGTCGTCGTCGTGGCCGCCGCCGTGGTGCTGAGTCCGCATCGGCCGCTGCTACCGCACCAGCTGCTCAGCAGTCCCAGCCGCAGGGTGAGGACGTTGCTCCGCGCGTCATCAACCCGCTGGTTCGTAAGCTCGCTCGTGACAACGGCGTCGACATCAGCTCGGTCAAGGGAACTGGCCCTGAGGGCCTGATCATGCGCGCCGATGTGCAGGCAGCGATCGATGGCGGCGCACAGTCCGCGCCGCACACCTCGGGTGCTGTTCTGGGTAACGAGGCCGCTTCCGTATCGCAGGATGCCGGCGCTGGCGAGCTGGATGCTCGTACCGGTTTGACGGTTGAGTCCCGCACCCCAATGACGGGTGTTCGCAAGGTTGTTGCGGAGACGATGTCGCGTTCGCGCCGCGAGATTCCGGAAGCGACCGTGTGGGTCGATGTGGATGCGACCGAGCTGCTTGAGTGGCGTAAGAAGCTCAAGCCGAACGCGGAAGGCCGCGTGCCTGGTGTGCTTTCGCTGATCGGCCGTTTCGTGACGGCTGGCTTGATGCAGGTTCCGGATCTGAACGCTCGCATCGACGAGCTCGAGGACGGCACGTCGGAGATTGTTCGTTTCGATGGCGTCAACCTGGGTATCGCGGCGCAGACCGACCGCGGCCTCGTGGTTCCGGCTGTCGCTGATGCGCAGAAGCTTTCGGCGCGTGAGCTGGATGCTGCGATCGGTGAGCTGGTCAAGACCGCTCGTGACGGCAAGTGCACCCCGAACGAGTTGATGCGCGGCACGTTCACCCTGAACAACTATGGCGTGTTCAACGTTGACGGTTCGGCTGCGATCATCAACCACCCGCAGGTTGCGATCATGGGCTTGGGCCGCATCAAGGAACGCCCGTGGGTTGTCGACGGCGAGATCGTGGTTCGCTCGATCATGGAGTTGACGCTGGCCTTCGACCACCGCGTGTGCGACGGCGGTGCCGCGAGCGAGTTCCTGCGTTACGTCGCTGACGCGATCGAGAACCCGGCGGAGGCTCTCGCGAGCCTGTAGCCGCTAGCGATGCGCGAGCATCGTTGAAGACTGCTGCATTGAATAGACTGCGGGCCCTGACACGGATTGTGTCAGGGCCCGCAGTCGTGTGCGTCGAAACGCGTGGTGTGAGGAATGTTGGGCCGCGTCTAGCGACTGCTGCGGGACGGCACCGCGAGCCGCTCGATGACGCCGAACAGTGCGAGCGCGGTGCCAGTGATGAGGCCGACCGCAAGGATAGTGAACCATTCGCTGGCAGCTGCCGCGGCGTCGTTGGCTGTTGCGGTGAGCGGACGGGACTGAACCGCGTTCACGAACTCAGGCAACAGCATCACCGCGGCGCTGATCGCGACGAGACCGAATCCGGCCACGGTGCATAGCGCGGCAGGGAACGTGGTGGGGCGTCGGCCGGCGTCAATCCATCCGATGATTCCGGCGGCGATCAGCGCGAAGAAACTCACCACAAGGTAGGAACCGACTACGTCAGCGGGGCGGTGCCACGACATGATGAGGGTTACGGACCCGCCGATGGCCGCAACGAGCGCCCCGACGAAGCTGAACCAGGTGCGTGCCCGCGGAGGCATCGAGAGGAGCGCGGCGAGCATCCCACCGATCGCGAGAGCCGAGTGCCCCGAGGGGAAGCTGTTGACGTAGGCCTCGGAGACCCCTGTGAAGGGGCGTTCGAGGAGGAGTTCCTTGAGGATGCGGACGCACACAACCCCGGCCCCGGTCGCGCCGAGGGCGATCGCCGGTACGAGCACGGAGCGGCGGACAAAAACGTTGATGATAGTCAGCGCGAGCCCCGCGATGCCGATCGCGACCGGGATCTGGGTGAACCACTCGAGTTCGTTGCGCAGCGCTGGGGTGTCTTGCACGAAGCGGCGCGCACCGAGCAGGGCGCGTTCGTCGAGCCATTGGCCGCGAACCGTCTTGATGAAAGCCCAGTAGGTGAGGGCGAAGAGCGCTAGGACACCGAGGGACAGCACGGTGGTGCCGAGGACTCGTGGCCATAGCCTCGGTTGTGACACGACGCGCAGGGGCGCGGTGTCTGTTGAGAGGTGAGGCATGCTCCTAGAGTGTCATGTTCTGCTGGGTAGAAGCTGAAGCCGCGCCGGATGCCGGATGCGGGGTAGGTCTCATGCCCCGCGCCTGCGCCGGCACCCGCCCCGCACATGGCCCGCGGAACGGTTTCGTTCCCCGCGGCTCGGTATCGTGTTTTTCATGACTGAGCGTGGTGCGAGTGGCATGAGTGGTGTGAGCGTGTTGTGGGATGAGTCGGTTCGGTTTCCGTCTTTGGCTGAGCTGAAGGAGGCGGCCGTGGTGGTGCGGTTGCCGATGAATGTGCGGTTCCGCGGGGTTGTGGAGCGTGAGGTTCTGCTGTTGGAGGGCCCTACGGGGTGGGGCGAGTTTTCGCCGTTCCTTGAGTATGGGCCTGCGGAGGCGTCGCGTTGGCTTGCGGCCGGGGTCGAGGCAGCGTGGCGTGGCTGGCCTGAGCCGGTGCGCGATGCGGTGTCGGTCAACGGTACGGTCCCTGCGGTTGCGGCGGAGCGGATCCCGGAGGTGCTGGCGCGGTACGACGGCGTGGGCACGGTCAAGGTCAAAGTTGCGGAGCGCGGGCAGTCGGTTGATGAGGATGTTGCCCGGGTTGCCGCGGTTGCGCGTGAACTGCCGGGGGTTCGCATACGGGTGGACGCGAATGAGGGCTGGGATCACGACACCGCTGTGGATGCGTTGAGCCGGCTTGCTGAGTTTGATCTTGAGTATGCGGAGCAGCCTGTTGCCGGGATCGAGGGGCTGGCTCGGTTGCGTGAGGCGTTGGATGCCCGCGGCGTGGGCGTGCGGTTGGCGGCTGATGAGGCGGTGCGGAAGTCTGATGACCCGTTGAAGGTTGCGCGGATGGGTGCGGCTGAGGTGATTATCGTCAAGGTTCAGCCGTTGGGTGGTGTGCGCGCCGCGCTGCAGATTGTGGAGCAGGCTGGTTTGGATGCGGTGGTGTCGTCAGCTTTGGATTCCTCGGTGGGGTTGGCTGGCGGGGTCGCGTTGGCGGCGGCGTTGCCGGAGCTGAAGTATGCGTGCGGGCTGGGTACGGGTGCCCTTTTTGCTGACGATGTGGTTGCGCCTGGTCTGAAACCGCAGGCTGGTGTTTTGCCGGTGGGTGCGGTGGTTCCGGAGCGTGGGAAACTTGAGGCCTTAGCTGTTGATGCTGGTCGGCGTGCGTGGTGGATGGACCGTTTGGAGGCGTGTTATGCCGAATTGTTGGGTTGATTGGCCTGCTCCGGTCCCGAATGCGGCGATGCTGTTCAAGGTCATGGATGCGTTGCCGACGCCGAGGCCGGGAGTCGGCTCTCACTCATAGACTGGTGCCATGCCTTCTTTGTCTGCTGTTGAGTCCGCGCGTCTGATTGTTCAGGGGTGTGTCTCCGCTGGGATGCAGCATGTGGTGGTTGCGCCCGGTTCGCGTTCGGCGCCGTTGGCGTATGCGCTCGCCGAGGCTGAGCGTGACAGTGTGTTGTCGGTTCATGCGCGGCTCGATGAGCGTGAGGCCGGGTTCTTGGCGCTGGGGCTGGCCATGGCGTCCGATGCGCCGGTTGCTGTGGTCACGACGTCCGGTTCCGCTGTTGCGAATCTGTTTCCGGCGTTGATGGAGGCCGCGCACGCGGGCGTCAAGCTCGTGTTGTTGACGGCGGATAGGCCCGAACGATTGCACGGCACGGGTGCTTCGCAGACTACGCAGCAGGCGGGAATTTTTGCGGAGCACACGCGTGTGAGCGTGCATGTTCCTGCTGGTGAGGACCCGACTGGGCTGGTCGCTGAGGCGTTGGTTGCGGGGCTCGGCAATAAGCAGCACGCGCCGGGTCCGGTGCATATCAACTGTGCTTTCGAGGATCCGCTGTATCCGTCCAGCGACGCGATGATCACGGGCGAAGAGGGGCCTGCGGACGTCTCCGAGCGCCGGCACCCAGAACTGAGCGATGTCGAGCTTCTGGAGATGGACGCGCTCGCCGCAACGGTTCCGGTTCCGCGTGCCCTTTCGCGCGAGACGCTACGCGCCGTGGCAGGAGAGGGCGCGGCCGCAGGAGAGGGCGATCACCAACGCCGCACGCATAACCAACGCCGTACCGTTGTCATCGCTGGCCACGATGCCGGCGAGGAGGCCGCGCATTTCGCGGACGCTCTGGATTTGCCGTTGCTCGCGGAGCCGTCTTCGAATGCCCGCCAGGGCGAGAACGCGTTGACGGCGTATCAGTTCACGCTCGCGGCGTTCGCGGACCAGATTGAGGCGGTCGTATTGTTCGGCCGGCCGACCTTGTCGCGGCCTATCAACGCTTTGCTTGCGCGCGAAGACATCCCGTCGGCCGGCTATGCGCCTGGACCGCTCGCGTGGTGTGAGCTGTCCAAGCGGCGCGAGGCCCCGGTGCGTAGCTTCGCTGAGGCCGCTGAGTTCGCAGGGGTCGGTCCTGAGGGATGGGTTGAAGCGTGGCGCGAAGCCGATGACCGCGTCGTCGCTGCCGTGAACATGGTGGTCGCGGAGCGGGAGCAGGTCACGGGCCGACTCACGGGGCCTTCTCTTGCCGCCGATGTGTGGGCCGGCTTGTACGGGCCTGCCGTGATCGGGTCATCGCGCCCGGTGCGCGACATGGACATCGCCGCAACCCCGCGCCGTGGCCGCGGCCCTCGCGTGTATGCGAACCGTGGTCTCGCCGGCATCGATGGCACCATTTCCACGGCCGCTGGGATCGCGCTCGCCGAGCGGCGCCGGACGCTCGCGTTCATGGGCGATGTCACGTTCCTGTACGGGGCTCCAGGGATGCTCGTGCCTTCGCTTGAAGCGGTTCCGCAGCTCGATGTTGTGGTTGCCGACGACGGCGGAGGCACCATTTTCTCGACGCTCGAGCATGGCACTGTGGCGGCGCGGGGCGGTTATAAGGAGGCGGTGGATCGCTTCTTCCGCGTGCCACACGGTCTTGACGTGGTTGAGTTGGCTCGCGCGTATGGCTGGGATGCGCAACGGGTCAGTTCACATGAGGGAGTGCGGGAATGGCTCGACGCCGGCCGCACCGCGAAGGGGTGCCGGCTCTTGGTCGTGGACACGGAGCGTGAGAAGCCACGTGAACTGCATCGTGCGCTCGCCGCAGCCGCCACGGAAGCGCTCGCTGAGCTGGGTTAGTTGCTGAGCTGGCCTAGTTCTTGGCTGGCGCCGGAACGCCGAGTGCTTGGAGCATCGGGCGCATCTTCGCCCATGTTTCTTGCAGCTCAGCAGCGGGCTCGGAATCTGCGACGATCCCGCACCCTGCCCATAACCGGATCCGTTCGGGGACTCGCTTGGCCTCATCGCCACAGGGGCTGAGCGTGACCTCGGTCGGGAACGTGTTGTTCCCAACGTGAGCGGCTGTCGGCGACTCGGGGCCGTAGCCTTCTAGGACCCCGCACCGCAGGGCGATGCCGAATTCGCCGTTGCCGCGAGCATCGACCCACCCAACAGGGCCGGCGTAGGCTCCACGGTCGATCCGTTCGATGTCTCGGATGATGCGTCCCGCCAGCAGACGCGGCGTCCCGCACACCGCGGCGGTCGGGTGCACGGCGCGCAACAAATCGAGCACGCTGTACGGTCCGGCCTCGGCTGAGCCGATGCGAGCCCGCACATCGGATGCGAGGTGCCACACGTTCGGTAGGGTCAGCACGAACGGTGCGGCGGGGGAGTGCAGCTCGGTCACGAACGGCTCAAGCTCTTCGACGAGCGAATCGATCGCGTACTGGTGCTCTTCAAGCTGTTTCTGGTCGTTTGCGAGTTCGAATGCGCCGTCTTCGCCGTGATTGGCGCGGTCGAGCGTCCCGGCGAGCACGCGGGCGCGCGCGATGCCGTCGTGCGCTTCGATCAGCATTTCCGGGGTCGCGCCGATAATTCCGTCCACCGAGTACACCCAGCAGTCCGTGTAGCGGGCCGCGAGCGCGTGAAGCGTTGGCACCACGCGCACGCCCCCAGGAACGTCTACGGTGACGTCGCGGGACAGCACCGCTTTCGCTAGCTCGCCAGAACGGATGCGTTCGATGGCGCTACGGACCCCGTCTTGGAAGCGGGCTTCGCTCGTGTGCGCATGATCGACGATGCGGGCGCCGGCTCCATCTGCCTCCTCGCCAGCCGCGCCGCCAGATACCTCGCCGGAATCAGCCTCGCCAGCCTCGCCGCGTACGCGCGAGGCGTACGCTTCAAGATCCTCGAGGCTCGGCTCCGACCCCAGCTCCTCAGCATCCTCTGGCGCGAGGATCACCGTGATCCACGAGAGATCGCCGTTGCGGCCCCACACAACCTTCGGAACAATCAGTACCGAGTCACGGCCCGAAGCCCGCGAAAAAGCAACCGAAGAAAACGCCGTGAGCCCCGTACCGGAGGCAACAACCGCATCGTCCACCGTTGCTACTGAACACAGCTCGCGCCATGCGGAAGCCAACGCATCGATCCGGTCATCACCGCGGGCATTCAAGCGCAGAACCTCCCCTGAGCCGACCATCGACGTTTCACCGCGAGCCCACACGTGATCCCACGGGCCAGCAACATCGGCGAGGGGTGCCGGGGCGGCCATCGCCGGATGCATGCCGCGAGCGCGAGTCACGACGCGCAGACGAGACAGCTGCGGCACGCTGAAAGAATCTGCACGGGAATCCACGGAAGAAGTCATATCGGCCTCAGTCTATTAGCTGGCGCAACTCTATGAGCTGCCAGACAGCGGCTGACCACGGCGCCGTTGATGGCCAGATTGCCGGCGCGCTACGGCCATGGTTTCGACTGCGTGCGAGTAGTGAGAGAGAATAGCTAGCGTGATGAGAGCTACTCTGCAGAAGAATCCGGATGACGTCGCCCGCATGTTTGATGGCGTGGCTGAACGCTACGACCTCACGAATGACGTCCTCACGTTCGGTTTGACCCCGTACTGGCGCCGCGTGGTGGTGCGCGCCGTGGATGCGAAGCAGGGTGAGAAGCTCCTCGACCTCGCGGCTGGCACCGGCACGAGCTCGGAGCCGTACGCGGACGCCGGGATCGATGTTGTGGCCTCGGACTTCTCGGAAGGCATGCTCGCGGTGGGTCGTCGCCGCCGCCCGGACATCAATTTTGTTCAGGCTGACGCGATGAACCTCCCGTTTGAGGACAACACGTTCGACGTCGTCACGATCTCGTACGGCATCCGCAACATCCACGACCCACACAAGGCGCTACGCGAAATGCTCCGCGTGACCAAGCCGGGTGGCCGCCTCGTGATCGCGGAGTTCTCTGACCCGACGTTCGCCCCGTTCCGTGTGGTGTACAAGGAATACCTCATGAAGGCGCTGCCGTGGGTTGCGTCCAAGGTTTCCTCGAACGCTGAGGCGTACCAGTATTTGGCGGAGTCGATCCGCGATTGGCCTGCCCAGGACGAGTTCGCCCACTGGATTCAGGACGCCGGCTGGCAGAACGTTCAGTACCGCAACATGACGGGCGGCATTGTTGCGATCCACCGCGGGTTTAAGGCTGCTGCAGATTCATGACCCTTCATGTTGTGATTGCCGGTGGTGGCCCGGCAGGTGCGACTGCCGCGACCTATCTGGCGCGGGCCGGGTATCGCGTCACGGTTGTGGAGAAGACGCGGTATCCGCGTGAGAAGGTGTGCGGTGACGGCCTGACCCCGCGTGCTGTGCGCGAGATGAATTACCTCGGCATGGCTCACGATGAGGCCGATGGCTGGCAGCGTACGCGCGGCTTGCGTTTTGTGGCTGGTGGTCGCGCATCGACGGTTTCATTCGAGGGGTTCAGCTCCGACATCCCGTCTTATGGTTTGACGCGTACGCGCGCTGATTTCGATGCGCAACTGGCTCGCATGGCGGCCGAGACTGGCGCTGAGGTCCTGGAAGGCCACACGGTGCGCGGCGCTGTTCAGGATGCCGCGGGCCGGGTTGTTGGCGTCAAGGTTCAGCGGACCACGCATGAAGGCAAGCGCGATGGCGAACCGTTCGAGATCGCCGCGGACCTCGTGCTGGCGGCGGACGGCAATTCCTCTCCTGTCGCGAAGTCATTGGGGATCCTTCCGCGTGCTGACCGCCCGATGGGCGTGGCGCAGCGCGTGTATTACACCTCGCCGATGTCGTATTCCCCGTGGATGGAGACGTGGCTTCAGCTCCCGGACCGCAACGGTGACTTGATGCCGGGTTACGGCTGGGTCTTCGGCGTGGGTGATGGGACCGCGAACGTCGGCTTAGGCATCTTGGATACGGCGAAGGATTTCCGCAAGATCGACCTGCGTTCAACGTTGACCGAGTGGGTCAAGGTCATGCAGGACTATGACCCTAACCGCGGTTTCGTCCCGGAGAATCAGGTGGGCGTGGTGCGTGGCGCCGCGCTCCCGATGGCGTTCAACCGCACCCCGCATTCGGTTCCCGGCGCGTTGCTGCTAGGGGACGCGGCTGGCTTGGTTTCCCCGTTCAACGGCGAAGGCATTGACGCGGCGATGGAGTCGGCACGTATCGCAGCAGATGTGATCGATAACGCGGTTATTGCTGCCCGGTACCGTGGCGGAACGGCGGCGCAGGTGCGTGCGGCGTTCGATGCGGGTCTTGCCCGGTATCCGGAGCTGATTCAGCAGCATTTCGGCGCACATTACGGTGCGGGCAAGGTGTTCGCTCACATGGTCGGCAACCCGAAGATCATGCGTACCGCTGTGCGTTTGGGTATGACCTCGAATGCGTTGATGCGTGTGGTTGTACGGGCGATGGGTAACTTGTCTGACCGCACGTCGCCGGCTTTGGTCGATAGAGTAGTTCATGCGCTAGAACGTGTTGTGCCTCCCGTGCGCAACACTGCGAGCCCCTCGGGGAAGAACCCGGGGAAGTCCTCGGTGAAGAAGTAAGGCTGAAAACGTGACAGATTCCTCCTGGACGTCTGCTGGGCACGGCGTCGAGCAGTCAGTTGACTTGGATCCTCAGACCCAAGCTCTTGCTGCGACGATCCAGTTGCCTCAGGGTTTCCGTGATGTTGCGGATGATGTCGAGTTCGCTCCGCAGGTTTTCGAGGCCCTCGCTCGGGTCGAGAAGATGCTTCTGAACGCGGTCGCGAATTCGGATCCGATCATCGACCGCGCGTCGCGTCACCTCGCTGAGGCCGGCGGCAAGCGTGTGCGCCCGCTTTTGGTGGTGCTGTCGTCTCTGCTCGGTGAGAAGGGCATCACGGACGAGGTCATCAAGGCGGCGTGCATCGTTGAGATGACGCACCTTGCAACCCTGTATCACGACGACGTCATGGATGACGCTCCGATGCGTCGTGGCGCTCCGACTGCACAGCACGTGTGGGGGAACTCGGTTGCGATCCTCACCGGCGACTTGATTCTGGCGCGAGCCTCGGTGCTCGCTGCTCAGTTGGGCCCTGGCGCTGTTGAGATTCAGGCCCGCACGTTCGAGCGTTTGTGCCTCGGCCAGTTGCATGAGTTCGCTGGCGTGCGCGAAGGCGCGGACCCCACCGAGCATTACATTCAGGTTTTGTCTGACAAGACCGCGTCGCTGATCGCGTGCGCGGGCTATTACGGCACGTTCTATGGCGGGGCAAGCGAAGAGTTCCGCGACGTCCTGGTCGATTACGGCGAGAAGGTCGGCATCGCGTTCCAGCTCGCTGATGACGTCATCGACATCCTCGGCAAGGAGAAGGCTTCCGGCAAGATCAACGGAACTGACCTGCGTGAAGGCGTCGACACCCTCCCGGTTCTGTACGCGCGCCAAGACGCAGCAGCCGGCGATGCGGAAGCTCAGCGGGTCATCGAACTCGTCGATGGCGACCTCACAAGCGATGAAGACCTCGAGACCGCTGTCACCGCGCTCGCCGCTCATCCAGCGACTCAACGGGCCTGGGATGAGGCACGCAACTGGTCACGCAAGGCGGTTGAAGCGCTCGCGCCACTTCCGCAGGGCACGGTGCGTTCCGCTCTCGAAGCGTTCGCCGATGCCGTTGTGACCCGCGAGGGCTAGTTCGTAGGGCTGCCCGCCTAACGCGTGACGATGCCGCCGCTTGCGCGGCGCTCTTCTTCGAGGACCTCACGCAACGAGGCCGCTAATTCGCGTGCTTTGGTGGCGCGGAAATCCACCGGCAGCCGGCGGCGCAACTGCCGGTACAAATCATCGGCCGCCCACCGCGGGAACACGTGCTGGTGGTAGTGCCACACATGCTGGTTGCCTGACGGTTCGTTGTGCTGGCGGGTCGAGATCCCCTCGGGAGCCCACACGCGCTTCATCGCAACCGCAACCAAACGGGTCATGACAGCCAAAGCCGCATTCACATCGTCGGGGAGGTCATACAGCGCCTCAAAGTGACCCGACGGGATCACCATCGCATGCCCGGCATGGTCACCGAAACCGTCGCACGCGATGATGACGGCTACCAGCTCATCGCGGTATACCAAGTCAGTTGGCGCGCACAGGTTCCCTTGCGAAAACGGGGTTACGTCGCCAACGATCTCACAAAACGGGCACGCGTAATCTTCAGGGGCGTGCGAAACCCAGACTCGGGCAGATCCGTGGGGAGTAGTGGTCACAGATCCTCTTCTACCGCAGGTTCAACCTCGGTGAAAACCCATTCGAAATAATCGAGCAAATACTCGGAGATCGTTGCGCCGGTTTCAGCCCACGTGTCTTTCGCGTTGAAACGGCGGAACACCAACGGATCCGGGACATTCAACGACTCGACAGGGAAGCCCCACGTGTAACGGTCGTCTTCATCTTCCATGAAGCACACGTAACCGTCCTGGACCTCGAGCTCATCCGGATCCCACACGAAATAGTAGGCCTCCATGATGTCCTCAACAGCGCCCACAGAACGGTAAAACTGCTCCAACGCGGCAGGCAGTACGGTCACATCAGATTCAGCGAGCGCGTCAGCGTATTCCCTCGCGCTCAGGCCATCATCTGGTTCCCATTCGCCTTCGAAGTGATCGGTCACGATGTTCCGGTAGGACTGCGAAAACAGCTCAGACATATCTCCAGTTTGTCACGTCCCACGCACGCATGGGATACCTATGTCGAAATAAACGCTGTCGAAATCAGTGCTGTGCGAAATCAGTGCCGTGAAATGTCAGGCTGTGAAATATCACGCTGTGAAATATCCAAGCCTTCATATAGAAACCTGAGCGAAATAGGCATAGGGTATCCCGCATGTCGCAAGGAACCACGAGTCCCGCCTCTATGAAAGCTGGGAATATGAAAGCTGGGAACAAACGCACCAAGCGTGAAGCGTTCGGCTCACGCAATGTCTTTATCATCTCCGCGATCGGCTCCGCAGTCGGTCTCGGCAACATCTGGCGCTTCCCATCGGTCGCCTACGAATCCGGTGGCGGCGCCTTCCTCATCCCATACCTGTGCGCGCTCTTGACTGCAGGTATCCCGCTGCTGTTCTTCGATTACGCGATCGGGCACAAGTACCGTGGTTCCGCACCGCTCGCGATGCGCCGCCTCAACAAGCGCACCGAAGCGCTCGGCTGGTGGCAGGTGCTGATCTGCGTCGTCATCGGCATGTACTACGCGGCGATCGTCGCGTGGGCCGCGATCTACACCGTCTACTCGGCGCGCCTCACGTGGGGTAAGGGCCAGGAAGAGGACTTCTTCCTCAACAAATACCTGCACATGGAAGCCCCGGGAGCATCGCTGTCCACGACGTTCCCTAAGACCGTGCTGATCCCGATGATCCTCGTGTGGGTCTTCATCATCATCGTGATGAGCGCCGGCATCCGCAAGGGCATCGGCCGCGCCAACAACATCTTCATGCCGCTGCTGACCGTCATGTTCATCATCCTGGTCATCCAGTCGCTCATGCTCCCGGGCGCCGCAAACGGCCTCAACGAGTTCTTCACACCGAACTGGGAAGCACTCAAGGACACGAGCGTGTGGATCACCGCATACGGCCACATCTTCTTCTCGCTGTCCATCGCGTTCGGCATCATGGTGACCTATTCGTCTTACCTCAAGCGGAAGACAGACCTCACCGGCTCGGGCCTGGTCGTCGGGTTCGCGAACTCGTCCTTCGAAATCCTTGCTGGCATCGGCGTCTTCGCGGCCCTCGGCTTCATGGCTCAGGCGCAAAACGTCGCTGTGAGCGAAGCCGTCACGAGCGGTCCTATCCTCGCGTTCGTAGCGTTCCCAACCATCGCATCCAACGCGTTCATGGGGCCGATGCTCGGTGTGCTTTTCTTCGGCTCGCTGACTTTCGCAGGCATCACCTCGATGGTTTCGATCCTCGAAGTCATCGTGTCCGCGTTCCAAGACAAGCTCGGCTGGGGCCGCGTACCGACCACGCTCACCGTGCTGCTCCCGCTTGCGGTCGCTTCGACCCTGATGTTCGCATCCACGACCGGCCTGCCGTTGCTGGATGTCGTGGACAAGTTCGTCAACAGCTTCGGCATCACGTTCGTCGCGGCAGTCACGCTGATCGTTGTCGCATGGTTCGCCCGCAAACTGCCGGAGCTCGCTGAACACCTCAACCAGCGCTCCTCGTTCAAGGTCGGCAAGTTCTGGATGTTCCTCGTCGGCGGTCTGCTCCCAGTGGTTCTGGTGTACCTGCTGGGATCCGAGTTCGTGAAGCTCATCCGAGACTCCTATGCGGTGGCCAACGGTTACCCTGAATGGCTCGTCTCCATCTTCGGTTGGGGCATGGCAGGCGCCTTGATCGTCCTCGCGGTCCTGTTGAGCCTGATCCCATGGTCCAGCAAGTCCAAAGACAAGTTCGACCCAGAGTTCGATGAGTACACGCGCCGCGACGCCATCGAAAAAGACGCGATCGAAAAGCGCGAAGCCATCGAAGACTCAGAGCAGAAAGGAGCAACGGCATGACACCGGCAGCCATCGGATTCCTTGTTCTGTCGATCGTGACCGTCTGGGGAGGGCTCGCAGCAGCCATCGTGAACCTTGTGATTCGCCCTGACGAAGCGAAAGAAGACGACCTCTAAACCGTCGTCGATTATGAAAGAACCGCGGGGTGCGTGACTGCACCCCGCGGTTCCTTCATGTTTACGCCCAGCCTGCTGTGTGGCTTATGCGCTGTCTTGATTAATCCTGAGCCTGAGCGCCGGGCCCCTCCGTCACGGAACCACCCTGGGCCGCGGCACGCGGAAGGTGGCGCGTCACGCGGGCCTGCCACACCGCATCGACCATCAACACGACGACCGCAGCCCATACCAAAGCGAAACCAGCCCATCGGGTTCCGGACATCGGCTCGCCGAAAACCCACACGCCCACGATGAACAGCATGATCGGGGAGATGTACTGGATCATCCCCAGGGTCACCAGGCGCAAGCGCGAGGCCGCGAACGCGAACGTCAACAACGGAATCGCGGTGACCACGCCCGAAAGCATCAGCAGACCCGTGAAACCCCAGCCGAGCTTGGGGAACGTGAGCAGCCCCAGGCCACCCATGACGCTCAAGAACACGACCGCAGCAGGCGTCATCCACGCGGTCTCCAGGGCCAGCCCTTCGATCGGCTTGACCTTGCCGCCCACACGGTTCTTCGCGAGCCCATAAAGACCGAAGCTGAACGCGAGGCCCAAACCAAACAGCGGAAGCCGGCCATAACCCACCGAAATGACGATGACCGCGACCAAACCTAGCCCAGCCGCGACCCACTGCGCGGGCGTGAGCTGCTCCTTGAGCACCAGCACACCCAACAGCGTGGAGACCAGCGGGTTGATGAAATAGCCGAGCGAAGCCTCCGCCGTATTATTCGTGAAAACAGCGGAAATATAGATGGTCCAGTTAGCAGTGATCAGTACCGACGCGATGCCGAGCGCGCCTAGCGTGCGCGGGTTGCGGGCCACGTTCAGAAGCGAACGCCAGCCGCGAGTCAAGGTCACCAGGACAACGCAGAACAGCATCGAAAAAGTGATTCGGAACGCGACCACCTCAAACGGGCCAGCCGGCTCAACCAAAACAAAATAGAACGGGAACAAGCCCCACATGAAGTAGGTGAGCGCGCCAACCAGAAGGCCCGAACGGTTCGAGCCGGCCCTCACTAATCCAGATTCTGCTGCCATGATGCATCCCACTTGATCACGCATCGTGTGTTTTGTCACGCGTCATCAGGCCGCGGCGACGCATACGGACACGGTGCGGGAGCGGCCCACTAGACTAGTACGCGGATGTTTTCCGTTCCCTCACCCCGCACGCCCCTGTGTGCACCAATGCGCACAAGCGTCAAGGCCCACTAGCGTGGAGCGCGCCTGACACGAGCGTAGCGGCACGGCGCGAGGGACACAGCCGAAAGGAATGACGTTGAAGCAACACCTCAGCCAGCGTCCACTGCGAGTGGCGATTATCGGTGCCGGCCCGGCCGGCGTCTATGCCGCGGATATCCTCACCAAAGCGGAACGCGACTTTGAGGTCAGCATCGACCTGTTCGACCAGCATCCGGCACCGTTCGGGCTGATCCGCTACGGAGTGGCGCCTGACCACCCACGCATCAAGGGCATCATCAACGCCCTGCACAAGGTTCTGGACCGCGGCGACATCCGCTTCATCGGCGACGTGACGTATGGCCGCGACCTGATGCTTTCTGACATCCGCGATCTCTATGACGCGGTCATCTTCGCGACCGGCGCCAACGACGACGCCGACCTCGACATCCCAGGCATCGACCTCGAAGGTTCCTTCGGTGCCTCCCGCGTGGTCTCGTGGTACGACGGCCACCCCGATGTGCCACGCGACTGGCCGCTGGACGCCAAGGAGATCGCGGTCATCGGTAACGGAAACGTCGCGCTCGATGTCGCGCGCGTGCTGTCGAAGCACGCTGATGACCTACTGGTCACCGAGATCCCTGACAACGTGCACGCTGGCCTCAAGAAGTCCCCGGTCACTGACGTGCACATCTTTGGCCGCCGCGGCCCGGCGCAGGTCAAGTTCACCCCGCTCGAGCTGCGCGAGCTTTCGCACTCCCGCGACGTCGACGTCGTCCTCTACCCTGAAGACTTCGACTTCGACGAAGCCTCGGACGAAGCGATCCGCACCAACAACCAGGTCAAGACCATGGTCAACACGCTGACCAACTGGGTTGTTGAGCAGGAAGAGGAAGAACAGACCGCATCGCGCCGCCTCCACCTGCACTTCTTGCAGGCCCCAGTTGAGATCCTGGGCGAGGACGGCAAGGTTGTGGGCATCCGCATGGAGCGCCAGGAACTCGACGGCACGGGTAACGTCCGCGGAACCGGCGAGATGATCGACTACCCAGTTCAGGCCGTCTACCGCGCGGTGGGCTACTTCGGCACCGAGATTCCAGAAGTAGCGTTCGATGAGAAGCGCGGCGTGATCTGCAACGAAGGCGGCCGTGTGCTGGACGCGGACGGCGCCGTGGTTCCGGGCGTTTACACGACCGGTTGGATCAAGCGCGGCCCGGTCGGCTTGATCGGCCACACCAAGGGTGACGCGCTGGAGACCATCGGCAACCTGCTGGAGGATCACGAGAACCTGACGCCGGCATCGAACCCTTCCGAAGACGCCGTGGTGGATTTGCTGCGTGAACGTGGCGTCGAGTTCACGACGTGGGAAGGCTGGCTCGCGCTTGATGCGCACGAACGCAAGCTCGGCGAGGAATGGACCGCAGCTGGCAAGGGCGAGCGTGAGCGGATCAAGGTTGTTCCGCGTGAAGAGATGGTCAAGATCGCTCGCGAAGGGCAGTCGCTCAAGTAGACGCAGTTTGACTCGCAGGGGAGGCCCGGTGATCGCCGTAGTGACGGCTGATCACCGGACTTTCTCAGCTTTCATTCAGGTTTTTGGGAACGTTTTCGAACATTCATGCGTTGTAATGAATACATCTTCAAATCGCACGGTGTTTGCAACGGCGACATAGCCCGAGTTCACCGCGTTATTTGAAACAGCAACGATCGAAAGTAATCGCGTGAAGTCCTCGTTCAACGGCTTGAAAACGGCCCTCCTCATCGGCGGCATGTTTGGTCTTTTGCTGCTTATCGGCGGCTTGATCAGTGCCGGCACGGGGGATTCCATGTGGCTGTTCGGTTTCGCGGCTTTCGGCGTGATCAGCACGGCGATCGGTTACTGGAACTCGGATAAGATCGCGATCCGCGCAATGCAGGCCCGCCCGGTTTCGGAGGCGGAACAGCCGGAGATGTACGCGATTGTGCGTGAACTGTCTCAGCGCGCTGGTAAGCCGATGCCGCGGCTGTATGTTTCGCCGACCATGAACCCGAACGCGTTCGCGACTGGTCGTAACCCTGAGAACGCTGCGGTGTGCTGTACCGAAGGCATCCTCACGTTGCTGAACCGTCGCGAGCTACGCGGCGTCCTGGGGCATGAGTTGATGCACGTTTATAACCGCGACATCCTGATTTCCTCGGTCGCGGCCGCGATTGCCGGCGTGATCACGTCGGTTGCACAGTTCCTCATGTTCTTTGGCGGTAATAGCCGCAACCGTGACGGCGGCAATGTTCTTGCGATGCTCGCGATGGCCTTCCTCGCGCCGATTGCCGCTTCGATTATTCAGATGTCGGTTTCGCGGACCCGCGAATACGATGCCGACGCGACAGGCGCTGAGCTGACGGGGGACCCGGCGGCTTTGGCATCGGCGCTTTTCAAGATTTCGCAGGGCATTCAGGATGCCCCGCTGCAGGAGACCCCACGTACGGAGTCTGCTGCGCACATGATGTTTGCCAACCCATTCGGCAAGATCAAAGGTTTGTTCAGCACTCACCCGCCAACGCGTGAGCGCATCGAGCGTTTGCGTGCCCAGGCGGAGGAGATGGGCCAGCCCTGGGGCTGAACATTTATCTGTGTGATTAATCACACGGGTGATACGGCGGGAACATTGACGCGGTTTTCGCCGTTATGCCAGACAGGCATGGAGTGAAGTGACTCAAGGAGGTCTATCAGCCATGAATCGTCAGGAGCGAGCGGAGTACGACGCAGCGGTTGTTGAGGACGTTGAATTCCTGTTGGATACCCATGCGGAACCGGAGACGATCCCGGAACGTTCGGGTTATCCGTACAGCTTCAGCGCCTTGTATTCGCTGTTGCGCCGCAATGGCCGCCCGGAACTGGCTACACGACTCATGAACAGCCGTCAGGAAGCCCGTAACGCCGCTTAGGGGTTCGGCGCTTTCTAGCGGTTAGCTGTTTTTCGCGCAGTCGTCGCCGAGAGGTGCGCATACGCCGCGAAGCTTGCGCGGCGTTGAATATCGCGGTTCGTGTAAGCATCCGCGGTTTTAAACATCGGGGTGAGGTCGCCTCGTGATCCTCAATGGATCGCTTGGCTACCTCACCCCGGTTTTGTTTTAAGCCCGAGCTTTTAGCCCGGATTCTGTTGTGCGGGTTTAGCGCATGTTGACGAACTGGAGGTCTGCGTCTTCGAAGTTCTTGAGGAGCGCGATCGTAGCCTGCAGGTCGTCGCGGGACTTGGACGATACGCGGAGCTCGTCGCCCTGGATGGTCGCCTTGACGGACTTAGGGCCTTCGTCGCGGATGAGCTTGGAGATCTTCTTGGCGGTCGCCTGGTCGATGCCTTCCTTGATGCTCGCATCGATGCGGACTTCCTTGCCGGAAGCGTATGGTTCGCCGACCTCAAGCGACTTCAGCGAGATGCCGCGCTTGACGAGCTTGGACTGGAAAACGTCGAGCACTGCCTTGGCGCGCTCTTCGGCGTTGGCCTTGATGAGCAGCTTGCCTTCGCCGGCGAAGTCGATGTCGGCGCCGACGTCGCGGAAGTCGTAGCGCTGGGCGATCTCTTTCTGCGCCTGGTTCAGAGCGTTGCTGACTTCCTGCTTGTCGACCTTGCTGACGACGTCAAAGGTTGAGTCCTTAGCCATGGGAGCCTCCTGGGCTGTTGGTTGGGCCAGCCGGAGCTGGGCTGGCTGGTTGGGTATCTGTTTGTCTCCAAGCCTAGCCGGGGTAGTGGTTTGCGTGAGTTTCACCACGGCTCGGGCGGACGCGGCAGGAAGAGCTGGTCTCGAATTGGTGGGTGCCGGGTTGGTTTGGTATGGTTGTGAATCGTTCGCTTGAACGGCCCGTGAACGGGAGGGCAAGCGAAACAATTGAATATGGCAGATTACCCAAGCGGCCAACGGGGGCTGACTGTAAATCAGCTGGCACTGCCTTCGGGGGTTCGAATCCCTCATCTGCCACTTTTGTTAAGTCTCGGGACATCGTTCATACGTTGTCCCGAGATTTTTATGCCCTACGGTTCGGGGTCGGCGGTAGCTAGTGCCAGCGGTGGTCGTTGGCGTGGAGTCGTGGCCCCATGCGTTGTTTGGTGGCACCGCCTTCGGCAAGTAGACGCACGACGCGTTGACGTTGCCCAGCCCAGGGCGCAAGGAGTTGTTCCATTTCGCGGTCGGTGGCTCGGCGGCCGGTCAGCGCCCATCCGACGTTGTGGGCTACGTGGTAGTCGCCGAAAGAAACGTGATCGCCGGAACCGTGGCTGCGTTGCAGAACTTCGGCGGCGGTCCACACGCCGATCCCCGGGATGCTTCGCAGCGCGGACTCGATTTGTATCAAGCCACTGTTCGCCCCGCCGGCGGGGACGGTGTCTTGGAGTCTCCGGAGCGCTGACTCGCGTTCCAACGCGTACACCAGGGTGTTCCGCCGTTTGCTGTCCACGCGGGCTTGATGCCATTCCCATGAGGGGATGCGTTTCCACGTCACACCGGTGGGCGGCACGAATAGCTCCCCTGCTTTGCCCATCGGGCCGGGGGAGGGGTCGCCGAAACGGCTCACGAGCCGCAGCCACGCCCCGAAGGCTTCGTGGGCTGTGACTTTCTGCGCGAGGATCGCTGCCGCGAGGTGTTCAGGCAACGTCCCGGACGAACCCAACAACAGGCCCGGACGTTCGGACCGCATCCGCTGAACGAGTGGCGGCAGGTCAGCCAAGGAATCGAACTCAGACCAATCATCGCTACGGCCGAGCCAATCTGGTGCGTCCTGCAACGCTTCTTCCGCGCCGGGTCCCCACGCCTGGAACCGGATCTGACGCGCGAGTGCCCCGCCTAGGCCTCGCGCAGCCCCGCGGTTATCTTGCGCCGACCGCACACGCATTGTTCCGCCGGCGATAGCTGACGCGCTCAAACCCTCCGGCACAATCCTGACCTCAGCGATGCCGGACGGATATCGAACCGCCCGCCACGCATCGTGCGCATTGATCCGCAACGACGGATCGCGCCGCCCATGCTGAAAAGCGAACACCACCGTGCGCCATTCCAGCGGAACAGGCGGAACCCACGTCAGTTCAGCATCGGGGGCCATAGCGGGGTCGGGAGCGTTCATATAGCTACTGTCCCATGCACCCCTGACAGTTTCAGCGTCGAGACCAATTTCTGGCGAGGAAGAAAGCGAGCCAGGTGACGGCGTGTGAATCTCAGTGTTCAATCTCCCGCACGCCCCGGTACCGTGGACTATATGCGTTACGCGAATTCGGTATTGGACCTCATCGGAGGCACCCCGCTGGTCAAGCTCAACTCGGTTACGGACGGCATTAAAGCGACCGTTCTAGCCAAGCTTGAGTTCCTGAACCCTGGGGCCTCGATCAAAGACCGCATTGCTTTGAAGATGGTCGAAAAGGCGGAAGAAGCCGGCAAGCTCGGCCCGGGCGGCACGATCGTGGAGCCGACCTCCGGCAACACTGGCGTTGGGCTTGCGATGGTGGGGCAGCTCAAGGGGTACCGCACGATTTTCGTGACGCCGGAGAAGGTCGCGGAAGAGAAGCGTTCGGTCCTGAAGGCGTACGGCGCGGAGGTTGTGGTGACGCCAACTGGCGTGGCACCGGATTCGCCGGAGTCGTATTACGGGGTTTCGGACCGTTTGGCGCGCGAGATCGAGGGTGCTTATAAGCCGGATCAGTTCTCTAACTCCGCAGCCCCGGAGTCGCATTATGAAACAACTGGCCCTGAGATTTGGGCTGATACCGATGGCCGCGTGACCCACGTTGTGATGGGCGCGGGCACCGGTGGCACGGTTACGGGTACGGGCCGGTACCTCAAGGATGTGTCCGATGGCGCGGTCAAGGTGATCGTGGCTGATCCGGATGGCTCGGTGTACTCGGGCGGCACGGGCCGTCCCTACGCCGTCGAGGGCGTGGGCGATGACATGTGGCCTGGTAACTATGACCCTGAGGTCCCCGATGAGGTTCAGGCCGTGAGCGATGCCGAGGCGTTTGCGATGGCGCGCCGGCTTGCACGCGAAGAGGGCCTGCTGGTGGGTGGCTCCTCGGGGCTTACCGTGGTGACCGCGTTGAACGTGGCCCGCGAGTTGCCTGAGGACGCCGTGGTGGTTGTGGTTCTGCCGGATTCGGGCCGCGGCTACATGGGCAAGTTTTTCAACGATGACTGGATGCTCACCAACGGCTTCCAGATTGATGCGTCCGGTGACGGCGCTGAGGAGAACGGCGAGACCGCCAGCGAGACCGTGGGCGCGCAACTGACGGAGCTTCCGGGCGTGCGCGGCGTGGATGAAAACGCTTCCTTGTCCGCGGCGATCGAGGCGTTGGATGCCTCCGGCGTGAATGTTTTGCCGGTGGTGCGGGGCGGGCATTGGCCTGCGCGAGTGGGTGAACTGGTGGGTTCGGTCACGCGTGAATCGGTGCTTTCGGCGCTCGACGCGGGCTCGGCTCCGGATACGCCGATCGACGCCGCACACGCGGTGGGGCAGCAGATGCCGACGATCGGTTGGTGTCAACCCGTCGAGTGTTTGCACGAGCTATTGCGCGTCAACTCCGGCGTGGTGCTCCTGCGCGATGGCGAGGCCATCGACGTCGTGAGCTGAGCTGGAACGCGCTGGGCTAACAGCGACGTGGCCACATGAAACTTTGAGACTTTGATGGAGTAGACAATGACTGAGAAGAATACTGACCAGGCAAACACTGATCAGGCAAACACGGACCAGGCGCACACGAACATGCGAGACCTCGGTTTTTCGACCCGAGCTGTGCACGCTGGCCAGGATTTCGATCCGATCACCGGCGCGGTGATTCCGCCGCTGCACATGTCCACGACGTACCACCCGCATTCGGTGGGTAACTTGCGCTTGGGCTATGACTATTCGCGCGGCACTAACCCGACTCGGGATAACTGGCAGGAGCAGATCGCTGCACTCGAGGGTGGCGCGTACGGTATTTCCTTCGCATCTGGCCTGGGTGCTGAGGACGCGATCATCCGTAGCCTACTGAAGTCCGGCGACCGCATCGTGATGGGTGATGACGTGTACGGCGGCACCCACCGCCTCATCGACAAGATTCACGGCCCTAACGGCATCCGCCATTCCGCGGTGGATATGACGGACACGGCGGCCGCTGTCGAGGCGATCCGCGCGGAAGCCACGGCGATGGTGTGGGTTGAGACGCCATCGAATCCGCTCATGAAGATCGCGGACATCGAGGCCCTGACCGCTGCCGGGCATGAGGCTGGCGCGGTCGTCGTGGTGGATAACACGTTCGCTTCGCCGTATCTGCAGTCGCCGCTGGCACTCGGCGCGGATGTGGTGATTCACTCGACCACCAAGTATCTTGGCGGGCATTCCGATGTGGTGGGCGGCGCCGTCGTCACTGATTCGGAAGAGCTGGCGGACAAGATCCGCTTCATCCAGTTCGCGGCGGGTAATCAGTCGTCGCCGTTTGACGCGTACATGACCACGCGTGGCGCGAAGACTCTCGCGGTGCGGATGGAACGTCACTGCGATAACGCTGAGGCTGTAGCTAAGTGGCTTTTGGGGCGTGAGGAGGTCACGCAGGTTCTGTACCCGGGGCTTGCGGATCACCCGGGGCACGATGTTGCTGCCCGGCAGATGAAGCGGTTCGGCGGCATGGTCTCGTTCCGGCTCGCTGGTGGCGCGGAGGCAGCGCGGACGGTTGCGGAAGGCACGGAGCTGTTCCGGCTCGCGGAATCGCTGGGCGGCATCGAGTCGCTTTTGAACTACCCGGCTGAGATGACGCACGCTTCCGTCAAGGGAACCGAGCTCGAGGTTCCGGACGATCTGTTGCGGCTTTCGGTTGGTATCGAGGACGCTGCGGACCTCATCGCGGACCTCGAACGAGCTTTCGCGCGACTCTAGACGGAACGCGCTGCGGCCCATCCGGTGAAAGCGCCGGGTGGGCCGCACCAATTGTTATCTAAAAGCTCTTGTGGGCTTTGGGGGGGAGCATTACTCTTTCCTAGAGTAGCCAAGGCATCCACCAGAGTAATACTGAACCAGCTGAGTCCTGCGGAACGAGATTGATCATGACCTTGGGCTCCCTCATGTAAAGCAACGAAGGGAACTGGGGCAGTGTCAAACAAGAAAGCTGCAGAGATGCAGCGCGTACCAGTGAGGAAGAAGGCGCCGGTCTTGATCGCCGGCGTCGTTACCGTCGTGGCAGTTGCGGCAGGCTCCACTGCTGCGATGGCTCACTATTCGGATTCCCGGAAACGGGACGCCGTTGAGCAACAGGTAGTCGCGACGGTCCGGGAACAGGTTGAGCTCAGCAATGAGGCCGCTTTTGCTGAAGCTAAGGCATCAAAGGCTACCTCCGAGGCAGACCATAAATCGTTTGTTCCTATTGAGGGAATCCGTGAACTGCATGCCAAGAATCAAGAGGTTGCGCAAGCTATGGCAGAGAGCCCACGGCGCTCTTTGACTGTCGATGGGGTAGGGGTCTCCGTCGTGGAAATCCGCAGCGTCGGAGAGGGAAAGGTTGTTGCTGATCTCGAGATCATTCGTCACATCGCTGGTGAGGATGCCGAGTGGGTGGATCTGATTCCTCACGAAATCACGTACGACCACAACGGCCAGGTGACTTCAGTGACTGTCCAGGATGAAGAGTTTTATAACAGGATGAACGCTAGCGGTCGCTGAAGGCGGGGTTCATGTGAGCCCCGCCTCCTTTATAGGTTGACGCGTACGCGGCGGGGTAGACTGGAGTATCCGCCGATATCCGGCTTTCCCTCATTCAATGCATGCCCCTTCGAACGGGGTTTATTCGCATGTGGTTTGTGTGCCTCGCCCAATGCGGGGCACTGTGTGTCGTGGAGGGAGTGGGCCGGTCACGGGCGTAACGCCCGCGTCCCGCGCACCCCACGAGTGTGCGGTTGACGCCTCCCAAAGAAACAGGAGGCCACTGACATGGCTGAAAAACACGAAACCACTAACGCTCCAGAAAACAGCGCAGAAGAAACTAGCGCCGAAGACACCGCGGCCGCGGTTGAAGAAACCAGCACCGAAACCAAGCCGGAGGGCCCGACGTTCGCTGAACTGAACATCGAACCCCGTGTTTTGGCTGCGGTGGAGGACCTCGGCTACGAACGCCCGTCACCGATCCAAGCCGCGACTATCCCGACTCTGCTTGAGGGGCGTGACGTTGTAGGCCTCGCGCAGACCGGTACGGGTAAGACCGCGGCGTTCGCGATCCCGGCACTCACCAAGATCGCGGAAATCAACGACGTGAACGGGCCGGCTGAAACCCCGCAGATCCTCGTGCTCGCACCAACGCGTGAGCTCGCCCTCCAGGTTGCGGAAGCGTTCTCTTCCTATGCGCGCTACTTCGACGACCTCACGATCCTCCCTGTCTACGGCGGGTCTCCGTACGGTCCACAGCTCAAGGCGCTGCGCCGCGGGGCACAGGTTGTGGTGGGCACCCCGGGCCGAGTCATCGACCACATCGAACGCGGATCCCTCGACCTCTCCAATCTCCTCTACGTGGTCCTCGACGAAGCCGACGAAATGCTTCGCATGGGCTTCGCCGAAGCCGTGGACACGATCCTCGAATCCACGCCGGAAGACAAGCAAGTCGCGCTGTTCTCCGCGACGATGCCTAAGCAGATACGTCGCATCGCTGATACCTACCTCCGCGACCCCGAGCACATTGCCGTGGATACCGCATCGACCCCTGGCGCGAATATCCGCCAGCGCTACATCCAGGTCATGCACCAGTACAAGCTCGACGTCATGACGCGTCTGCTGGAAACCGAAGACACCGACGGCGTGATCGCTTTCGTACGCACCCGCCAGGCGACCGAAGACGTCGCAACTAAACTCAAGGCGCGCGGCTTCCGCGCCGCGGCGATCAACGGCGATGTGCCGCAGGTCCAGCGCGAGAAGACGGTGGATCAGCTCCGCGACGGCGTGATCGACATCCTGGTTGCGACCGACGTTGCGGCCCGCGGCCTCGATGTTGAACGCATCTCTCACGTGTTCAACTACGACATTCCACACGACACCGAGTCCTACGTGCACCGCATCGGTCGCACTGGCCGCGCCGGCCGTACTGGCGACGCGATCCTGTTCATGACCCCGCGCGAACGCTACCTGCTCAAGCACATCGAACGCGCAACCGGCGGCACGGTCGAAGAAGCGCCAATCCCGGGCATCGAGGCCGTGAACTCGTCCCGCCTGGGCCGGCTCGCTGAGCGGCTCACGCCTGCGCTCGAGCAAGAGGACCTCACGCCGTACCGCGAGCTCGTGAGCGATTACGTCGCCGAGAATGACGTCGACGCCGTGCAGGTTGCTGCGGCGTTCGCGTTCCTCGCGCAGGGCGGGCAGCCGCTGCTAACCGAGGAGATCCCGACGACCCCGCCGGCTAAAAAGAAGCGCGCTAAGCGTGAACGTGCAAACGACGATGCGGTAGCGGGTGAGCGCGGTTCCGCACGCGCTGGTGGGCGTGGTGGCCGCGGTGACAGCGACAAGGTGACCTACAAGATCGCGGTGGGCCGCCGCAACCGCGCGACCCCGGGCGCGATCGTGGGTGCGCTCGCGAACGAAGGCGGGCTCATGTCCGGCGACATCGGGCACATCGACATCCGCGAAAACTTCACCCTCGTAGACCTTCCGGTCGACATGCCGGACTCAACCCTGGACCTGCTGGCCGACACCCGCGTAGCCGGCCGCCGCATCGACATCCAGCTGGATCAAGGCGGGCCATCACGCGGTGGTTCTTTGCATGGCGGTGGGCACCGTGACTTTGGCGAACGCCGTGATGGACACCGCGGTGAGCGCCGCGACTTTGGTGACCGCCGTGGCGGGCACCGTGGGGAACGCCGCGAATACGGTGATCGTCGCGAAGGCCGCGACTTCGGTGACCGCCGAGGTGGGTTCCGTGGTGAACGCGGTGAGCGCGGCGGCAAGTTTGGTGATCGTGATGATCGTCACTCGTCGGGTTCGCGCGGCAAAAAGTCGTGGGATCGCGACGACCGCAAGGGCAGCTTCAAGCACAAGAAGAAGGACTCTGCGGCGCGTAAATTCAAGGATTCCAAGGACAAGGGCGCTCCTAAGTGGAAGCGTCGCGGCCGGTAGATAACCGGCTGAGGGTGAGGCCTCGCTTTCGTTTTGGACTTGAGCTAAAACCCTGGTAGAGTCTTCATCTGTTGCCCCCTTAGCTCAGTGGTAGAGCGCAGTCTTGGTAAGACTGAGGTCATGGGATCGATTCCCATAGGGGGCTCTGAATGAGAATCCCGCATGGCCCCTCCGATTCGGGTCGGGGCCGGCGGGATTTTCTCATTCCTGGCGGTGTAGCTCAGCTGGTTAGAGCGCACGACTCATAATCGTGAGGTCGCGGGATCGAGTCCCGCCACCGCTACAGACAAGGCCCTCAGCAATGCGCTGGGGGCCTTTCCTGTTAAGCTGACTAATCAACCAGACCAGATAAACAGGCGATTCCAGGGGGTACTTCCATGCTTCCGCTGCACGGTTATAAGGATGCGGTCTTAGCGTGGCTCTCTAAACGTGGGTGTGGCAGTTTATCGCCGCAGGTTTGCGCAGTTTTCTCTGAATCATCTTTTGAGCCAGGCCGGGCTGGCCTCGCTGAATACTTTGACTCCGGGGCGCACATCTCTTGGATTGCCGGGCCAGGGATTTCGGGGGTCGACTGGCCTAGAAACACATCTGGAGACATGTTGGCTCACGTCGCTACTTTTTGCTTATCCGACGCCCAACTTCATCCAGAAACAAGAGCTTCTTGGGGTAACGACTTAGATCTGCCAAGCGGGTTTCTAGAGATCTACCATGACCTGCAAACCTATGGTTATGACCCAGCTGATCGGAACGAACGGGGCTGGCTGGTGAGATATATCCCAGATGTGACGGGATTGCATCTGGTCGATGAAGCCGTTGGTCTGGACCCTGTTAGCGGTGATGAGTGTCAGCAGGGGCTCATGATGCCGGGTTTCACTTTGCCGACGTTTGAAGATCTTCCAACCAACACGGCAGTAAGTTTTGATCAGTGGGAGTCGTGTTTTGAGGAACTAAAAGCAGGATGGCATGTGCAACGGGTCGAGGTTAGCGCTGACTATCAGATTCCCTATAGCCATCTAGGTGGCCACTCCGCGCACGGGAAATGCGCTGTTTCTGATCTGCTACACGAAGCATTGCCACTAGGTGACGGCGATGAGCATTATTTGCTTGCTTCGATCGAGTCGTGGACAACGCTTAACGGCTGGTTCGGCGATGCGGGCACCTTAGAAGTATGGATAAGAAAGCAAGATCTCGCCCAGCAACGCTTCGATGAGGCTTGGTGCCTGATCCGTAACGACTAGCGCTTCGCCAGCTAAACCCGCGCGCCAGGTCCTGCTTCGTACAAGCCCCTGCTTCATACAGACCCCGCCGCGCACTTCAGCTCACCCCGCGCCGCGCATCGGCCACTAGACTGGTAACCATGCTCAACTGGGACTCCGCCTCTACGCTCACGAAGGCCATGCTGATCGCGACCATCGCCGCGGTCCTCGCCGGCCTCGTGTTCCTCATCATGGGCGCCATCCAAGACAACACCGGCCTCTTCACCACAGCATCCGTATTCCTCATGATCGGCATCATCGCCCACCTCATCGGATTCGGATCCCGCATGCGAGACGGCCGCCGAGCACTCAAACAGAAAATGAACAGCGCCGGACCGCGGCGCGGAAGGTGAGCCACATGGGCGTGAATGCAGACCTGCAGGGCCACACATACCCTGCCGCCGCACCGTACTCGGTCGGCCGAGAAGCAATCCGCGACTTCGCGCGCGCAGTCAAAGCAACACATCCACACCACTACGACGTCCAAGCCGCGCAAGCAGCCGGCCACGCCGACCTCGTAGCGCCACCAACCTTCGCGGTCGTGATCGCGCAGCGCGCCGAAGCCGCCTACATCACCGACCCGAACTCCGGCATCGACTTCTCCCGCGTCGTCCACGCAGACGAACGCTTCACCCACGTCCGCCCGCTCGTCGCCGGCGACGAAATCACCGCCACCGTGACAGTGGACCGCACCCGCGCCGTCGGGACCGGCGGCATGGTCACCACATCAACCGTACTCACAGACGCCAACGGCGAAACCGTCAGCACCGTACGCTCAACCCTCATGATCCGCGGGGAGGACGACTAACAATGGCAGCCTTCGAAACCGGCCAAGAACTCGGCCGCACACAGATCGAACTGACCCGCGCCGACCTCATCCGCTACGCCGGCGCATCAGGCGACTTCAACCCGATCCACTGGAACGACCGCTTCGCAACCGAAGTAGGGCTGCCCGGCGTGATCGCGCACGGAATGCTCACGATGGGTGCCGCCGTCCAGCTCGTAACCGACTGGGCAGGCTGCCCCGGCAAGATCGAGGACTACCAGACCCGCTTCACCGGCATGGTCCCCGTAGCCGACGACGCCGGCACTAACCCCGCCGAAGCCGTCGGCGCAACGCTCGATGTGGTTGCCACGGTCGGCAAGGTCGTGGACGAAGAACGCATCCGCGTGGACCTCGAAGTGACCCTCGATGGCGAAAAAGTGCTCAACCGCGCGCAAGCGATCGTGAAGGTCGCCGGCCGCTCCGAGGACGCATGAGCCAGCAGGTGCAACAGAGCCAGCAACAGGGCCAACAACAGCTCAGCGACATCACGAGGCTCAGCGACATCACAACCATGGGCGTCGGCGGCCCAGCCGACCGCTTCATCGTGGCCCGCACGCGAGAAGAGATCCTCGAAGCCGTTCAAGAGGCCGATGCGGCAGGCATCCCGCTGCTGATTGCCGGCGGCGGCTCGAACCTCGTGATCGCCGACGAAGGCTACCGGGGGACCGTCCTGCAGATCGCAACCCACGGCATCAACGTTGGCGAAGACACAGCCAACACCGGAACCGTTCCGGTGACGATCGAGGCGGGCCATCCGTGGGATGAGGCCGTCGCTTGGACGGTTGAGCACGAACTCGGAGGGCTTGAAGCCCTCTCCGGTATCCCTGGTGCGGCTGGTGCGACCCCGGTTCAGAATGTGGGCGCGTACGGTGCCGACGTCTCCAACACGCTGGTCTCGATCGAAGCGTGGGACCGGCACGAAGGCCGGCTCGTAACCATGCAAGCCTCCGAGCTGGACCTGACCTACCGGAACTCCGTTTTGAAGCGGGCAACCCAGAACGGTTCGCCGCGCTGGGTCGTGCTGGCCGTGACGTTTGGGCTCAAACGAGGCGAGGCGTTGCCTGTCGCGTACGATCAGCTCGCCCGCGCCCTCAACGTCGAACTCGGGACCCGGGTCTCGCTGGCCGATGTTCGCGAAGCCGTGTTGGGCCTGCGCCGCGCCAAGGGCATGGTCGTTGACCCTCAAGATCCAGACACGAACTCGTGCGGTTCCTTCTTCATGAACCCGATCGTCGAGGAATCGCTCACCGCCGCCTTGCCGGCGGAGGCTCCACGTTATCCGGCAGGCAAGGACGGCCACGTCAAGCTGTCCGCTGCGTGGCTCATCGACCACGCGGGCTATCACAAGGGCTTCGGCATGAAAGGCCAGCCGGGTGAAGAGATCGCCGGTGGCCGCGCATCGTTGTCCTCCAAACATACGCTCGCCGTGACCAACCAGGGTGGCGCATCGTGTGCCGACGTCGTAGCTTTGGCCCGCGCGGTTCGCGCCGGTGTCAAGGACGCGTGGGGGATCGAACTCCACCACGAGCCGCTGCTCATCGGAACCTCGCTCGACGCCTGAAACGCAACGCCTGCGCGGGCCCCGCGCAACGCGTTAAGTGTGTGAGCGCTCAGCCACGACGGCTGAGCGCTCACACACTTAAATACGACCGCTTACAGATTGCCTTACAGGTTGCCGAGTGCGATCTGCAGCATGCGGCGCAGCGGCTCCGCAGCGCCCCACAGCAGCTGGTCGCCGACCGTGAACGCGGAAATGTACTGCGGACCCATCTCCAACTGACGCAAGCGGCCCACAGGGATGTCGAGGGTTCCGGACGCCGCGACCGGGGTCAGCTCGTTCATGGTCGTTTCCTTCTCATTCGGAACGACCGTGGCCCACTCGTTATCGGAATCGATCAGGCGAGCGACCTCGTCGAGGCCCACATCTTCACGTAGCTTGATCGTGAGCGCCTGCGAGTGCGACCGCATCGCGCCGATGCGCACGCACAACCCATCGACCATGACGTGGTTCTCAGCGGTGGTGCCCAGAACCTTGTTGGTCTCCACGCCCGCCTTCCACTCTTCGCGGGACTGGCCGTTGCCGAGGTCGGAATCGATCCACGGGATCAGGTTGCCCGCCAACGGAACGCCGAACTGGGTTGCATCGAGCTCGCCGGAACGCTGCTTGCGCAGAACCTCGGTATCGATCTGGGTGATCGCGGACGCCGGATCGTCCAGCAGCTCTTTGACGGACGCGTTGATGTCGCCGAACTGAGTCAGCAGCTCACGCATGTGGCGTGCGCCGCCACCCGAAGCCGCCTGGTAGGTCATCGAGGTCGCCCATTCGACCAGGCCGTTGCGGAACAGGCCACCCAGGCCCATGAGCATGCATGAGACGGTGCAGTTACCGCCCACGAAGTCCTTGACGCCGGTCTCGAGGCCGCGGTCGATCACATTGCGGTTGACGGGGTCCAGCACGATGATGGAGTCGTCTTCCATGCGAAGCGTGCTCGCCGCGTCGATCCAGATGCCGTCCCAGCCGGCAGCGCGCAGCTTACCGTGCACGGCGCTCGTGTAGTCGCCGCCTTGCGCGGTGACGATGATCGGAAGCTTGGCGAGCTCATCGATATCGCGAGCGTCTTTGAGCGCAGGGGCGCCCTCAGCGAACGATGGAGCAGCCGCGCCCGCCTGGGACGTCGAGAAGAACACCGGGTCGATTCCGGCGAAGTCCCCTTCATCTTGCATACGCTGCATGAGGACGGAGCCCACCATGCCGCGGTAACCGACAAAACCTACAGCCTTTGAAGTCATAGCCTCAAGGCTACGCGAGCAAGCAGGCACTAAGCCCAAATCTTTCGCATTGTGAGCTCAGGGACGTAACCTCTGGGAAACAGTGCCGTCTTCCTATTGCTGCAGGAACTCCTCTTGATCCAGGAAATCCCACAGCATTTCGGCGGCCTTGACGAGGTTCGCGGTGAACTCCTCCGGCTTCTCAGCGGTGTCAATGTTCCACGAGACACAGAACTCGGTGGCCTCGGGCAATGGAGTGTAGGAGATGCCGAAGCCTTCCGGCACCGTTGGCGCAAAGCTGTAACGCACAATCTGTTGTGGCCCGCCCACCGACGTCGTGGACAGGAAGTCCCGGCGCACCGCGAGGGCGGCGTCGTCAGTGAAGAACGGGTCGCTGGCATCGATCGTGGCCATCATCTGGATGTGACGGTCAAAACCGTTTCCGGACTTGCATCGTTTGACCCAGCCGCGGTGAGCGTTGGCGGCGGCCAGCAGGTCGTCGTGCGTCGCGGTTCCTGCGACGAGCTTCTGCGCAAAGGCCGCGGCCTCCGGGGTTGCGGCGCGCAGGCATTCGGTGCGCCCGGCGCGGTATTCGCGCATGTCCACGGCCTCGTACACGGCCCGGATTCGGCCGTAGGTGAGTTGCTGTGCGATGGTCATGGTCAGTTGAGCCGCGGCGTCACGGCTGAACTTGAACGGCATGTCTGCCGGCGGACGATGCGGTGCAGTGATGATCTGAACCGTGAACTTCGATGCCCGCTCAGCGTAGGCGTCGGCATGCGTGCGGATCTCCGCGGCGGTGCCCTCATCGAGCGTCCATACGAGCTCTTCGGCTTCGAGTTGGATGAGCTCCGTGGATGCCTCGGCTGGAACCTCCGTTGTCTGGATGCGTTGCATGGCCGTGAGCAGGGTAGCGCCGTCGATGCAGGAGTGCTCTACGTTGACGGCCGTCCAGTCGTCGTGAAGACTCACCTGGTAGCTCAACGGCTTGTAGGTCCATGCTCCGCGCGGGGTGAAGGTGGCTCCGCGCATGCGCTGGGCGTCCGTTTCCCCGCGGTCGTTCAGTAGCTCGACCGTGAAGAGCATGTCGCCTAAACGGTCGTACACCAGATGGTTACCGCCCTGCTCCAACATGTTCGGAAGCAGATCTTCAAGAACACCGGAACCCAGTAGGGAAGGGGCGTTGAAATCGATCGCCGCGGGTTCGGTGGCCGTTGCTTGAATCGCCTCGAGCGCCGCGCGTAGTGCCTCAGCTGAGACGAGGGCACCGGCGCTGTCAGTGAGTGGCACGGCGAACAGTCGGCCGTTGATGAATACGCCGATCTCCCGGTTCTTTTCATCGAGCCTGCTCCGGAAGATCTGGTCTTCGTCCCCGAGCGGGAGGCGTGTAGAGACGGCGTAAACGAACCATTGGTTCAGCGTGATGCGGTTGCCGCGGGCGTCCACATCCTCCGGAATGTTCCCGGACGCCACCTGCAGGTGCACCGTTGCCACGCGCCGGATGAACTCGACGGCGCGATCCAGGCCCGCGGGCACGTGCCCCGACGGTGATGACTCGAGGGGCAAGGCGAGCTGGAACGCCACATTGGTGCTGAGGGTCAGTGGCTCACGGACCGTGAGGTAGCCGGAATACCATTCGTCGTGAAGCCAGTTGGTGCCGTGAGCGGCTCGGGTCTCGGCACGCTCCCGCAGAGCCGCATCAAGCTTCGGTCCAGCGCCGGTACGGAAGTTCTCAACCACTGCTAGAGCGTGTTCGAGCTCAGGGCCGTCAAGCACTGCGGCGAGTGCATGCTGATACGCGTCTAGGGTTCCGTCCAGTGGTGGAACCTCGAGCGGTTTCAGATCCCGCGTTGACGGGTGCGGGGCAATGGTCGGATTCTTAGCCACGGTCTCAGGCCTCCTCGCCACAGGTCTTCAACACAGTCTGTGTCGTTTCAAAACAGTGCCGCGTCGTTTCAACAGAGAACCCGGATCCTTATGAATCGCGCTTGTTCTGTTCGGCCTGCGTCTTCCCAGCCTGCTCACGTTCAGCCTGTGCACGCTCAGCTTCGAGGCGTTCCGCTTCGCGAGCATGCCAGCGGTCGATCGCTTCTTGGCCGGTGTAGAACTCTTCGACGGCTTCCATACGTTCGGCTACGAGCTTCTTCCGGATGCCGATGCTGCGCACCGCTCCCCATACGAACAGTTGGACCACAACCACCAGCAGGATCACACCGGCGATCTTGTTGCCAACGATCACAGCCCACACTCCGGCGGCCGCACTAGCGAGCGCTAGCACGGGGAACAGCATGTAGCCGAGCAAGAAGTGTAGCTCGGGGCGTGGAGTGCCCAGCACGAGGTCTTCGCCGTCCGCCGGCCCTTCCGGCTTGGTGTTCTTCTCCGGTGTCGTGTTCATGTCAGCCTTTTCGTTGGTACACATCCACGCGGTAGCGTAGCTGTTGCTTTTCGCTGTCGATCCAGCCTTCACCCTCCGGACTCGACACAACGCGTTCCCACCCGACGCTGAGCTCGGGGGCCAGTGTGTCGCCTTCGACCTGGGTGTCAACGGTCGTGACCACCGCGAGGTTCGCCATCGGCTCCAACGCCTCGTAGATCGCGCCGCCACCAAGAATCCAGACCTGTTCGCTGCCTTCGCTGTTGTAAGCGATGTCGAGCGCTTCAGCGATTGAATCCACCGCATGTCCACCGGCGGCAGCGACCTGATGGCGGGTTTCCGCCTGGCTCGTTAGCACGATGTTGGTGCGGTTAGAGAACGGACGGAACGCGGCCGGGATGGAATCCCAGGTTTTGCGCCCCATAATCACGGGGTGGCCTTCGGTCACGTGCTTGAAGAACGCGAGGTCCTCGGGCAGCCGCCACGGAATGTCACCGTCAACACCGATCACACGTTCGGCCGACTGCGCCCAGATCATCCCGATCTGGCGTGCCGATTCGTGCGGTATGAAGTCGTCAGCGAAGTGTTGATGCATGGAACTGTTGGTTCACAATCCTTGGAATCTGTCAGCTGGCTAGATCACACCGCGATTGGTGCCGCGATGCCCGGATGGTGTTGATAGTTCTCGACGATGAAGTCTTCGAATTCGTAGTCGAAAATGGACTCCGGCTTCCGCGCGAAACGCAGCGTCGGGTACTCGTATGGTTCCCGTTCAAGCTGGGTTTTGACCTGCTCGATGTGGTTGTCATAAATGTGCACGTCGCCACCCGTCCATACGAACTCGCCGGGCTCCAAGCCAAGCTGCTGAGCCATCATGTGCACGAGCAGCGAGTAGGAAGCGATGTTGAACGGTACGCCGAGGAACGTGTCAGCTGAACGCTGGTAGAGCTGGCACGAAAGCTTGCCGTTAGCGATGTAGAACTGGAAGAACGCGTGGCATGGAGGCAGCGCCATGTTCTTGATCTCGGCGACGTTCCACGCGGAAACGATGTGGCGCCGCGAATCAGGGTTCTCGCGCAGCTGCTGCATGAGCTCCGCGATCTGGTCGATATGCCCGCCGTCGGGAGTTGGCCACGAACGCCATTGGACACCATAGACCGGGCCGAGCTCGCCGTCTTCATCAGCCCACTCATTCCAGATGCTCACACCACGTTCCTGGAGCCAGCGCACATTGGAATCACCGCGCAGGAACCACAAGAGTTCCAGTGCAACTGACTTGAAATGGACGCGCTTGGTCGTGATGAGCGGCAGCGTTCCGCCGCTGAGGTCATAGCGGATCTGCCGGCCGAAAACCGAGATGGTGCCGGTTCCGGTGCGGTCAGATTTCGGCGTCCCGTTCTCCAGGACGTCCTTGAGCATGTCTTCATATGGCGTGGGGACGGTCATGAGACTCGATTCTATGCAGGAGGTCGTGAGGGAAAGCGAAGCTGTGGATAACGATGCTGTGCAGGGCTTGCTGTGGACACGCGCCTACTGCGCGCGCAGCACGCCGTACTGCGGATGCGTCTCGAGATAGTCCACAGTGTAGGTGCACACCGGGTTGACCTTGAGACCCAACGCCCACATGCGTTCAAACGCGATCGTAGTCAGGGCACGCGCGTACCCGCGGCGCGAAAACTCTTCCTTGATGATCGTGTGGACGAAGCTCAGAACGTCGCCGTCTTGTTCGTACTGGATGAACCCAATGAAGTCATCGCCATCAAAAAGACTGAAACGAGACTGGACCTCGTCCTGCTCAACACGAAGCGTGTGCTGCTGAATCAATGGAGGCTGCGGCATAGGGGTTCCTTTCAACACGAGCACATGCTACTCAACGAGCGCGCGCTACAGGTGCACTACCTCCGAGCCTACCAAGCACAAGCCCAGCGTAAGCGCTCTGCACAAACACAGCGCAAGAGCTCCGTCGATCAGTCTTCGAAAGGCCGATGAACCTCAACCGCAACCGTACGCCAGCGCCGCTTAGCATCCAGCGCCCGATGCAGAATGATCGCCTCACCAGGGGCAAGATACGGGTTCTCTTTAGGCAAGAACTCCCGCAAATCCTTAGGCGTCACGGTCTGCAAAGCCTTCAATAGAGTCGGCATCACGGGGCGGTGTGAACACACCAGCGTAGGCTTCGGATTGTTGAACTGCTTCAACAGGATTCGCTGCGCCTTATCCGGATCGCGGTCAGCCGCATGCTCCGTCAACGCGGTCTGCTTCTTGATGCTCAACCCAGCGCCGGCAGCGTAAGGATGAACCGTTTGAAGGCAACGGGTCCATCGGCTCGAAACCAACCGCTCAGGCTTCCAAGCCCTCAACATGCGAGCCAATGACCGAGCCTGAACGAAACCAGTGGTCGCCAGGGTTCGGTCACCCTCGGAACGCGTCCACCCGTTACGCGGCTTAGCCTTCGCATGCCGTACCAAGAGGAACGGCGTAGTCCGCAAGTGGTCCTGCTCGTGGGCCTCAACCAGGGCCTTGATCGGAAGCTGATCTGCTTCATTCGTGAGCTTCTTCAGAGCCTTCGCCGGCGAATACCAGCGGGCGATATCGACCTCTTTACCATCGGGATTAACCCGCCCCGCTTTGTCCACGTGAGCGGCCCAATAGTAAACAACCTTGGACTTCTTGCCCACGAAATAATGCGTGCACGGCAACGGGATCCCCAAAGTCACCTTGAGGTTAGCTTCCTCTTTAGCTTCACGAACCGCGCTTTCAGCGATCGTCTCGCCGGCGTCGACCTTGCCTTTAGGGAGCGACCAGTCCTTGTGCTTAGGACGATGGATCAACAGAACCTGCAACCCATCGGAAGGGTCGATGCGCCACGGCACAACACCAGCGGCGACGATCTCCGGCTTATCTTGGGCGATTTCGCCGATCGGTTCAGTCGAGCGAACGGGAAAAGAAATCGAGTTTGGCATTATGCGTTCGGTGTTCCTCGGCGTGAGCGGGTCTTCAACAAGTATTCCTGAATGTCCATCAGGCGGTTACCCTCGGCATCCTTGTGCACGCGGGTCCATGTGCCGTCTTGTTCCTGATGCCACGAGGATGTCTCATCGGACAGGTAGCGATCCATGAGCTCGATCAGGCCGCGTTTGTCTTCCTCGTTCTTGATCGGAACCAGCGCCTCAACGCGGCGATCCAGGTTGCGGTGCATCATGTCCGCCGAACCGATATAGACCACAGGGTCTCCATCGTTATAGAACGCGAACACACGAGAGTGCTCCAAGAACCGGCCCAGAATCGAACGAACACGAATGTTCTCCGACAAACCAGGGACGTCGGCGCGCAACGAACAGATGCCACGGACAATCACATCGACCTGGACGCCGGCTTGCGAAGCGCGGTAGAGCGCGTCGATGATCGTTTCATCAACCATCGAGTTGACCTTGATGGTCACGCGGGCTTCCTTGCCGGCCTTCTTGTTCTCGATTTCCTGCTCGATCCGCTCAAGCAGTCCCGAGCGCAGCGAACGCGGCGCAACCAAGAGGCGGTCAAACGTCGTACGCGGGGCGTATCCGGAAAGCTGATTGAACAGCCGCGTGACGTCCTCACCAACAGCTGGATCGCACGTCAACAGGCCGAGGTCCTCGTAGAACCGTGCCGTGGACGGGTGGTAGTTACCCGTACCGATGTGGCAGTAGCGCACCAGCTGGTTTCCTTCGCGCCGCACCACGAGCGAAAGCTTCGAGTGCGTCTTCAGGCCCACGATGCCGTAGACAACGTGCACGCCTGCCTGCTCAAGCTTGCGGGCCCACGAAATGTTGGCCTGCTCATCGAAGCGGGCCTTGATTTCGACCATCGCAAGCACCTGCTTGCCAGCCTCCGCGGCATCGATCAGCGCATCAACGATAGGGGAGTCGCCAGAGGTCCGGTAGAGGGTCTGCTTGATCGCGACAACCTTCGGGTCAGCCGCCGCTTGCGAAAGGAACGCCTGAACCGAGGTCGCGAAGGAATCGTACGGGTGGTGCAGCAGGATGTCGCGTTTCTTGACTGCCTCAACCACGTTCGCTTCCATCGCGGTTTCAGCTTCGTTCAGGAAGCGGGACGTGCGGCCGATTGCCCGTGGATACCGCAGATCAGGGCGCTGAACCTGGGACAGCGCGCCAAGGCCGCGCAGATCCAGAGGGGTCGGCAGAGCGAAAACCTCGGAGTCATCAACACCAAGCTCACGCACGAGCAGCGTTCGGACTTCTTCCGACATTTCTTCGTCGATTTCGAGGCGAACCGGAGGACCAAAGCGCCGACGCAAAAGTTCCTTCTCGAGGGCCTGCAGAATGTTCTCCGCATCGTCCTCTTCAACCTCGAGGTCCTCGTTGCGGGTCACACGGAACGTGTAGTACTCCATGATTTCCATGCCGGGGAAGAGCATGTCGAGCTGCGTCGCGATGATCTCTTCAAGCGGCACGAAGCGTACCTTTTCCGCTGGATCGTGCGACGGCGGGTCAACGCGGACCAAGCGCGGCAACACATCCGGAACCTTGACGCGGGCAAACAAGTGCTTTCCGGTCTGCGGGTTCTGCACCAGAACCGCGAGGTTGAGCGACAAGCCGGAGATATATGGGAACGGGTGCGCGGGGTCCACCGCGAGCGGGGTCAGGACAGGGAAGACCTGTTCGGTGAACCAGTTCCGCAGACGGTCATGCTCTGAATCGGTGAGTTCGTTCCAGCGCACGATCGTGATCTTCTCTTTCGCAAGTTCAGGGCGAACCTGTTCGGTGAAGACGCGTGCGTGACGTTGCTGAAGCTCGTGTGCTCGCTCAAGGATGGTCGCGAGCTGGTCCTGTGGGCTCAAGCCGGTCATCGAGGGGACGGCCATACCGGCTGCGATGCGGCGCTTGAGGCCCGCTACTCGCACCATGAAGAACTCGTCGAGGTTGGAGCCGAAGATCGAAAGGAAGTTGGTGCGTTCAAGCAAGAAGAGGTCCGGGTCTTCGGCCAACTCGAGGACGCGCAGGTTGAAATCAAGCCATGACATTTCCCGGTCGAGGAACCGGTCGAGCCCAAAATCACCGTCTGGAGTGTTGTGGACAGATACCTCAGGGGCTTCGATCCGGTCAGCAGTCGGTTTGACGCGCTTCGGCTTCGTCGCAGGTACGGTTCCGGCGTGATTCTCCACGCAATCCTCCTTATGATGTCCGGATTCCTAAATCCGAGCATGGCACGGGCTTCGTGTCGTAGCCTTCCCTGCCCAGACACGGATGTGCTCAGCAGGTGGAATCAACATCAGGATACCGCCCAAACGCTCTTGATTTCCTCTAACAAGGCGATCAAGAACAGCGTGTGAACAATGAGCGGCCAAAGCCTGACGTCACGCGGGTTTCTAGGCGTCCTTCGCGTACATCACGTCAACGTCCCAGCGTTCAAAGCCGAGGCTGTCATATAGCGCGACTGCCGGGGCATTGTCGGCATCCACATAGAGCATGATGGTTTGATGCCCCTCGTCCTTGAGGTGATTCAAGCCGGCCAGGGTCAGAGCCTTACCAAGGCCGCGGCCCTGAGCGTCCGGGGAGACACCCACGACGTAGACCTCGCCGATTGCCGCATGTTCGGTCCCACGCTCGTCCGTGTGCGCCGGGTGCACCTTGGTCCAGTGGAAGCCCAACAGCTCGCCGGTTCCGTCATCGAAGGCCAGCAGGAAACCGGCAGGGTCAAACCAGTCTTCAGCAATCCGCTCATCCAGATCCGAGCGCGTGAGCTTGCCCTGCTCCGGGTGCGAAGCGAACGCCGCGGCGTTCACTTCTAGCCACGCATCGGCGTCCTTGCTCGGATCGAAAGCCCGGATGCTGACCCCATCAACAGAGGGGGTTGCCGGCAAAGCCTGCGGATCGCACAGACGCATGCTCCACAGCTCCCTCACCCTTTCCAGGCCCGCACGCGAGGCCAACGTGTGTGCTGCATCGTGATCCCCGTGAGCCCACGCATTGACTGCGCGGCCCTCAAGCTGGGCCGCCAGGATGTCCGTGAGGTCCTTGCCCATGCCGAAACCGCGGTTGTCAGGGTGGACCGCCATTTCGATCGTTGCAGGCTGCCCATCGGCGCCGGTCACGATCGCGGCTGCCGTCACACCCTCGCTGGGCTCCTCACCGTCAGCCGACTGATCCGTCGAGACGATGACACCCCACACGTTCTCGCCGCGACGTAACTCGATACGGGTCTGCTCATTGAACGGCTCATGCCCATCTGCGTCCTCGGCGGCGCGAGCCACCTCGATGATGCCGTCCAAAACCGCATCGGACGGCCGGCCATCGAAACGGCTGAGCGTCCACATCGTGTCAGTTTCTGTTTGCGATCCGGCGTCGGCTTGCGTGTCAGCGTCAGCCTGCATATCAGCGTCAGTTTTCGGGCTGGAGGATTCATGCGTGCTCATAGCTTTTACGCTAACCGAGTTGTATCGCGTTGAACATGCTTGTTCATGTCCAGCGAAGCGCAATTTCGACATACAGGGTGCCCAGTCTGCGATGGCCCTGCGTTATGCGGCATGATGGAAGGGTGCGTTATCCGTTGCTGTTGATTCTGTCCGGGCTGGCGTGGGCCGTGGTGACGGCCCCTGTTTTGCTGAGCTCTGGGACAGGCTCGAGGCAGACGCAACTGGATGCGCATGCAGGTTTGTTGACGACCGCGATGGCCTTGCTGGCAGTGTGTGTCTTATGGCCTCGCCGCCAGCACGCGGTGGGCGGCTCTACGGTGCGCATCGTGATGTTTGCGACGATGGTGGTTTCGCTTGGCCTGATGCTGTTGCTCCCGGAGGAGCATGGGCTGGCGTGGTGGCCGATGGGTGCTGCTGTCGGTGTGCTGTTGAGCTTTGTGCTTCAGCTGTTTTCCGTTGAGGAATCACGGGATAAGGTAGCGGTTCTAGCGGAGAGCATTGGCGCATCGATGGTGGTGGCGATGGGCTCTGGCTGGTTTGTGTGGGTTCAGGAAGTCCGTTTTGATTCGGATTCGTTGTCGACCGCTTTGTGGGTTGCCACGGTTCTAGAGGTTGTCGGCATGGTTTTGGGTGCGTGGTTGGTTTCGTGGAGCCGGCCGAAGGCGTTGGGGCGGACCCCGATGTGGCGGTTCGCTGTCGCTGGTGCGTGCGGCGTGGTGGCGATGGGTATGCCGGCGGCGCTGGTAACGCGGTATTTGATTTATTAGATCGTCACACTGCTGGCTGGTTTCTGGCCTGGTGTGGGAAGAGGGATAGACTAGAGGCATGAACGATTACTTGGCTTATGAGATTTTCTTCTACGGCGCGATCGGCGTTGCGGGCTTGGGTATGTTGAGCTTCGCTATCGGTACGGTCCGTTACCTGTTCCGGGGTCAGAAGTAATTTATGGCGATTGAACTTCCCGTCGATCTGACGCCGGAGCTTGTCCCGCTGTCGTGGCTTTTGGGCCGCTGGGAGGGCTACGGAATGCTGGGTGAGGGTGCCGCTGATGATCAGCGGTTCTTCCAGCGTGTCACTTTTGAGCAGGTGGGTCTGCCGGTCGTTGAGTACCGTGCTGAGACGTGGCTTGCTGATGATGAGGGCCAGATTTTGCGCCCGATCGCCGTGGAGACTGGCTTCTGGCAGCTCGAGCGTGAGCTCACGGATTCGGATGGTGGCCCTGGCTTGACACCGGGTGATGTGGTTCCTGCGTTGCGTAACGCTGAGGACGTCGAGAAGTTGCGTACTGAACGCGACGGCAAGGACGGCTTTGCGCTCAACGTGACGATCGCTCATCCGGGTGGCATCACGGAGCAGTACTCGGGTCATATCGCTGGCCCCCAGGTGTTCTTGGAGACCTCGGGCGTGCAGCGTAGCAAGCACGCACATCCGTATGACCGCGCTACACGGATTTATGGCCTGGTCAACGAGATGCTGTTCTGGCGTTGGGATATCGCTGGTGAAGCTGGTGAGGAGCTTGCGCCGCATGGCTCAGCTCAGTTGAAGCGTGTGGTTTCGGGTGGTCGTCGCCGCGCTGCTGACGCTGGTGGCGCTGATAACGGTGCCGCTTCCGCAGGTGAGACCGAGCCCGGCAGCGACAGCCCGGCGGGCTCCGATGGCCCAGATGGCTCTGACAACGCAGCTGAGTAGTCTGTTGTAGAGGCAAAACTTGTTTGACGTTCCGGCGTCGGCGGGGTGTGAACCTTGCCGGGGCCGGTTCGTTGTTTATGAGGGTGTGTGAGGTCTTAAGGAGGCCCCGATGTTGGATCCGCAACCTGTTGATCTTTCGACGATTGAGCCGACCCCGGACTCTGTGTTTTTGGGGGTTGACGGTGCGGTGCGTGCCCCTGGTGTCGACGCCGGGGTTGCGTTGCATTATGGCTCGCCTTTGCGTGAAGGCCGGGACGTTGATGAGGGCCGAGCGATCGTGGATTTGTCCTCGTGGGGTGTTGCTCGTGTGAGTGGCCCGGACCGTCTGACGTGGCTGAATTCCTTGGCGTCGCAGAGACTCGATAACTTGGCGTCAGCTCCAGCTGGCGCACAGAACACTGCTGCGCGGGCGTTGTTTTTGAATCTTCAGGGCCGCATCGATTTCGATGTGCGTGTGGTCGATGACGGCGAGGCCACGTGGCTGGTCACGGAGCCTGGCTACGTGGGCAGCTTGGTCGAGTGGTTGTCCAAGATGCGGTTCATGAGCCAGGTCGAGGTGACCGATGTGACGGCTGACTGGGCCGTGGTGGGTGCTCGCTTCGCGTTGCGTGAGAAGCTTGCCGGAGTGGCGTCGGCGCTCGTGGCAGACACTGACGCCTGGGGTCCGGTTGTGCGTGATCCGTGGCCGGATGTCTGTGAGGGCGGTTGGCCGTATGGTCCGGTAGGGGATGAGCATCCTGGTTCTGAAGGTGACTGGTTCTTCTCGCTCGTTAAGCGCTCCCGGATGCCTGAACTGCTCAGCGCGGTGCAGGAAGCCGGGCTGCGCATCGGCGGTTTGATGGCGTATGAGCAGGTCCGCATCGCCGCATGGAATCCGAGTGTACGGACAGAGGTGGACCATAAGACGATCCCGCACGAGCTCGACCTGCTGCGTTCCGCCACGCACCTGAACAAGGGCTGCTATAAGGGGCAAGAGACGGTGGCTCGTGTGCATAACCTCGGGCACCCACCGCGCCGGCTCGTGTTCTTGGATCTGGATGGTTCGGAGCACACGTTGCCTGCCGCTGGCGCTGAGGTTAAGGCGGGGGAACGCACTGTGGGTACGGTCACGAGCGCGGTGCTGCATCACGATGCTGGACCGGTCGCGTTGGCTGTGATCCGCCGGAATGTGGGCGTCGATACGGAGCTCACCGTTGTGGATGGTGAACAGGAATACCAAGCGTTGCAGACCGTTATTGTCCCGCCTACTGCCGGCAATGTGGTGGGCCGCCCGAAGGATCTGGGGCGGCTCGGCCCAGGAATGGGTAAGGATCTGCGCGGCTAGGGTCCCGTGGATGGGCGTGGGCGCGTTAGTCTTAGTGTGATTGCCCACATCGACCCGGGAGGCTTCCGTGAAGGCTCTGTATAAGTCTGGCCCGCACGCTGGTTTCGAGTACACCGACCGCCCTGTTCCTGAGCCGGGCGCGCACGATGTCTTGATCCGTGTTCACATGGCGGGGATCTGCGGTACTGACCTGCACATCGAGGCTTATGACCAGGCCGCGCAAGACATGATTGCGCCGCCGATGATCCCGGGCCACGAGTTTTATGGCGAAGTCGTCAAGACGGGTGATTACGTCAAGGACATCAAGGTGGGCGACCGCGTTTCGGGCGAGGGCCACGTGGTGTGCGGTATGTGCCGTAACTGCCGTGCGGGACGGCGTCAGATGTGCATCAGGACGCAGTCGGTGGGTGTCCAACGTGATGGCGCGTTTGCCGAGTATGTGGTGATCCCGGAGTCGAATGTGTGGGTTCACACGGATGATTTCGTGACGCCGGAGCTCGGCGCGATCTTCGATCCGCTGGGCAACGCGACGCATACCGCGCTTCTGAACAACCTGGTGGGTGAGGATGTTCTGATCACGGGCGCGGGCCCGATTGGCCTGATGTCGGCCGCGATCGCGCGTCACGCCGGTGCCCGCAAGATTGTGGTCACGGACCTGAACGAGGAACGCCTCAAGCTTGTCGAGGGCATGGGCGCGGATGCCGGTGTGCTTGCCGGTAAAGAGAAGATCTCCGATGTTCAGCGCCGCTTGGGCATGAACGAGGGCTTCGATGTGGGCCTCGAGATTTCCGGCGCTCAGCCTGCGCTGTCCGAGATGATTGAGAACATGAACCATGGCGGCCGCATCGCTTTGTTGGGTCTGCCGAACGGTTCGTGGAATGTTGATGGCGGCCGGATTGTGACGCGCATGCTCACGTTGCAGGGTGTGTATGGCCGTGAGATGTATGAGACCTGGTACGCGATGACCGCGATGCTGCAGACCGATGAGCTCTTCCGGGAGCGGATCACCTCGGTGATTTCCGATGTGGTTCCGGCTTCCGAATGGCGTCAGGCTTTCGATATTGCCCGTTCTGGTCAGCGCGGCAAGGTTTTGTTGGACTGGCGTAACGTCTAGGCCGGGATACCGTCTAGGCAGAGATAACGTTTGGGGAAGGGAAGAGAACTCGTGACGAATGCACGTGAGGCGATGCTTGCGGATCTGCAGGCTGAGCTGGATGAGATTGAGGCTTCGGGCCTGACGAAGCGGGAACGGACCATCACGACCCCGCAGTCGGCTCACATCACCGCAAGCGCGAATGGTGAAGCGCGTGAGGTTCTGAACTTCTGCGCCAACAATTACTTGGGTCTTGCTGACGACGAGCGCATCATCGATTCCGCGCGGAACGCTTTGACGGAGCGCGGCTTCGGTATGGCTTCGGTGCGTTTCATTTGCGGTACCCAGGACCAGCATCTGGAGCTGGAACGTAAGCTCGCTGACTGGTTGGGCACGGATGACGCGATTCTGTTTTCGTCTTGCTTTGACGCGAACGGTGCGGTGTTTGCGCCGCTGTTCGGCGCTCAGGACGCGATCATTTCGGATGCGCTCAACCACGCTTCGCTGATCGATGGGATCCGGCTTTCTAAGGCGGCCCGCTACCGTTACGCGAACCGCGACATGGCGGATCTGCGTGAGCAGCTTGAGGCGACCAAGGCGATGAATGGTGGCGCTGGCGCTCGCCGCATCGTGATTGTGACTGACGGCGTGTTCTCGATGGACGGCTACTTGGCGCCGTTGCGCGAGATCTGTGATCTTGCCGACGAGTACGGCGCGTTGGTCATGGTCGATGACTCTCACGCGGTGGGCTTCATGGGCGAGACGGGTGCCGGTACTCCGGAGCACGCAGGTGTCGCTGACCGTGTGGACATCTACACCGGTACGTTCGGTAAGGCTCTGGGCGGCGCGTCGGGCGGCTATGTCGCGGCCCGCCAGCAGATCGTGGATATTCTGCGTCAGCAGGGACGCCCGTACTTGTTCTCGAACTCGCTCGCCCCATCGATTGTGGCTGCGACGATCACGGCCCTGGACCTGGTTTCCGGCGCCGTTGATTTGCGTGAGAAGCTCTTCGAGAACGCCGCGCACTTCCGCCGTCGTATGGATGAGGAAGGCTTTGAGCTGCTTGAGGGTGAGCACGCGATTATCGCGGTGATGTTCCACGATGCAGCGCTCGCCGCGAAGATCGCCGACGAGATGCTCAACCACGGCGTGTACGTCACGGCGTTCAGCTTCCCGGTGGTTCCGCGTGGTGAGGCGCGCATTCGTGTTCAGCTTTCGGCGGCGCACTCGCCTGAGGACATCGAAGCGTGCGTGGATGCGTTTGTTGCGGCCCGTAAGGCGGTTGAAGCCTAGAGCGTTTAAGGCGTGAAAATGGTGTTGGCGTGAGCTTCGTTGATCGAATGCTCACGCCGACACCATTTAAGGGGTCTAGCCTGCGAGTACCCTACGCCTGGGGGGCACCCAATTAGTTCCGCAGCTTGTCGCTGCCCCAGGTCATGAATTTTTCAAGCAACAGCGGGTCGTCTTCCCGCGGTGGGATCGCTGCGGTGCTGCCACGTCGTGTTGCTTTTTCAGCGGCTTCATCGCTGGCGCCCCACGGGATGATGACCCAGGCGATGAGATACGCCGGGAGCGAGATGATCGGCAGGATCAGCGCGATCAGTGTGATGAGCCGAACCATGCCGACGTCCCAGCCAGTCTTGTAGGCGATGCCGCCGCACACGCCTCCCACGAGCCGGCGTGGGCCGCGTCGTAGCGGCATTGCCCGGAGCCATTTATAGATCGTGTCCATGCCTTGCACCTCTGTGTCCGTTGTTGACTCGGTGTTGCTGGTTGCGCAGTGTTGGTTGAAGAACTAGTTCCTGTTGATGAATTCGCGGACGCGGCGGAGGCCTTCTGCGAGGTCGTCGTCGCCGAGCGCGTACGAGAGGCGGAGGAAGCCCGATGGCCCGAACGCTTCACCTGGGACGAGCGCTACACCGGTTTCCTGGAGGATCAGCTCGGCGAGCTGGCTCGAGGTGGTTGGGGTTTCGCCGGCGTAGGTCTTGCCGAGGGCTTCGCGTACATCGACGTACGCGTAGAACGCGCCCTTCGGGGTAGGGCAGTGGAAGCCGTTGATCTGGTTGAGGCCATCGACCATCGCCTTACGCCGGCGGTCGAAGCTTTCACGCATCGTGTGGACTTCGTCGAGCGGGCCGGCGACCGCGGCAATCGCCGCGCGCTGAGAGACGTTGGCGACGTTACCGGTCGAGTGGGACTGGAACGTCGAGACGACCTTGACGAAGTCGGTAGGGCCGATGAGCCAGCCCACTCGCCAGCCGGTCATCGAGTATGTCTTAGCGACGCCGTTGAGGATCACGACCTTCTCAAGGCCTTCGGTGACTGCCGCGATGGAGGTGAACTCGGCTTCGTCGTAGACGAGGTGTTCGTAGATTTCGTCGGTGATGACCCAGATGTCGTTCTCGCGTGCCCATTCGCCGATCGCCTTGGTCTCTTCCTGGGTGTAGACGGCGCCGGTCGGGTTGGAAGGGGACACGAAGATGATTGCCTGGGTCGAGTCGGTGCGTGCGGCTTCGAGCTGTTCGACCGTCACCTTGTAATCGGCTTCAGGGCCAGCGAAGACCTCGACGGGAACGCCACCAGCGAGCTTGACGGCTTCCGGGTACGTGGTCCAATAAGGCGCCGGGATGATGACCTCGTCGCCTGGGTTCAGCAGGGCTTGGAACGTGTTGAACACGGCCTGTTTACCGCCGTTGGTGACCACGATGTTGGCTGGGTCGACCTCGATTCCGGAATCCCGGAGGGTCTTTGCCGCGATGGCTTCGCGCAGTTCGATGAGCCCGTTGGTTGCCGTGTAGCGGTGGTTCTTGGGGTCGCGTGCGGCTTCGACCGCCGCATCGACGATGTAATCCGGGGTCGGGAAGTCAGGCTCGCCGGCACCGAATCCGATGACGTCCTTGCCTTGTGCCTTCATGTCCTTGGCGCGGTTGGTTACGGCGAGGGTCGCCGATGGTGCGATGGCGGAAAGCCGGGCAGAGAGACGAGCAGGCATGAACAGTCCTTCGATGTTGCGGGGTAGCGCTTTCGACCCCGCAGATAGGGATATATAGGGACACTTCCATCCTATCGATGCGGATGGGAAAATGAGTTATGGACTTAGAAAAGACGTCTCAGTTTTACGGCTACAAGAATCGTGGGGTTCGACAACGCCGCAAGCGGCTACTTTCCGCATGCGCTCTCGTTTTCGCGCTCACAGCGGTAGCTGCGTGTTCGAACGACCCAGATCCTTCGGATCCATCACCTTCCGGATCTTCACAGCCGTCCGCCAGCAAGACAATGGAGCCTTCTGACATGCCTTCATCTTCGTCTAAAAGCCAACAGCCTGCTCCGTCTTCGAACGAACGACCTTCGCCTCACGGGCCAAGCGTTAACCCGTCACTACGGACTCCAGGCCCGCCGCCGGTAGGCCGCGGTAAGGTGACCGGCCTCATCGTGCATGTTAAGAAGGGCGCGGATCGCGAGACGGTGGATCGTCAGGTCGCCGAGGTCCTCGAAGGATACGGAACAAAGGCTGAGCCTGGGGTCACGATGTTCGACGGTTCATTCGTGTACAGCTTGGAACCCGGGTTTAAAGAGACACAGCTGGACGAAGTGAGCGAGGAGCTAGCGAAGCTGCCGGACGTCACGTCGGCTGAGCCAGATTCGCAGGTACGTCTCCAATAGAGACGAATCCAACAGAGGCGATGGCGTGTGCTGCCGCATGATCGGCTAGCTAATCATCGACTAGCTAACAACAGTGTGGCCGGTCTGGACTCTCCAGACCGGCCACACTGTTGTTATTGCCTCACCGTCCCTGAATCAGGGTGGCGAGACTATTTGGTGTTGAGCTGTACGTCGTCGAGGTTGAAGATCGTCGAATAGTAGTTACCTTCGTTCCCGAGGAAACGTACCGTCACGGTCTTGCCTGCGAACTTGGACAGATCAACCTTGTGCTGCTGATAGCCGCGGCCCTTCTCGAGGTTCGAGTGTCTCTTGAGGGTCGTCCAGCGGCTACCGTCCCACACGAGCACAGCGAACTTGTCGCGCGCATACGGGAACGGTTCATCCGAGCGAACCTTGAGCCAGTAGCTCAAGACCGCGTTCGAACCCTTAGGGATGGTTACCGTCTGGTCCAGGTTGTAGGTCGACGGGTAGGCCCAACCGTTGAACGAAGCCGAGGCGTTACCCGAACGGGCGTGGTTGCGGTCGCGCATCAGGGTGTCGCGAGCGTTGGTTCGCCACGAAGTAAGGCCATTCTCGAAGCCGCCGTTCACAATGAGCTGCTTCTCAGGAGCAGGGCTCGGGTCAGGTGTCGGTTCCGGGGTTGGCTCCGGGGTTGGCTCCGGGGTTGGCTCTGGCGTTGGTTCTGGGGTTGGCTTCGGCGTTGGCTTCGGCGTTGGTTCCGGGTTTGGCTGAGGTGCTGGAGCCTGTTTGCCGGCGGCAGCGCGTACGGCACGTCCCGCATCGACCAGGCCCACGCCGCATCCGCGTGCACAGTAGCCACCGTTGACGGCCCGTGAGGTGTCCTTGAGTGTCTTCTCAACCTGCGCCGCACTCATGTTCGGGTTGACCGACTTCATGAGGGCAACGATGCCTGCAACGTGTGGCGTTGCCATCGAGGTGCCCTGGTACTCTGCGTAGCTTGCTCCAGCTGGATAGGTGCGGCCCGCGTTCACGGTAGAGAGGATGCCGCCACCGCGCGTACGGGTGTCACCGCCTGGCGCCGAGATGTCCACGACATCACCGAAGTTCGAGTAGTACGACGGCGTACCGTTGGCGTTGGTGGCACCAACAGTCACAACACCCTGGCAGTTAGCCGGCTGAACGCCCGCGGCGTTTGAGCTTTCGTTACCGGCAGCGACCACAACGGTGGTCCCGCGGCTGTTAGCGAAGTTGATAGCGCGCTGGTAGACAGGCTGGCAGTAGCCGCCACCACCCAGGGACATGTTGATGACGTCAGCTGGGTTCTGGTTGCGAGGCACGCCGGGGATATCTGCGCCGGCCGCCCATGCGAGACCATCTGCGATGTCGGACAAGCGGCCACCGCACTTACCAAGCACGCGGACAGGGACGATCTTCGCTTGAGGTGCTACACCAACCACACCCCGGGAATCTGCGACTGCAGCGATCGTGCCCGCGACATGGGTACCGTGCCACGAAGAACCGGAGCCAGGGGAACCAGGGCCGCATTCACCCGGTCCGCTAAAGTCACCGCTGTCGAGCGGATCGTTGTCGCGTCCGTTGCCGTCGCTGGACGACCAAGCGTCTGAGATGAAGTCGTAGCCAGGAAGCACGTTGGCATCCAGATCTGGGTGTCGCGTGATACCGGTGTCCAGAACAGCGACGACCGCGCCCCTACCTTGCGTGTACTGCCAAGCATCCTGTGCCTTGATGCCCCAGTTGCCGTTGAGGCCCCACAGGTTCTGCCAGTACTGATCGCGCGGGTTAAGGCCCGTCGGGTACATGCGGAGGTCCGGCTCTACGGACTCAACAGCAGGGTCGGCGGCCAGCTTCTTCATGAAGTCGTCGGCCTGTTTGCCCTTGAGGCGCTTCTTGCCGAGGTCGAACACGTGTGAACCGATTGCGGTCTTACGCAACTCTTTAGCCTTCAGACCGTAAGCCTTACCGGCCTTCTGCCAGGCCTTCGCGCGCGTCGTGGCTTTGTTGGCGCCGCGTTCCGACTTCTTGTAGGTCACGATGAAGCGGTCGTAGCCGTCGGCGTTGAGCTTTTCGACCATTTCTTGCTTAGCCTGAAGCTGCTTCTGAGCTTCACGTGCTTCTTTATGGGACTGTTTGTCCGTTTTCTTCGTCAGAAAGCTCTGCGCCTGGGCAGAGGCTTCGTTCTTAGGAACTGCAGGATTTGCTTGCGCCATCGCAGGTGGGATAGCCAGAGCGAGGGAAGCAACGCCGGCGCCGAGGGCGCCGATCAAGCGAGCGCGTGGTGCGCTACGGGCTCGAGCCCGATGTGGGTGCGGAGTAGATGGAGTCACTATGATCGTCTTTCCGTGCTCAGGGAGCGATGTGAGACCGCTCACGGTGAGACAACGGTAGGCATTATCAAAGCCTTTGCGAAAGTACCATTTCACATTTCTTGTCCGGCCCTCAGGAACCTCATGTGAACCACATAGGAATGGGAGGCTCGCGTGTAGCAACATGTGCGGACAGAAAAGCATTGTGGCCGGTCTGGAAAATCCAGACCGGCCACAATGTTCTAGGTTGCCTTAGCGTCCCTGAATCGGGGCGGGGAGGCTATTTGACGTTCAGCTCCACGTCGTCGAGGTTGAAGATCGTGGAGTAGTAGCTGTCTTCCTCACCGAGGAAGCGTACGGTGATCTTCTTGCCTGCGAACTGGGAGAGGTCAACCTGCTGCTGCTGGTAGCCGCGATCCTTTTCGACGTTGGAATGAGTCTTGAGGACGGTCCAGTTCGTGCCATCGGAGACAAGAACCTTGAACGTGTCGCGTGCATACGGGAATGGTTCGTCCGAGCGGACCTTGAGCCAGTAGCTCAGAGTTGCGGTGGCGTTTGCAGGGACGGTCACCGTCTGATCCAGGCTGTAGGTGGAACGGTAGCCCCAGCCGTTGAAGGAAGCCGAGCTGTTACCCGAGTGGGCGTGCGAGCCGTCCTTCATGACGAGGTCGCGAACGTTCGTGGTCCACGGGATGAGGCCGCCTTCGAAGCCGCCGTTCACGATGAGCTGCTTCTCAGGGCCAGGCGTTGGCTCTGGCTCTGGCGTAGGCTCTGGCTCCGGAGTTGGCTCTGGCTCTGGAGTTGGTTCTGGTTCAGGCGATGGCTCTGGCTCCGGAGTTGGTTCTGGAGTTGGCTCAGGCGCCGGAGTGTCGTCACCCGCTGCAGCCTTGACTGCGCGGCCAGCATCGACGAGGCCCTGACCACATGGCTGCGAGCAGCCGCCGTTGACAGGCTTCGAGGTGTCCTTGAGTGCCTGCTCGACCTGAGCTGGAGACATCTCAGGGTTGGCCGACTTCATGAGGGCAACGATGCCTGCAACGTGTGGGGTTGCCATCGAGGTGCCCTGGTACTCCGCGTAGCTTGGGCCAACTGGGCTCTTGTCGCCGCTGTTCACGGTCGAGAGGATGCCCCCACCCTTCGTACGGGTGTCGCCACCTGGCGCGGAGATGTCCACAACATCACCGTAGTTCGTGTAGTGCGAAGGCTTACCGTTCTTATCGGTTGCGCCCACGGTTACAACACCCTGGCAGTTTGCTGGCTGGGAAGCACCAGCGTTCGAGCTTTCGTTACCGGCTGCGACCACAACAGTCGTGCCGCGGCTGGTAGCGAGGCTAATGGCTTCCTGGTATGCGGCCTGGCACATGCCTCGACCGCCCAGGGACATGTTGATGACGTCTGCAGGGTTCTCGTTGCGAGGTACACCCTGGACCTCGGCACCGGCAGCCCAAGCGACACCGTCTGCAATGTCAGACAAGCGGCCACCGCACTTACCGAGCACGCGGACCGGAACAATCTTTGCTTCCGGCGCAACACCTACGACGCCCTGGGAGTCCGCTACCGCGGCGATCGTGCCCGCGACGTGCGATCCGTGCCACGAAGAACCGGAGCCAGATCCGAAGCCGCATTCGCCGGCGTCGTTCCAGTCGCCGCTGTCGGTCGCATCGTTATCGCGGCCGTCGCCATCGTTGGAAGACTTCGGATCAGAAATGAAGTCGTAGCCTGGAAGGACGTTGGCATCCAGGTCAGGGTGCTTGGTGATGCCGGTGTCCACAACCGCAACAACCGACCCCTTACCCTGCGTGTGCTTCCATGCTTCTTGCGCGTTCACACCGTAGGAACCGTTGAGGCCCCACAGGTTCTGCCAGTACTCGTCCTGCGGGTTCAGGTCTGTTGCGTACAGGCGAATGTCTGGCTCGACCGATTCAACTGCAGGATCGGCAGCAAGCTTCTTCATGAACTCATCGGCCTGCTTGCCCTTCAAGTTCTTGCCCAGGTCGATCACGTGCGAACCGGTAGCCGTCTTGCGAAGCTCCTTAGCGTTGAGGCCGTATGACTTACCGGCCTTCTGCCAGGCTTGGGCCCGCGTCGTCGCCTTGCTTGCGGCACGTTCCGACTTCTTGTAGGTCACGATGAAGCGGTCATAGCCGTCGGCGTTGAGCTTCTCGATCATGTCTTGCTTAGCTTGAAGCTGCTTCTTGGCCTCAAGCGCTTCCTTATGAGACTGCTTATCAGCATTCTTTTTCACGAAGCTCTGCGCCTGAGCAGAGACGTCGCTCTTGACTACGGCAGGCGCAGCTTGCGCCATCGCAGGCGGGATAGCCAGAGCGAGGGAAGCGACGCCGGCGCCGATAGCGCCGATCAAGCGAGCGCGAGGTGCGCTCCGATCGTGGACCCGAGGATCGCGGGCCCGATGCGGGTACTGAGTAGATGGAGTCATCATTATCGTCTTTCCGTGTTCGGGGAGCGATGTGAGATCGCTCACGGTGTTTTCACGGTAGGCATCGTCAAAGTGCTTGCGAAACCCCTCGTTTACTTTTCTTATGAGATCCTCAGTTGCTCCTTGATGCGTTCATGGAGCATGCATGGCGGGCGCATAGATAGCTGTCCGTTGAGTGTGATGCTGATATGCCGATCCCAAATAAGACCGCTTGCGTGCCCGAGGGGAGCTGCGGCGAACGGACCGGTTCGACTTCTTCTACCTCTTCCGTGTAGACTGGACACTCGGTGTTCACCACCTGCGGCATCGTGCGCCTCAATTCGGGTTCATTTCAGGCCCTGAAGTGGGTTGCTACGCGATAAAGTAGAGTGAACATTTGGTCAATGTTCATAAGTCGAGCTTTCTTGGCAAATGAATCCAGCCATAAAGGGCAGTGGCGCAATTGGTAGCGCAACGGTCTCCAAAACCGTAGGTTGCAGGTTCGAGTCCTGTCTGCCCTGCGTTTGGGTGAAAGCCCAGCGGTAGCAGCGTGGACCCCGCACCCCTCGACCGGGGCCGCGGGGCCATGTTGTTTCAGTAAAGGATCTGAGCGCTAGGCAGGGCCTGAGCAGAAGTCAGGAACTGAGTAGTGCAGATCGGAAGGTGAACCAGTGACGGAAACCCCGGCGCAGCGCAAAAAGCGTGGCTTCTTTGGTGCGATTTCTCTGTTCTTTGCACAGGTGATCCAGGAACTGCGGAAAGTTGTTTCGCCAACCCGCAAGGAACTGGTGAACTACTGGTTTGTTGTCCTCATGTTCGTGGTCATTGTCATGGTCATGGTGGGTCTGCTGGACTTCGTGTTCGGCAAGATCGCCGTCTGGTCGTTTACACGATAGCCACGCTCGAATAACCACGCGCGGAAGCGTGCGTGGCTAGCTATAGCGCCCCAAGCAGAAAGTAGGAACGAGTGTCCGAGCAGGAACTGGAAGCTAACGAGTCGGAACCGCGTACCGAGGTTGACTCGAACGTTGACGCCGCCGTCGACGCTGCCCAGGATGCGGACAACAACGCGGTAGCAGAAAGCGATGAGCTTGAAGAACTGCGCCGCAAGTTCCGTTCCAAGCTGCGTCGCCAGCCTGGTCAGTGGTACGTGATTCACTCGTACGCTGGCTACGAGAACCGCGTGAAGCTCAACCTGGAAACCCGTATTCAGACGCTGAATATGGAGGACTTCATCTACGAAATCCAGGTTCCAATGGAAGAAGCTGTGGTCGTCAAGAACACGGTTTCCAAGAAGGTGCGCCGCGTTCGCATCCCTGGCTACGTCCTGGTCCGCATGGAACTTACTGATGAATCGTGGGGCACGGTTCGCCACACCCCTGGCGTCACCGGCTTTGTTGGCAACGCCTACGACCCTATGCCGTTGAGCCTCGACGAGGTGTACTCGATGCTCGAGCACACGATCGAGGTTGAAGCAGAAGCCGAAGAGACCGGCAAGGAAGCAAAGGTTCCTGTCACCGAGGTCAAGGCAGACTTCGAGGTCGGCGAGGCCGTCATCGTCAACGACGGTCCGTTCGAGTCGCTTCCGGCAACCATTTCTGAGGTCAAGCTCGAAACTCGCCAGCTCGTGGTTTTGGTTTCGATCTTCGAACGTGAAACCCCAGTCACGTTGCAGTTCAACCAGGTAACCAAGGTCAACTAGATCCTTACCGCATAAGTTTTCGTCGCCCCGGCTCGCTTGGCTGGAGTCGACGATTCGGCCGCCGCGCCACGGCGGCCACCGGCCCTCGTACGCTCCTGTGCGAGGGTGAAGTTTGAGAGAGAAGGACCATACATGGCTCCGAAGAAAAAGGTCACTGGCCTGATCAAACTCCAGATTCAGGCAGGTCAGGCAAACCCGGCACCACCAATCGGTCCGGCGCTTGCACAGCACCGCGTCAACATCATGGAGTTCTGCAAGGCTTACAACGCTGAGACCGAGTCTCAGCGCGGTAACGTCATCCCGGTAGAGATCACGGTTTTCGAAGATGGCTCGTTCACCTTCATCACCAAGACTCCACCAGCTTCCCAGCTCATCAAGAAGGCTGCTGGCGTAGCTAAGGGTTCCGGCGTTCCACACACCGACAAGGTGGGTAAGCTCACCAAGGATCAGGTCAAGGAAATCGCTGAATACAAGATGAAGGACCTCAACGCTAACGACGTTGAAGCTGCGTCCAAGATCATCGCTGGCACCGCTCGCTCGATGGGTATCGAGGTCGAGAAGTAATTGTGCTTCTCGCCGCACACAAGCGAAAGTGCGGCGCAAGGCTGAACTACACCGCGAAAGCTGTGGGTTGAGCCCGAAACAGATAAAAGCATCATGCCCCGCCTAGGGGAGTGGGAAGGGTCGAGCGCGGCCCGAGTACCACAACTGCACAAGGAGAAAAGACGCAGATGGCAAAGCGCAGCAAAGCATATTTGGAAGCAGCCGCCAAGATTGAGGACGGCAAGCTGTACCAGCCGAACGAGGCTCTGGCTCTGATCAAGGAGACCACGAGCGCTTCGAAGGGCAACGCAACTGTTGAGGCTGTTTTCCGCCTCTCGGTCGACCCACGTAAGGCTGACCAGATGGTTCGCGGTACCGTGAACCTCCCACACGGCACCGGTAAGACCGCTCGCGTTGTGGTCTTCGCAGCTGGCCCGAACGCTGACGCAGCTCGTGAAGCTGGCGCAGACTTCGTTGGCTCGGATGACCTCATGGAGAAGATCCAGGGTGGCTGGACCGACTTCGACGCAGCCGTAGCTACCCCAGACATGATGGGTAAGGTTGGCCGCCTCGGTAAGATCCTCGGTCCACGTAACCTCATGCCGAACCCTAAGACCGGCACCGTGACCATGGACGTCGCGAAGGCTGTTGGCGACATCAAGGGCGGTAAGATCGACTTCCGCGTTGATAAGCACTCCAACCTCCACTTCATCGTTGGTAAGGCTTCCTTCGACCAGAACGCTCTGGAAGAGAACTTCAAGGCCGCTGTTGAGGAAATCAACCGCCTGAAGCCATCCGCTTCCAAGGGCCGTTACATCAAGAAGGCAACCCTCGCTACGACGTTCGGCCCTGGAGTTCCACTGGACCCAGCATCCGTTACCGTTCGCGGCTAATCGCTGCCACGAACAGCTCAATAGCGTTGTCCCCGGTCATGTTGATGGCCGGGGACAACGCTTTAATGACGCTCACGATGCGGTGCGCGAGTGGAGTGTGAAACCGCACTCGGTCTCTCGATTGGTGAATCTGAACAGTATGCGTTAGACTGATCGCTGTACCAAAGACCGTTGGTTATGGGCGTTCGCGCTCATCGAAGGTTCCCGCACTTGCAGGGCAGCCCACGTAGGGACAGATTCTTCACAAACCGAGGCGTTCACGCCGTCGATGTTTCCTGTGTAGCCCTGTGCCTATGTGCCAGGGCTATTTTGCTTAACGGGGCAGCCAACCTGGAGAAACCATCCTAGAACCCCGGAAGGAGTGTCATGGCTAAGAACGTCAAGGAGATCGCCGTAAAGGAGATCACCAAGGACTTTGAAGAGTCCCCGGCTGCAGTCCTGACCGAATACCGTGGGCTCACCGTGGAACAGCTCAAGGAGCTTCGCCGCTCCATGGGCCCAGACACCAAGTACGCAGTTGTCAAGAACACCTTGACTGAAATCGCTGCTAAGAACGCTGGTGTTGACGCATTCGAGGGCTTGCTGAACGGCCCAACTGCTATCGCGTTCATCCGCGGTGACGCAGTTGCTGCTGCTAAGAGCCTGACCGATTTCGCCAAGGACCACGAGAAGCTCATCATCAAGGGCGGCTACTACGAGGGCCAGAAGATGGACGCTGAGCAGATCAAGGATCTTGCTGCTCTCGAGTCCGTCGAGCACCAGCTGGCTCGCGTTGCTGGTGTCCTCAAGGCACCTGCGTCCGCCGCCGCACGCATCATCGATGCGCTGCGTCTCAAGCGCGAAGAGGCCGGCGAAACCGCCGAAGCCCCAGCTGCAGAGTAGTCACCGGCCGCGGTTGATGCCGTGGCGCGGGACATCTGAGCCCCACAGTTTCAAATACACAAGCTTTACGCGGAGCACAGCTTCCGCATTGACGAAAGGACGCCACTATGGCGAAGCTCACCAACGAAGAGCTCCTTGACGCGTTCAAGGAAATGACCATCTTCGAACTCTCCGAGTTCGTTAAGCAGTTCGAGGAGACCTTCGAGGTCACCGCTGCTGCTGTTGCTGCAGCTCCTGCTGCTGGCGGTGCCGCAGGCGGCGCTGAAGAGCAGACCGAATTCGACGTCATCCTCGAAGCCGCTGGCGACAAGAAGATCGGCGTTATTAAGGAAGTTCGCGGCCTGACCTCCCTCGGCCTGAAGGAAGCTAAAGAGCTCGTTGACGGCGCTCCTAAGGCTGTTCTCGAGGGTGTCTCCAAGGAAGACGCTGAGAAGGCTAAGGAAGCTCTCGAGGGCGCTGGCGCAACCGTCACCCTCAAGTAATTTCCTTTCGCTTGAAGCGGTGTGAACGTACGCCGTTGAGAGTGGATAGAGTTTGGCCCGTGTCACCGAATGGTGGCACGGGCCAAACTTTTTTAACTGCGTTGCTTCCGCTGACGGGATGGTTAGCGGTGGAGCAAGAGAGCGTCGCCCTGGCCGCCGCCACCACACAGCGCGACGGCCGCGGTGCCTCCGCCGCGTTCCTCGAGCTGGTAGCACGCTGTCACAACTAGGCGGGCGCCGCTCGCGCCGAGCGGATGACCTAGTGCGATAGCGCCACCCCAGGCGTTCGCGGTATCAGGGGCCAGGCCCAGTTCTTTATGGGACTGAACCGAGACTGACGCGAAGGCTTCGTTGATCTCAATGACGTCGAGTTCGCTAGATTCCATGCCGGAACGCTCAAGTGCTTCCACGATCGCACGTGCTGGTTGCGCGTGAAGCGAGTTGTCCGGGCCGGCTACTTGGCCAGCGGAGCCGATCGTCACGAGGATGTTTGCCCCGTGTTCTTCAGCCCAAGCGCGCGAGACAACGACCACGGCAGCTGCGCCATCGGATAGGGGAGAGGAGTTGCCTGCGGTGATCGTGCCTTCCTTCGAGAAAGCAGGTTTGAGTGCGGCTAGCGTGTCTGCGGTTGTGTCTTCGCGGACGCCCTCGTCCGCGGTGACAGCATGCTGTCGCCCGCGGCGGTCTGTCCACTCAACGCTTGCGATCTCGCGCTGCAGGTTGTCGCGCGCAGAGACCGCCCTTTGATGTGAGGCCGCGGCGCACGCATCTTGCTCCTCCCTCGAAATACCTAGCGCATCGTTGCCTGCGTCAGTCAACGAACCCATCGAAATCTGATCAGCCGCATCCGTGAGGCCATCGTGCGCCAGAGAGTCCATAGCAGTGATATCCCCGTATTTCCACCCACCGCGGGAGCCTGGCAACAGATGAGGTGCGTTCGTCATCGACTCCATGCCGCCCGCAACAACGACATCGGCTTCACCCAAGCGGACTAGCCGGGCCGCGTGAACCACGGCAGAAAGACCGGATAAACACACCTTGTTGATGGTCTCCGCGTGGGCAGACGCAGGCAGGCCCGGAACCCGAAGCGCAGCCTGGCGGGCAGGATTCTGGCCACAACCTGCCTGAACCGCTTGACCCATCACCACGGCTTCAACGTTCTGAGCGTCAAGACCGGCTCGCTCGAGCGCGGCTTTGATCGCATGGCCGCCCAAAGCCGCCGCCGAAAAATCCTTCAAACCACCCAAAAGACGAGCGAAAGGCGTGCGCGCGGCACCAATAATCACCGCATCGCGCCCATTCAAAGCAGTCATGCCCTGCCAGCCGTTAGGGCGTTGAGCGCTCGACATAAAAACCTCCATCACACGTCAATGACATACAGAACACTGTGACCAGCATCTCACGTGCGAGCGCGAATACCACGCAGGCGAGAACAAAAAGCCATTCGACACGCTTGACAAAATTCGCTAAGATAAACAGTTGCGGCTCTTGCTGTCCTGTTGCATCGACCTTCATATAGCGGTGGGTCGATGTTTTAACGTCTCTGCGAAACCCTAACGTTGACTGTTAGCTCGCGCTCGACACAGGTCAAGCCGCACCCGGAAACATGACGGTCTGTGGAAGGAAAACCTTTGGTCGCCTCGAGCACCTCTCAGAACTCAACCGCTACTTCGGCTCGTACCGCCGCCGCAGCGGGCCGCATCTCCTTCGCGAAGATTGACGAACCACTCGACGTCCCGGATCTGCTTGCACTGCAGACCGAATCGTTCGACTGGCTCATCGGTAACGAACGCTGGCAGCAGCGCGTAGCGAAGGCAGAAGAAACAGGGGACAACAGTGTCCCACGCGTACCTGGCCTCGCAGAGATCTTCGAAGAGATCTCGCCAATCGAAGACTTCCAGGGCACCATGTCCCTGAGCTTCTCCGAGCCAGAATTTGCGGACCCTAAGTACACCATCGCGGAAGCAAAAGACCGCGATGCAACCTACTCGGCACCGCTCTACGTTCGTGCCGAGTTCATGAACAACCAGACCGGTGAAATCAAGCAGCAGACGGTCTTCATGGGCGATTTCCCGCTCATGACCGACAACGCAACGTTCATCATCAACGGAACCGAGCGCGTCGTCGTCTCCCAGCTGGTTCGTTCGCCAGGCGCCTACTTCGAGCGCACCCCGGATAAGACCTCCGACAAGGACATCTACTCCGCACGCGTTATCCCATCGCGTGGTGCATGGTTCGAGCTCGAGGTCGATAAGCGTGACCAGGTCGCAGTCCGCCTCGACCGTAAGCGCAAGCAGTCCGTCACGGTTCTGCTCAAGGCCCTCGGCTGGACCGAATCTCAGATCCTTTCTGAATTCGGCGACTACGAATCGATCCGCCTGACCCTCGAAAAGGACACCGTCCACACCGAGGAAGAGGCGCTTCTGGACATCTACCGTAAGCTGCGCCCAGGCGAGCCGCCGACCGTCGAAGCGGCACGCAACCTGCTTGAAAACCTGTACTTCACCCCGAAGCGTTACGACCTCGCTAAGGTGGGTCGCTACAAGCTCAACCACAAGCTTGGCATGGAGATGCCAATGGGCACTCCAGAGTCCTACGTGCTGACCGAGGCTGACATCGTAGCTATGATCCGCTACATCGTCGCCCTCCACGCAGGTGAGCGCACCATCAAGGGTGTCCGCAAGGGCGAAGAGACCGACATCCCGATCAACGTCGACGACATCGACCACTTCGGTAACCGCCGCATCCGCGCGGTTGGCGAGCTGATCGAAAACCAGGTCCGCACCGGCCTGTCCCGTATGGAACGCGTTGTGCGCGAGCGCATGACTACCCAGGATGTCGAGGCGATCACCCCGCAGACCCTCATCAACATCCGTCCGGTTGTTGCTGCGATCAAGGAGTTCTTCGGAACCTCCCAGCTTTCGCAGTTCATGGACCAGAACAACCCGCTCGCAGGCGTGACCCACAAGCGCCGCCTCTCGGCCCTCGGCCCAGGCGGTCTGTCTCGTGACCGCGCAGGCATGGAAGTTCGTGACGTCCACCCGTCTCACTACGGCCGCATGTGCCCAATTGAGACCCCGGAAGGCCCGAACATTGGTCTGATCGGCTCGCTCGCAACCTACGGTCGCATCAACTCCTTCGGTTTCATTGAGACCCCATACCGTCGCGTTGTCGACGGCGTGGTCACCGAACACGTTGACTACCTCACCGCAGACGAGGAGCTCGAGCACCAGATCGCGCAGGCTAACGCGCCTCTCGCGGAAGACGGAACCTTCGAAGAAGAGCTCGTGCTCTGCCGTGAACGCGGCGGTGGTGGTGAACCAGTTCTGGTTGCGCCAAACGAGATCGACTACATGGACGTCTCTCCACGCCAGATGGTGTCCGCAGCAACCGCGTTGATTCCGTTCCTCGAGCACGACGACGCGAACCGCGCACTCATGGGTGCGAACATGCAGCGTCAGGCTGTTCCGCTCCTCGAGCCGGATTCGCCAATCGTCGGTACCGGTATGGAGAAGTACCTCGCTGTTGACTCCGGCGACGCCGTCCTGGCACGCAAGCCAGGCGTCGTTACCAGCGTTTCGGCTGACCTCGTCTCCGTCATGAACGATGACGGCACGCAGACGAACTACCCGATCATGAAGTTTGCTCGCTCCAACCAGGGCAACGGCTACAACCAGAAGGTCGTTGTCACGGAAGGGGACCGGCTGGAAGCTCAGGCCCTCATCGCTGATGGCCCAGCAACCCAGGCGGGCGAGCTCGCGCTCGGGAAGAACCTGCTCGTTGCGTTCATGTCCTGGGAAGGCCTCAACTACGAGGACGCGATCATCCTCTCCGAGCGCATGGTCTCCGACGACGTCCTCACCTCGATCCACATCGAGGAATACGAGGTCGATGCCCGCGACACCAAGCTCGGCGCAGAAGAGATCACCCGTGACATCCCGAACGTGTCCGAAGAAGTGCTTTCGCAGCTCGATGAGCGCGGCATCATCCACATCGGCGCTGAGGTGGAAGCCGGCGACGTCCTCGTGGGGCGTGTAACCCCGAAGGGTGAAACCGAACTGACCCCAGAGGAACGCTTGCTGCGCGCGATCTTCGGTGAGAAGTCCCGCGAAGTCCGTGACACTTCGCTGCGTATCCCGCACGGTGAGTCCGGTACCGTCATCGGTGTTCGCATCTTCGACCGCGACGATGATGACGAGCTACCACCAGGTGTGAACCAGCTGGTCCGTGTCTACGTTGCGCAAAAGCGTAAGATCACCGTGGGTGACAAGCTCGCTGGCCGTCACGGTAACAAGGGTGTTATCTCCAAGATCCTCCCAGTTGAGGACATGCCGTTCATGGCTGACGGTACCCCGGTCGACGTGATCCTGAACCCACTGGGTGTTCCAGGCCGTATGAACCTGGGCCAGGTCATGGAGTTGCACCTCGGATGGGCCGCATCCCAGGGCTGGAACATCGAAGGTGAACCTGAGTGGATCAAGAACCTTCCGAACTTGCCGCGTGAGCAGGCTCCGACCAAGGTTGCCACCCCGGTCTTCGACGGTGCTGAGGAAGAAGAAGTCCGCGGTCTGCTGGACCACACTCTGCCTTCGCGCGACGGTGAGCGTCTGATTGATAACTCCGGTAAGGCCACCCTGTTCGATGGCCGTTCCGGCCAGCCGTTCCCGGAGCCGATCTCCGTGGGTTACATGTACATCCTCAAGCTGCACCACTTGGTTGATGACAAGATCCACGCTCGCTCGACTGGTCCATACTCGATGATTACGCAGCAGCCATTGGGTGGTAAGGCCCAGTTCGGTGGTCAGCGTTTCGGTGAGATGGAAGTGTGGGCGCTCGAGGCTTACGGCGCGGCTTACACCCTGCAGGAACTGCTTACGGTCAAGTCGGATGATATCCACGGCCGTGTGAAGGTCTACGAGGCGATCGTCAAGGGCGACAACATCCCAGCCCCAGGCGTTCCTGAGTCCTTCAAGGTTCTGTTGAAGGAAATGCAGTCGCTGTGCCTCAACGTCGAGGTTCTCTCGACGGAAGGCGAGACCATTGAAATGCGCGATGCGGACGAGGAAGTCTTCCGGGCCGCTGAGGAGCTGGGTATCAACTTGTCGAATGTTGAGCCGAGCTCGGTTGATGAGGTCTAAGTAGCGCACGATGCGGTGGCGGGCTGGGGTGCCCGCCACCGGCTACGGACCTTTGTCCAGTCTGGTTGTGTTGCTGGGCTGGTGAACCACCTGATGAAGACTTCAAATTTTTGACGAAAGAGAGTAAGGACTTATGTCCACCGAATCGACTTTCGGATTGATGCGTATTGGCTTGGCTACTGCTGAGCAGATCCGCGAATGGAGCTACGGCGAGGTCAAGAAGCCGGAGACCATTAACTACCGCACGCTGAAGCCAGAGAAGGACGGCTTGTTCGGCGAGCAGATTTTCGGTCCTACGCGTGACTGGGAATGCTCGTGCGGTAAGTACAAGCGCGTCCGCTTCAAGGGCATCATTTGTGAGCGCTGTGGTGTTGAGGTGACCCGTTCTAAGGTTCGCCGTGAACGTATGGGCCACATCGAGCTTGCTGCTCCAGTGACGCACATCTGGTACTTCAAGGGCGTTCCTTCGCGTTTGGGTTACCTTTTGGATCTGGCGCCGAAGGACCTTGAGAAGGTCATCTACTTCGCTGCGTACATGATCACCTCGGTTGATGAGGATCGCCGTCACGAAGAGCTGCCTAACTTGCAGGCTGCTCACGATCTCGAGATCAAGAACATCGCTAACCAGCGTGACGCTGATATCGCTGAGATTGCTCAGGAGCTTGAAGAGAACCTCGCTCGTCTTGAGGCTGAGGGCGCGAAGGCTGCTGAGAAGAAGAAGGCTCGCGACGCCGCCGATAAGGAAATGGCGAACGTCCGCAAGAACGCGGATGCTGAGATCGAGCGTCTCACCGAGGTGTGGGAGCGCTTCAAGACCATCAAGGTCGGTGACCTTGAAGGTAACGAGTCGCTGTTCCGCACGATGCGCGCTAAGTACGGCTTGTTCTTCGAAGGGTCGATGGGCGCTGAGGCGATCCAGAAACGCCTGCAGAACTTCAACCTCGAGGACGAGGCCGAGCAGCTGCGTGAGATCATCGCTACCGGTAAGGGCCAGCGTAAGACTCGCGCGATCAAGCGCCTCAAGGTTGTCAACGCTTTCTTGACGACCGATAACTCGCCTGAGGGTATGGTCTTGGATGCTGTTCCGGTGATCCCGCCTGAACTGCGTCCTATGGTTCAGCTCGATGGTGGCCGCTTCGCTACCTCGGACCTCAACGACCTTTACCGTCGAGTGATCAACCGCAACAACCGCCTCAAGCGCCTGATGGATCTGGGTGCCCCGGAGATCATCGTGAACAACGAGAAGCGCATGTTGCAGGAGTCGGTTGACTCGCTGTTCGATAATGGCCGCCGTGGTCGTCCACAGACTGGTCCGGGTAACCGCCCGCTGAAGTCGCTGTCTGACATGCTCAAGGGTAAGCAGGGTCGTTTCCGTCAGAACCTGCTCGGTAAGCGTGTTGACTACTCTGGCCGTTCGGTCATTGTTGTTGGTCCGCAGCTCAAGCTGCACCAGTGTGGTCTGCCTAAGCAGATGGCGCTTGAGCTGTTCAAGCCGTTCGTGATGAAGCGTCTGGTTGACCTCAACCACGCTCAGAACGTCAAGGCTGCTAAGCGCATGGTTGAGCGTTTCCGCCCTGCGGTCTGGGACGTTCTTGAAGAGATCATCGCTGAGCACCCTGTTCTTCTGAACCGTGCACCAACCCTGCACCGCCTGGGTATTCAGGCGTTCGAGCCTCAGCTCATTGAGGGTAAGGCTCTCCAGCTTCACCCACTCGCATGTGCTGCGTTCAACGCTGACTTCGACGGTGACCAGATGGCTGTGCACTTGCCGCTGAGCCCTGAGGCTCAGGCTGAGGCGCGCATCTTGATGCTGTCCTCGAACAACGTTCTGAAGCCTTCGGATGGCCGCCCAGTTGCGTTGCCTGCGCAGGACATGATCATCGGTTTGAACCACTTGACGACTCACCGTGAAGGTGTTGCTGGTGAGGGCCGTAGCTTCTCGTCTGTTGCTGAAGCGATCATGGCGTTCGATGCGGGCGAGCTTGATCTGAACGCGGTCTGCACGATTGCGGTGGACAACTTTGTTCCGTCGTCTTCGCAGCCTGCCCCTGAGGGTTGGGTTGAGGGTCAGCCGGCTCGTCTGGAGACGACGCTGGGTGTTGCTTTGTTCAACGACTCGCTTCCTGAGGATTACCCGTGGTTCGCTGAGGTTGCTACGAAGGGCACCTTGGGTGACCTCGTGAATGACCTCGCTGAGCGTTACCCGAAGGTTGAGACGGCTCGTACGCTCGATAACCTCAAGGACATGGGCTTCCAGTGGGCTACCCGTTCGGGTGTCACGGTTGCGATTTCCGACGTGACCTCTCACATGGATAAGGCCGCGATCTTGGCTCCGTATGAGGAGCGTGCTCAGAAGGTCCAGACTCAGTTTGACATGGGTCTGATCGCTGACGATGAGCGCCGTACCGAACTGATTGACATCTGGACTCAAGCGACCGACGAGGTTGCGTCCAAGATGCAGGAAGGTATGGAGAAGTACAACACCATTAATCGCATGGTGACGTCGGGTGCTCGTGGTAACTGGCTGCAGTTGCGTCAGATTGCCGGTATCCGTGGTCTGGTGTCGAACCCGCAGGGTGAGATTATTCCTCGTCCGATTAAGTCGTCGTACCGTGAGGGCTTGACGGTTCTTGAGTACTTCATCGCTACGCACGGTGCTCGTAAGGGTCTTGCGGATACCGCGTTGAAGACCGCTAACTCGGGTTACTTGACGCGTCGTCTAGTTGACGTTTCTCAGGACGTCATCGTCCGCGAGCACGACTGTGGCACGCGTCGTGGCCTCAAGGTCGCTATCGCGCACGAGGTCAACGGTGTCCGTACTCTGCACGAGACGGTTGAGAACTCGGCGTACACCCGCACCTTGGCTAAGGATGTTGTGGACGCTAACGGTGAGCTGTTGGCTGAGGCTGGCGACGATGTGGGCGATGTCTTGATTCAGCGCCTGTTCGATGCCGGTATTGACGAGGTCAACGTCCGTTCGGTGCTGACCTGTGATTCAGCTGTTGGTACGTGTGCATTGTGCTACGGCCGCTCGCTGGCTTCCGGCAAGCTGGTTGATATCGGCGAGGCTGTGGGTATTGTTGCGGCTCAGTCGATTGGTGAGCCTGGTACCCAGCTGACGATGCGTACCTTCCACTCGGGTGGTGTTGCTGAGTCTGGCGATATTACCCAGGGTCTGCCACGTATTCAGGAGCTCTTCGAAGCACGTACTCCTAAGGGTCTGGCGCCGATCACTGAGGTTGCCGGTCGTGTTTCGATCGAGGACACGGAGCGTGCGCTGCGCGTTATCGTGACCCCGGATGATGGCTCTGAGGAAGAGGCTTACCCGGTTCTGCGTCGTTCTCGCCTGTTGGTTGAGGAAGGCGATCACGTTGAGGTTGGTCAGCAGCTGGCTGCGGGTGCTATTGATCCGAAGCAGGTTCTGCGTGTTCTTGGCCCGCGTGAGGCTCAGAAGTTCCTGGTCCGTGAGGTTCAGGCTGTGTACCAGTCTCAGGGTGTAGGCATTCACGATAAGCACGTTGAGGTTATCGTTCGCCAGATGCTGCGCCGTATCACTGTGATTGATCAGGGTGACACGGATCTGCTCCCAGGTGAGTTGACTGATCGTGCGGTATTCCAGGCGGCTAACCGTAAGGCTGTCGCTGAGGGTGCTCGCCCGGCCTCTGGCCGTGACGAACTTATGGGTATCACGAAGGCCTCGCTGGCTACCGAGTCGTGGCTGTCTGCCGCGTCCTTCCAGGAGACCACGCGTGTTCTCACTCAGGCCGCTATGGAAGCTAAGTCTGATCCGCTGTTGGGCCTCAAGGAGAACGTCATCATCGGTAAGCTGATCCCAGCCGGTACGGGCTTGGATCGCTACACGCAGGTTGATGTTGAGCCAACTGAGGAAGCTAAGGCTTCGTTCTATTCCGGTCCGTCCGCGTTCTCTGGTTTTGATTACCAGGGTATGGATGCGTTCGGTGGCGAGTTCTCCGCGATGTCGATGGAGGACTACGGCAACTTCGGTCACGATTTCAACTGATCGGTAGTTGCGGCGACGCTGGCTAGAAAGCTGGCGTAATCCGTACGATGCGGTGGGTGCCTTCCGTAGGGGAGGTGACCACCGCATCGGCGTTTAAGGGTGTTTATGTTTCGGCAACGTGATGTTGCGTTGGTGTTTGGTTTGCGCTAGCAAAGTTGAGGTGTGCGAGCTGCGTTGGTACGCCCATGCACTGTGGGCCGTAACAATGTAGGCCGTTCTAATGTGGCACCCTATATGGAGGCCTATGTGGGGTGTGCCACTGTGGATTGTGGTGATAGCGAAAATACTGATACAGTTATTAATCAGAGTTTTCGTGTGGAGAAGTGGACTCAGTCCGTGTCATTCGCAGGTTGAATGACGTACTCCACACTTTCGCACGCCTCGGACCATGCGGTTTAGAGATCGCGAGAAAACGATAACCGCACGCATCGCCCGCCCGCCTTATTTTGTGGGGCATCAGGGTGGGCTGGCGGACAGTCCGATCAGCAACGTAAGGACACAGATTGCCTACAATTCAGCAGCTGGTGCGCAAGGGTCGCGCTCCACAGAAGAACAAGTCGAAGACCCCGGCGCTCGAGGGTAACCCAATGCGCCGCGGCGTGTGCACCCGCGTGTACACGACCACTCCAAAGAAGCCGAACTCGGCACTCCGCAAGGTTGCACGTGTTCGCCTCGCAGGTGGTACCGAAGTTACCGCCTACATCCCAGGTGAGGGCCACAACCTGCAGGAACACTCCATCGTGCTCGTGCGCGGTGGTCGTGTTAAGGACCTGCCAGGTGTTCGCTACAAGATCGTCCGTGGCGCACTCGACACCCAGGGTGTCAAGGACCGCGGCCAGGCCCGTTCCCGCTACGGCGCTAAGAAGGAGAAGAAGTAATGCCTCGTAAGGGTCCAGCTCCGAAGCGCCCTATTGTCAACGATCCGGTTTACGGCTCCGCATTGGTCACCCAGCTGATCAACAAGGTTCTCGTAGACGGTAAGAAGTCCACTGCAGAGCGCATTGTTTACGGTGCACTTGAAGGTACCCAGGCTAAGACCGGTAACGATCCAGTAGCCACCCTCAAGAAGGCCATCGAAAACATCAAGCCTGCACTTGAGGTTCGCTCCCGCCGCGTCGGTGGTGCAACCTACCAGGTTCCAGTTGAGGTTAAGCCTGGTCGCTCGGTTGCACTCGCACTGCGCTGGCTGGTCGGCTTCTCCAAGGTTCGCCGCGAGAAGAGCATGACCGAACGCCTCATGAACGAGATCCTGGACGCCTCCAACGGCCTCGGCGCTGCAGTTAAGCGCCGCGAGGATACTCACAAGATGGCGGAAGCCAACAAGGCGTTCGCTCACTACCGCTGGTAATCCACGTTCTACCCGGTGGCGATCCTCGCCACCGGGTACTGACACTTCAACCGTAAGGGAGACACCGTGGCACTCGACGTGCTCACCGACCTTCAGAAGGTCCGCAACATCGGCATTATGGCCCACATCGATGCGGGCAAGACCACTACTACGGAACGCATCCTGTTCTACACGGGTGTGAACCACAAGCTCGGCGAGACGCACGACGGTGCATCGACGACCGACTGGATGGAACAGGAGAAGGAGCGCGGTATTACCATTACCTCCGCTGCAGTCTCCGCTTACTGGAACGACAACCAGATCAACGTCATCGACACCCCAGGTCACGTTGACTTCACCGTTGAAGTTGAGCGTTCCCTGCGCGTTCTCGACGGCGCTGTCGCTGTCTTCGACGCTAAGGAAGGCGTTGAGCCACAGTCCGAAACCGTGTGGCGTCAGGCTGACAAGTACGGCGTTCCACGTATCTGCTTCGTCAACAAGATGGACAAGATGGGCGCAGACTTCTACCACACGGTAGAGACCATCGTGTCCCGCCTTGGCGCTAAGCCACTCGTGATGCAGCTGCCAATCGGTGCTGAGAACGACTTCGTTGGCGTTGTCGACCTCGTCACGATGAAGGCCCTCAAGTGGGAAGCTGACTCGAAGGGCGACGTCTCGCTCGGCCAGAAGTACACCACCGAGGAAATCCCAGCCGAACTCCAGGAGAAGGCTGAGGAATACCGCGCGAAGCTCGTTGAGGACGTCGCTGAAGCTGACGAAGACCTCATGGAGAAGTACCTCGAAGGTGAGGAGATCTCGGAAGCTGAGCTCAAGGCCGGTATCCGTAAGCTCACCGTCTCCGACGAAGCTTACCCAGTCTTCTGCGGCTCCGCGTTCAAGAACCGCGGTATCCAGCCAATCCTCGACGCCATCGTCGACTACCTGCCATCGCCACTGGACGTTCCACCGATGCACGGTACCGATCCGAAGGACGAGACGATTGAGCTGACCCGTAAGCCATCCGTCGACGAGCCATTCTCGGCTCTCGCGTTCAAGATCGCGTCCCACCCATTCTTCGGCACCCTGACCTTCATCCGCGTTTACTCGGGCCGCCTCGAATCCGGTGCTCAGATCCTGAACTCGACCAAGGGCAAGCGCGAGCGCATCGGCAAGATGTTCCAGATGCACGCAAACAAGGAACAGCCAGTCGAAGAGGTCGTAGCAGGCCACATCTACGCAGTCATCGGCCTCAAGGACACCACCACTGGTGACACCCTGTGCGCAGCTGACGCTCCGATCATCCTCGAATCGATGACCTTCCCAGAGCCAGTGATCTTCGTTGCTATCGAGCCGAAGACCAAGGGCGACCAGGAGAAGCTCTCGAACGCTATCCAGAAACTCGTTGCTGAAGACCCAACCTTCACCGTTTCCCTCAACGAGGAAACCGGCCAGACCGAAATCGGTGGTATGGGCGAGCTGCACCTCGACGTCTTCGTCGACCGCATGAAGCGCGAGTTCAAGGTTGAAGCTAACGTCGGTAAGCCACAGGTTGCATACCGCGAGACCATCCGCCGCACGGTGGAGAAGGTAGACTTCACCCACAAGAAGCAGACCGGTGGTTCCGGTCAGTTCGCAAAGGTACAGGTTACCTTCGAGCCTCTCGAGGTTGAAGGCGACACCATCTACGAGTTTGAGAATGCCGTTACCGGTGGCCGTATTCCACGCGAATACATCCCATCCGTTGACCAGGGTATTCAGGAAGCCATGGAACTCGGTGTCCTGGCTGGCTACCCAATGGTCGGCGTCAAGGCAACCCTGCTCGACGGTGCATACCACGATGTTGACTCGTCCGAAATGGCGTTCAAGATCGCAGGCTCCCAGGTTTACAAGGAAGCCATGAAGCGCGCCAACCCGGTTCTCCTCGAACCGGTCATGGCCGTTGAGGTTCGCACCCCAGAAGAGTACATGGGTGACGTCATCGGTGACCTGAACTCCCGCCGTGGCTCCATCCAGTCGATGGATGACGCCCAGGGCGTTCGCGTCGTCAAGGCACAGGTACCGCTTTCGGAGATGTTCGGCTACATCGGCGACCTGCGTTCCCGTACGCAGGGCCGCGCAGTGTACTCGATGGTCTTCGACAGCTACGCTGAAGTCCCGAAGAACGTCGCGGACGAGATCATCCAGAAGTCCCGCGGCGAGTAATTCCTGTGGGGAGAGCAAGTGGGCGGCGCTGCCGCGGTAGGGCCGCCCACTTGCTCACCGCCGGCATAGCTTTATAGGCTTACCGGCGGACGAACAGGGATCACCGCTAAGGTGAGGGAGATCTCACTGGATCCCGCTGAATTTTCATAAACCAACACGCCATCAGTAGACTGATCGTTAGCATGCTCACCAAAAGAGTGAGCAGTAATAAGTTTGCTGAAAACAGTTCTAGGAGGAACCTGTGGCAAAGGCAAAGTTTGACCGCTCCAAGCCGCACGTAAACGTTGGCACCATCGGCCACGTTGACCACGGTAAGACGACGCTCTCCGCTGCTATCTCGAAGGTACTGGCTGACCGTTTCCCATCGGAGACCAACGTCCAGCGCGACTTCGACACCATTGACTCCGCTCCGGAAGAGCGCCAGCGCGGTATTACCATCTCCATCTCCCACGTGGAGTACGAGACCGAGAAGCGTCACTACGCACACATTGACGCTCCAGGCCACGCTGACTACGTCAAGAACATGATTACCGGTGCTGCTCAGATGGACGGCGCAATCCTCGTGGTTGCTGCTACTGACGGCCCAATGGCTCAGACCCGCGAGCACGTTCTGCTGGCCCGCCAGGTTGGCGTTCCTGCACTGCTCGTTGCACTCAACAAGTGCGACATGGTTGACGACGAAGAGCTCCTCGACCTCGTCGAGATGGAAGTTCGCGAACTTCTGTCCTCCCAGGGCTTCGACGGCGACGACGCACCAGTTATCCGCGTTTCCGCTTACCAGGCTCTCCAGGGCGACGAGAAGTGGGCTGACTCCATCATGGAGCTCATGAACGCTGTTGACGAGTACATCCCAGACCCAGTCCGCGAGAAGGATCAGCCATTCCTGATGCCAATCGAGGACGTCTTCACCATTACCGGTCGCGGTACCGTTGTTACCGGCCGTGCAGAGCGCGGTACCCTCAAGCTCAACTCCGAGGTTGAGATCGTCGGTCTGCGCCCACTGCAGAAGACCACCGTTACCGGTATCGAGATGTTCCACAAGCAGCTCGACGAAGCATGGGCTGGCGAGAACTGTGGTCTGCTGCTCCGCGGTCTCAAGCGTGAAGACGTTGAGCGCGGTCAGGTTGTTGTCGAGCCAGGCTCGATCACCCCACACACCGAGTTCGAGGCAAACGTCTACATCCTCTCCAAGGACGAGGGTGGCCGTCACAACCCGTTCTACTCGAACTACCGCCCACAGTTCTACTTCCGTACGACTGACGTGACCGGTGTTATTACCCTCCCAGAGGGCACCGAGATGGTTATGCCAGGTGACACCACCGAGATGACCGTCGAGCTCATCCAGCCAATCGCTATGGAAGAGGGCCTCGGCTTCGCTATCCGTGAGGGTGGCCGCACCGTTGGTTCGGGCCGCGTTACCAAGATCATCAAGTAAGACCCTTCTTACTGATCTGGCGCAGGCCACATCGACATGATGTGAACCAGCCATAACGAAAAGGGACCCGACACTCCGTAAGGGGAGTCGGGTCCCTTTTCGTATGAGGTGGATTGTATCGGCAGAGCTACATGGTGGAGTGCTACAGGTCGAGGGTTGTGCTGATCACACTGTTTTGTTATTCGGCTCAGAGTGTGGCACACTGGATAAGTTGGCTTTTAGGGCTAAAGCTCTGCGCCAACAAGATCCCCGCAAAATAATCAGGCGTACAACATCGCAACGGTGAAGACACGCCCGAGTGCGTGGATCGGAGCTCGGCCGAGGCAAGGAACCCTGAAGTTTCAGGATTTGGCTCGAAACCGGGCGTGCCGGTCACAGTAAGCACATAGAGGACCAGACCTTCCTGGAAACTATCCGCTACAGCTGTGACCCGTGAGGCACACATCAATAACAGTGCTAACAACGTAAGGAAGACAGCATGGCGGGACAGAAGATCCGCATCCGGCTGAAGTCATACGACCACGAGGTCATTGACACCTCCGCCCGCAAGATCGTGGATACGGTCACTCGCGCTGGCGCAACCGTCGTCGGCCCAGTGCCACTGCCAACGGAGAAGAACACGTTCACCGTGATTCGCTCCCCACACAAGTACAAGGACTCCCGCGAGCACTTCGAGATGCGCACCCACAAGCGCCTCATCGACATCGTGGATCCAACTCCAAAGGCCGTCGACTCGCTTATGCGCCTCGACCTGCCAGCGGATGTCAACATCGAAATCAAGCTTTAATAGGGAGGTGCTGAGATAACTATGACCGCAAGCCGCAACATCAAGGGCCTGCTGGGCACGAAGCTCGGCATGACCCAGGTCTGGGATAAAGACAACAACCTGATCCCGGTAACCGTCGTCAAGGCTGACGCTAACGTCGTCACCCAGCTGCGCAACGAAGAGCGCGACGGCTACACCGCGATCCAGATCGGCTACGGCCAGGTAGACCCAACCAAGGTCACCAAGCCACTCGCCGGCCACTTCAAGGCCGCAGGCGTGACCCCACGCCGCCACGTAGCCGAAGTACGTACCGCTGACGCAGCAGACTACGAGCTCGGCCAGGAACTCACCGTCGAGCAGTTTGAAGCCGGTTCCAAGGTAGACATCACCGGAACCACCAAGGGTAAGGGCTTCGCAGGTGCAATGAAGCGTCACGGCTTCGCCGGCGCTGGTGCATCCCACGGTCAGCACAAGAACCACCGCAAGCCAGGCTCCGTTGGCCAGGCGTCGACCCCAGGTCGCGTCTTCAAGGGCAAGAAGCTTCCGGGCCGCATGGGTGTTGAGCGTCAGACGACCCTGAACCTCACCGTTCACGGCGTAGACGCAGAGAACAACCTCCTGCTCATCAAGGGCGCCGTCCCAGGTCCGCGTGGCCAGGTTGTCCTGGTTCGCACTGCAGTGAAGGGAGCCTAACCAATGGCTATCAAAACCGTAAAGGTTGATCTCCCAGCAGAGATCTTCGATACCGAGGCTAACGTTGCTCTCTTGCACCAGGTAGTTGTTGCGCAAGAGGCAGCACGCCGCCAGGGTACGCACAAGACTAAGACCCGTGCAGAACGCTCCGGCTCCGGCATCAAGCCGTTCCGCCAGAAGGGCACCGGTCGCGCACGTCAGGGCTCCATCCGTGAGCCACAGATGCGCGGCGGTGGTATCGCACACGGTCCAGTCCCACGCGACTACTCCCAGCGCACCCCTAAGAAGATGAAGGCAGCTGCACTTCGCGGCGCCCTCTCCGATCGTGCACGCCACGATCGCATCCACGTCGTAGAGGACATCGTCACGGGCGACACCCCGTCGACCAAGCAGGCTCGCGAGAACCTCAAGTCCCTCACGACCCGGAAGAACCTGCTCGTGGTGCTCGAACGCGCCAACGACGTCGCAGCTCTGTCCGTGCGCAACCTTGAGTTCGTACACGCACTGTTCGTGGACCAGCTCAACACCTACGATGTGCTCCGCGCTGATGACGTCATCTTCACGAAGGCTGCCTTCGACGCCTTCATCGGTAAGGAGGACGCCAAGTGACTAACATCAACCGTCGCACGGCCCACGACGTCATCGTCGCTCCGGTCGTTTCGGAAAAGAGCTACAACCTGATCGACGAGGGTCAGTACACCTTCCTGGTGGACCCACGTTCGAACAAGACCGAAATCAAGGCTGCAGTAGAGGAGATCTACGGCGTCAAGGTTGCATCGGTCAACACCAACAATCGCCCGGGTAAGCGCACGCGTACCCGCTTCGGTTGGGGGCAGCGCAAGAACACCAAGCGCGCAATCGTCACCCTCCAGGGCGATGACACCATCGACATCTTCGGCGGTCCGGTCGCCTAAGGCAACCGGAGACCACTTTAACGAGGAACAATAAATGGCAATTCGCAAATACAAGCCGACAACGCCGGGCCTGCGTGGCTCGTCCGTTGCCGACTTCGCAGAAATTACGCGCAGCACGCCAGAGAAGTCCCTTCTCCGCCCGCTGCACAAGACCGGTGGCCGTAACAACACCGGCCGCATCACGACCCGCCACAAGGGTGGTGGCCACAAGCGCCAGTACCGTCTGATCGACTTCCGTCGCGCAGACAAGGACGGCGTACCGGCAAAGGTCGCTCACATCGAGTACGACCCGAACCGCACCGCCCGCATCGCACTGCTCCACTACGTGGACGGCACCAAGCGCTACATCGTAGCGCCAGAGCGCCTCAAGCAGGGCGACCGCGTCGAGTCCGGCCCGAACGCTGACATCAAGCCAGGCAACAACCTGCCGCTGCGCAACATCCCAGTCGGTACCGTTGTGCACGCAATCGAGCTCCGCCCAGGTGGCGGCGCAAAGATGGCTCGTTCCGCTGGTGCATCCGCTCAGCTCGTAGCACGTGAAGGCAAGTACGCACAGCTGCGTCTGCCATCCGGCGAAATCCGCAACGTTGACGTTCGCTGCCGCGCAACCGTCGGCGAGGTCGGCAACGCTGAGCAGATCAACATCAACTGGGGTAAGGCCGGCCGTATGCGCTGGAAGGGCATCCGCCCAACCGTCCGCGGTGTCGCTATGAACCCAGTCGATCACCCACACGGTGGTGGTGAAGGCCGTACCTCTGGTGGCCGTCACCCAGTCAACCCAGCCGGTAAGAAGGAAGGCCGCACGCGCCGTCCTAACAAGTCCAGCGACAAGCTCATTGTGCGCCGTCGCCGCACTGGCAAGAACAAGCGATAGGAGCTCTTAGATGCCACGCAGCCTTAAGAAGGGCCCCTTCGTTGATCAGCACCTTCTTGTGAAGGTCCTGAACCAGAACGAAGCAGGTACCCGCAACGTCATCAAGACGTGGTCCCGCCGTTCCATGATCGTGCCGGACATGCTCGGCCACACGATCGCTGTGCACGACGGACGTAAGCACATCCCAGTGTTCATCACTGAGTCGATGGTCGGCCACAAGCTCGGCGAGTTCGCTATGACGCGTACTTTCCGCGGCCACGTGAAGGACGACAAGAAGGGCAAGCGCCGCTGACCATAGGTCAGAGGTTGCAGCTCCTTCCTTAGGAAAGGAAAGCAATGGAAGCCAAGGCAATTGCGCGCCACCTGCGCGTTACGCCGATGAAGGCCCGGCGCGTCGTCAATCTTGTCCGCGGCAAGCAGACGACCGAGGCACTCGCGATCCTGAAGTTCGCCCAGCAGGGCGCTTCGGAGCCTGTGTACAAGGTTGTCGCCTCCGCTGTCGCGAACGCGCGCCAGAAGGCCGATCAGCAGGGTCTGCCGTTCAACGAGGACGAGCTCTACATCAGCGAAGCTTATGTAGACGAAGGCCCAACCATGAAGCGGTTCCAGCCACGCGCCCAAGGCCGTGCATTCCGCATCAACAAGCGCACCAGCCACGTCACCGTGGTCGTTGCCACGCCTGAGAAGGGTGGGGAGAAGTAAATGGGTCAGAAGATTAATCCAAACGGCTTCCGACTCGGTATCACCACCGACCACGTGTCGCGCTGGTTCGCCGATTCGAAGCTGCCGGGTCAGTCCTACGCTGACTACGTCAAGGAAGACGTCAAAATCCGCTCGCTGGTGACTGACGGCATGGACCGTGCCGGCATCTCCAAGGTCGAGATCGAACGTACCCGTGACCGCGTACGTGTGGACATCCACACCGCACGCCCAGGTATCGTCATCGGCCGCCGCGGTGCAGAAGCAGACCGTCTTCGCGGCGAGCTCGAGAAGCTCACCAACAAGCAGGTTCAGCTGAACATCCTCGAGGTCAAGAACCCAGAGATCGATGCGCAGCTCGTAGCTCAGGGTATCGCTGAGCAGCTTGCCTCCCGTGTGGCATTCCGCCGTGCAATGAAGAAGGCAATCCAGTCGGCAATGCGCGCTGGCGCTAAGGGCATCCGTGTCCAGTGCTCCGGCCGCCTCGGTGGTGCAGAAATGAGCCGCCGCGAGTTCTACCGCGAGGGCCAGGTGCCACTGCACACCCTCCGCGCGAACATCGACTACGGCTTCTTCGAGGCAAAGACCACCTTCGGCCGCATCGGCGTGAAGGTCTGGGTCTACAAGGGAGACGTCACTGATAAGGAACTCGCTGCACAGCAGGCAGCAGCACCAGGCCGTGGTGGCCGTCGCGGCGATCGCCGTGGTGGCGGTCGCGGTGGCGAGCGTCGCCGTCGTAACGATCGTGGTGCAGCAGCTCCAGCAGCGGCTGAAGGAGGCAACGCCTGATGCTGATTCCACGTCGCGTCAAGTACCGCAAGCAGCACCACCCAGGCCGTAAGGGCATGGCATCTGGTGGCACCGAGGTGACCTTCGGTGAGTGGGGCATCCAGGCTCTCACTCCTGCATACGTCACCAACCGCCAGATTGAAGCTGCACGTATTGCGATGACCCGCCACATCAAGCGTGGCGGTAAGGTCTGGATCAATATCTTCCCAGACCGTCCACTGACCAAGAAGCCTGCCGAAACCCGCATGGGTTCCGGTAAGGGTTCGCCAGAGTGGTGGGTTGCAAACGTCAAGCCAGGTCGCGTTATGTTCGAACTGGCAGGCGTTTCCGAAGAGGTCGCTCGCGAAGCTCTTCGTCTTGCAATCCACAAGCTTCCGCTGAAGGCGCGTATTGTGCGCCGCGAGGGTGGTGAATGATCCAATGGCTATCGGTTCTAAGGATCTCGCAGTCGACAAGCTCGACGGCATGGACAACGCTCGTCTGAACGAGGAGCTTGCAAACGCTAAGAAGGAACTCTTCAACCTGCGTTTCCAGGCTGCAACCGGTCAGCTCGAGCAGCACGGTCGCCTGAAGGCCGTCAAGCGCGACATCGCTCGCATCTACACGATTCTTCGTGAGCGCGAGCTCGGCATCCGCGAGGATGTTGTCGCTACCAAGACTGACGACAAGAAGAAGGCCAAGAAGAAGACCAAGAAGGCGGAGGACGCTAAGTGATGAGCGAAAAGGAGAACGCTGTGGCCGAAGAGGCACAAGCCCGCGGTTACCGCAAAACCCTGCGCGGTTACGTGGTGTCCGACAAGATGGATAAGACCATCGTGGTCAACGTTGAGGACCGTGTGAAGCACGCCCTCTACGGCAAGGTCATGCGCCGCTCGAAGCGCGTGAAGGCTCACGATGAGAACAACACCGCCGGCATTGGCGACTTGGTCATCGTGGCTGAGACCCGCCCGCTGTCCAAGGACAAGCACTGGCGCCTGGTTGAAATCGTCGAGAAGGCGAAGTAAGTCAGATCTAGCTATCGGGGCAGCATCACGCTGACCCATCTAGGCCGGAACTGTGATCGTGCTAACGCGATTACAGTTCCGGCCTTCTTTTTTGTTAGACTAGAAAGTCCGTGCGTTAGCTGGCTACGCGCGCCCTAAAACAAGTGTGCCAAGACCTAAGGTCTGAAACGCTCGTAACGGGCAAGTGAACGGAGACTATCCACCTCCACCAGCTGACATAGAGATCAGCCAGCCACACCATCGGCAGCTTATATAACTCAAGCACGGGCTCAGGCCGAAAGCCTCGGCCCTGACCCCTCCACTGGAACGCAACAAACGTTCCGACGCATGGGTCAGGGGTAAGCGATGGCCTGAGAAGTCCATTCATTCCGTTCCGCAAGGCTTCGAGTACGAAGAACCAGCGAGACACAGGAGAGACTAGTGATTCAGCAGGAATCGCGACTGAAGGTCGCCGACAACACGGGCGCCAAGGAAATCCTGGCCATCCGCGTTCTCGGCGGAACCAACCGTCGCTATGCAGGAATTGGTGACGTCATCGTCGCCACCGTCAAGGACGCAATCCCTGGCGGAAACGTAAAGAAGGGCGACGTCGTCAAAGCCGTCGTCGTCCGTACCAAGAAGGAACGTCGCCGCGTTGACGGTTCGTACATCAAGTTCGACGAAAACGCAGCCGTTATCCTCAAGAACGACAACGAGCCACGCGGTACGCGTATCTTCGGGCCAGTAGCCCGCGAGCTGCGCGATAAGCGTTTCATGAAGATCGTTTCGCTGGCGCCGGAGGTGCTCTGACTCATGGGTGCAAAGATCAAGAAAGACGACCTGGTACAGGTCCTGTCCGGCAAGGACAAGGGTCTCCAGGGCAAGGTCCTGAAGGTTATCCCGTCTGAGCAGCGCGTGATTGTTGAAGGCGTCAACGTCGTCACCAAGCACAACCGTGAAGGCCAGACTGAACGCGGTTCAAAGACCGGCGGCATCGAGAAGGTCGAGGCACCGATCCACGTTTCCAACGTTGCGATCGTTGACCCAGAGACCAAGAAGCCAACCCGTGTTGGCTTCCGCCTCGAAACCGTAACCAAGGACGGCCGCGAGAAGACCGTCCGTATCCGTTACGCCAAGGCTTCCGGGAAGGATCTGTGATGACTGAAACCGCTACGAAGATCCAGCCGCGTCTGAAGACCAAGTACCGCGAAGAGATCAAGGGCGAACTGCAGAAGCAGTTCGAATACAAGAACGTCATGGAAGTTCCAGGCCTCGTGAAGGTCGTTGTGAACATGGGCGTTGGCGAAGCCGCACGTGACTCGAAGGTCATCGAAGGCGCAGTACGCGACCTGACCGCGATCACCGGCCAGAAGCCACTTGTATCCAAGGCTCGCAAGTCGATTGCACAGTTCAAGTTGCGCGAAGGCATGCCAATCGGCGCCTACGCGACCCTGCGCAACGACCGCATGTGGGAGTTCGTCGACCGCCTCGTCACGCTGGCACTGCCACGTATCCGTGACTTCCGTGGTCTGAACCCTAAGCAGTTCGACGGTAACGGGAACTACACGTTCGGCCTGACCGAGCAGGTTATGTTCCATGAAATCGATCCAGACAAGATCGACCGCACCCGCGGTATGGACATCACCCTCGTAACGTCCGCAAAGACCGACGAAGAAGGCCGCGCGCTCCTCAAGGCGCTGGGCTTCCCGTTCAAGAACGAAAACTAAACCAACTACGTCGAAGGTCCTCCGAAACCAGCCCTAACAGGCCGCGAGGAAACCCCGACGAGGAAGGGCACAAGCCCACATGACCATGACAGATCCGGTCGCAGACATGCTGACGCGTCTGCGCAACGCGAACTCTGCACACCACGAGGACGTCACCATGCCGTCCTCCAAGCTGAAGGTCCGCATCGCGGAAATCCTCAAGGCTGAAGGCTACATCGCTGACTACGCCGAAGAGGACGCCCGCGTTGGCAAGAACCTCAAGATTGACCTCAAGTTCGGCCCGAACCGTGAGCGCGCCATCGCTGGCCTCCGCCGCGTCTCGAAGCCAGGCTTGCGCGTCTACGCGAAGTCCACTGAGCTGCCTAAGGTATTGGGCGGTCTTGGCATCGCGATCCTGTCCACGTCTTCCGGTCTTTTGACTGACCGGCAGGCAGAGTCCAAGGGCGTTGGCGGCGAAGTCGTCGCTTACGTCTGGTAAGGGAAGGGGAAGACACTATGTCACGTATCGGACGTCTTCCGATCACCGTTCCCTCGGGCGTCGAGGTCAAGATCGACGGCCAAGAGGTATTCGTGAAGGGCCCCAAGGGCGAGCTCTCCCACACCGTTCCTTCGATGCTGACTGTTTCTCAGGAAGAGAACACCGTCAAGGTCGAGCGTCCGGATGACGAGCGCGAAACCCGCGGCCAGCACGGCCTGACCCGCACCTTGATCTACAACATGATCGTTGGTGTCACCGAGGGCTACTCCAAGAAGCTCGAAATCACCGGTACTGGTTACCGTGTAATGGCCAAGGGCCAGGATCTCGAGTTCCAGCTCGGCTTCTCGCACCCAATCATCGTGAAGGCCGCCGAAGGCGTTACCTACACGGTTGAAGGCACCAACAAGGTGACCGTTTCGGGTATCGACAAGCAGCGCGTCGGTGAAGCCGCCGCGAAAATCCACAAGCTCCGTAAGCAGGATCCTTACAAGGGTAAGGGCATCAAGTACGAGGGCGAAGTCATCCGCCGCAAGGTCGGAAAGGCAGGTAAGTGACTATGGCTCTGGCTACAAAGAAGAGCTCCCGGGCTGCCTCCCGCAGCCGTCGTCACGCTCGTGTGCGCAAGCACATCGTGGGCACCGCTGTCCGTCCGCGCCTCGTCGTTTCCCGCTCCGCGCGCCACATCGTCGCGCAGATCGTGGACGATGGCCGCGGCGTGACGCTCGCGTCTGCCCGCACCATGGAAGCCGATATTCGTGCTTTCGAGGGTGACAAGACCGCAAAGGCCAAGCGCGTTGGCGAGCTTCTCGCTGAACGTGCGAAGGCTGCCGGTATCGAAGCTGTGGTTTTCGACCGCGGCGGTAACAAGTATCACGGCCGCGTGGCCGCGGTCGCCGAAGGCGCGCGTGAAGGTGGGCTGGCACTGTGAGTGAAGAAATGAAGAACGAAGCCCCTGTGGAAGAGCAGAAGAACGTCCAGGGCGAAGAGCAGAACGACGCGGGTCAGCGTCGCGGACGCGGTCAGGGCCGCGGTCGCGGTGAAGGCCGTGGACGTGGCGAGGATCGCGGCCGTGGCCGTGACAACCGCCGTGGCCAGGACGATGACAAGGACAAGTTCCTCGAGCGCGTCGTCACCATTAACCGTGTTTCCAAGGTCGTCAAGGGTGGTCGTCGCTTCAGCTTCACCGCGCTTGTCGTCGTAGGTGACGGCAACGGCATGGTTGGCGTCGGTTACGGTAAGGCCAAGGAAGTTCCAGCAGCCATCCAGAAGGGTGTGGAGGAAGCTAAGAAGAACTTCTTCCGCGTTCCACGCGTTGGCACGACCATCCCGCACCGCGTCAAGGGCGAAGCCGCTGCAGGCGTCGTTCTCCTTGTTCCGGCTGCTGAGGGTACTGGTGTTATCGCTGGCGGTCCGGTTCGTGCAGTACTCGAGTGCGCAGGCATTCACGACGTGCTGTCGAAGTCCATGGGCTCGACGAACCAGATCAACATCGTGCACGGCACCATCGCTGCGCTGAAGTCGCTTGAAGAGCCAGCAGCTGTTGCTGCTCGCCGCGGCTTGGCTCTCGATGAGGTTGCTCCAAGCGCGATGATCCGCAAGATGCAGAACGCGAAGGCAGGTGCCTAATTATGAAGAACCTGACTCCGTCTGATGCAAAGCTGAACATCACCCTTGTTCGTTCCGTTGCTGGCCGTACCCCGGCTCAGCGTGAGACGGTTCGTTCGCTGGGTCTCAAGCGCGTCGGCCACACGGTCGAGCGCACGGCAGACGCAGTAACCGTTGGCATGGTGAACAAGGTGAAGCACCTGGTTGAGGTCGAGGAGGCCAAGTAACCATGTCTGAGAACACTGAGAACCCGATCAAGATCCACGATCTTGCCCCGGCACCAGGTTCCCGCAAGTCGAAGACTCGCGTTGGCCGTGGTGAAGCATCCAAGGGTAAGACCGCAGGTCGCGGCACCAAGGGCACCAAGGCACGTCGCCAGGTACCTGCAGGCTTCCAGGGCGGTCAGCTTCCGCTGCACATGCGCCTGCCGAAGCTCCGCGGCTTCAAGAACCCATTCCGCACCGAGTACCAGGTTGTTAACCTGACCCGCCTCGAGGAACTGTTCCCAGAGGGCGGCGAGGTTACGATCGAGGCACTCGTTGCTAAGGGCGCTGTACGCAAGAACCAGCCAGTCAAGGTGCTTGGCACCGGCGAGCTGAACGTGAAGCTCGATGTGAAGGTCAACGCCTTCTCCGCATCGGCTTCCGAGAAGATTCAGGCTGCTGGCGGTACCGCTACCATCGTCTGAAAATACGTTGAGCGGCATGTGACCGTGTAACAGTTACATGTGGCTCTGCAACGAGGGGCTCTTTCCGATACGCCGGAAAGAGCCCCTCTTATTTTTATAGAAGATACTGCGGTAACAATATGCGTGAATACGCATTAACGGAGAGAATCCTGGGCATCCATACGGCTAAATCATTCCGCTAGGCGAAGATTTCAAAATGTTAGATTAGCCCCAGCCCGCACTTACCGGTAGAATCCCAAGAGCTTAACTGTGTCTTTGGTCTTTGCGCCATCGAGACACAGGTTTATTGTCCACTTGCAAGGAGTCCACGCGTGCTGAGCGCAATATCAAGGGTTTTCAAAACCCCAGATCTGCGACGTAAATTGCTGTTTACGATCGGCATCATCATCGTCTACCGCATCGGCGTTTTCATTCCGGCGCCAGGCGTGGACTATTCGGCGGTGAACCAGTGTCTAGCCCTGACTGATACGTCGGGCGGCTTGTATGAGTTCGTAAACCTGTTCTCAGGTGGAGCGCTGCTGCAGGTATCGATTCTTGCGATGGGCATCATGCCGTACATTACGGCGTCCATTATTGTGCAGCTGTTGCGTGTGGTTGTCCCACACTTTGAGGCGCTCCACAAGGAAGGCCAGGCGGGTCAGGCTAAGCTCACGCAGTACACGCGTTACCTGACCGTTGGTTTGGGTATGTTGCAGGCTACGACGCTTGTGACGCTCGCTAACACAGGTAACCTGTTCCCAGGCTGCCCGGCGCCTGTTTTCCCGGAGAGCAGTTTGTGGACCATTCTGCTGGCGATCGTCGCGCTGACTGCCGGTACGGTCTTCATCATGTGGCTCGGTGAGCTCGCGACCGAGCGCGGTGTCGGTAACGGTATGTCGCTGCTGATCTTCGTGTCTATCGTGGCTGGCTTCCCAGGCTCGATGATGAACATCCTTCAGCAGAAGGGCTGGTTCATCTTCTTCGTCGTGATTGTTCTGGGCCTCGTGGTTCTTGGTTGCGTGGTCTTTGTTGAGCAGTCGCAGCGTCGCGTCCCGGTTCAGTACGCGAAGCGTATGATCGGCCGCCGCACGGTGGGCGGTACGTCGACGTACATTCCGATCAAGGTCAACATGGCCGGCGTGATCCCTGTTATCTTCGCGTCCTCGTTGCTGACGTTGCCGATGATGCTGGTGCAGTTCAACCAGGATGCCCAGGGCAACATGCCTGGCTGGGCTGAGTGGATCAACGCTAACCTTGCGACGACGTCCGCGCCGTTGCACATGGTTCTGTACCTGCTCCTGGTATTTGGTTTCACATATTTCTACGTCTCCATCACGTTCAACCCGGTTGATGTTGCAGACGACATGAAGAAGTACGGCGGCTTTATCCCGGGCATCCGCGCTGGAGAGCCGACCGCTAAGTATCTGGGCTATGTCTCGTCCCGTATCACGTTCGCTGGCGCTGTCTATTTGGCGTTGATTGCGGTCATTCCGGTGATTGCGCTGGTATCGGTCGGGGCAAACCAAAACTTCCCATTCGGTGGTACTTCGCTGCTGATTATGGTTGGTGTTGGTCTTGAGACGGTCAAGCAGATCAACGCTCAGATGCAGCAACGACACTACGAAGGACTTCTGCGATGACAAAGCGTTTGTTGATTGTTGGCCCTCCGGGCTCAGGTAAGGGTACTCAGGCTGCTCGTATCACCGAGGGTTTGGGTGTTGTAGCGATTTCCACGGGTGACATTTTCCGTGCGAACGTCAAGGAAATGACGCCGTTGGGCGTTGAGGCCAAGAAGTACATGGACCGTGGTGACTATGTGCCTGACTCCGTGACGAACTCGATGGTTGAGGATCGCCTCGCTCAGGATGACGTCAAGGATGGCTTCCTGCTGGACGGTTACCCGCGCACGGTTGCGCAGGTTGAGTTCCTCGACGGTGTTCTGAAGGCTAAGGGCCAGGATCTTGATGCTGTCATTCTGTTGGCAGCTGATGAGGATGAGCTGGTCAAGCGTCTTCTGAAACGCGCTGAGATTGAGGGCCGCGATGACGACACTGAAGAGGTTATTCGTCACCGTCTTTCGGTCTACAAGGATCAGACGGCCGATGTGGTTGCTGCCTACCGTGACCGCGGGCTGGTCCGTGAGGTTGATGGCTTGGGTGAGCTCGATGAGGTTACCGCGCGCATCATGGATGCGTTGAAGGCCTAACCTGAAGCGGTTGAGATTTGTTATGGGCGGCGCCCGGTCCTCGTTTACGGGGCCGGGCGCCGTTCGTTTGTTTTTGTTTGTGGAGTATGCGGAGGAGGGGCGCCGGTATGCGCTCTGTTGAATATAAGAAGCCTGCTGAGCTGAAGCGGATGGCCGATGCGGGCGTGGTTCTGCGTGAGGCTTTGGACGAGACGGTTGCAGCGGTGAAGCCCGGCGTTACGACTTTGGAGCTGGACCAGGTGTTCCGTGGCGTGCTGGATCGGCACGGAGCGCAGAGTAACTTCTTGGGCTACCACGGTTTCCCGGCCACGATCTGCACTTCCGTCAATGACGAAGTTGTGCACGGCATCCCGGGGGAGAGGGTCCTCCAGGACGGCGATGTGTTGAAGATTGACGGCGGCGCGATCGTTGATGGGTGGCACGCTGATTCTGCGCGGACGGTTTTGATTGGTGAGGTCTCGCCTGAGGATCAGCGTCTTTCCGACATCACGCGTGAGGCGATGTGGGCTGGTATTGCGGCTGCGGCATCGGCTCGTTTTGTGGGCCAGATCGGCCAGGCGATCGAGGCATCAGTGCTCGATCAGGGCGGCCATGACCTGGGGATCCTGGAGGATTACTGCGGCCACGGCATCGGTTCTGAGATGCACATGGCCCCGGACGTGTTGAACTATGCGGCGGATTACCGTGGCCCGCGCATCAAGCCTGGCATGGCGTTGGCGATTGAGCCGATGCTAGTGACCGGCGGCCTGGATACCAAGACGCTGGCAGATGACTGGACTGTTGTCACGACCGATGGTGGCCGTGCTTCTCAGTGGGAACATACGGTTTTGTTCCATCGTGGTGGCATTTGGGTTTCTACCGCCGAAGATGGCGGGGCGGCTGATCTTGCTCGTTACGGTGTAACTCCGACGCCGGTACAGGCCTAACCTGGATGTTGGGTCGCTTCATCGCCACGCGAGGGCGATCCGCCTCACACGCAGTTGCTTGATTCTGTGATAGTGCGCTAAGATGGATAGCTGGTTGCTTTGCTACGCATTTAACGTTCAAAGTGGCCAGTCAATCATCGCTATCTGTCAGCATCATACTGGTGATGTTGATGGGTTCGGACGTTAGCGGAGGATATGGGTAAGAAAGAAGGAGTCATCGAGCTGGAGGGCACCGTTACGGAGGCTCTACCAAACGCGATGTTCCGTGTTCGTTTGCAAAATGATCACGTAGTTCTGGCAACGATCTCTGGAAAGATGCGCCAGCACTACATCCGAATTCTTCCCGAGGACCGCGTGGTCGTTGAACTGACCCCGTATGACCTCAACCGTGGACGGATTGTCTACCGCTACAAGTGATCTCTGAAGATCCAGTCACGGCGTACCCTGCAGACGGGTCCGCCGTTGGTCTGTGTCTGAAGGGATGTTCGCGTCTGACGTGATGTTTGAAATCAAAAACTGATCAATCAGAAACGTAAGGACACAACCGACGTGAAGGTCCATCCGAGCGTGAAGCCAATCTGCGACGACTGCCGCGTCATTCGTCGCCACGGCGTCGTTATGGTTATTTGCTCCAACCCTCGCCACAAGCAGCGCCAGGGCTAAGCAAAGCAGCAGACGCACGGCACCACGCCACACATTGAAAATAAGCAGTACCGGGTAGCTCAGCTACCGTCTACCCTCGGGCTACCAGGAGGCCGGGGCCGCATCGAAACGGTGCGGATGGTATTGCCGAACACCTCCTGAACACAGTAAGGAAGAGACCACTATGGCTCGTCTCGCCGGTGTTGATATTCCGCGCGATAAGCGCGCAATCATCGCACTCACCTACATCTATGGCGTGGGCAAGACCCGTGCCGCCGAGACCCTCGAAGCAACGGGCATCGACCCAAACACGCGCATCAAGGATCTCAGCGACGATCAGCTCGTGAAGCTGCGCGACCACATCGAGGGCTCCTACACGGTTGAAGGTGACCTTCGCCGTGAGGTTGCAGCCGACATTCGCCGCAAGGTCGAAATCGGCTCCTACCAGGGTGTGCGTCACCGTCAGGGCCTCCCGGTCCACGGTCAGCGCACCAAGACCAACGCTCGCTCGCGCAAGGGTCCTAAGCAGACCGTTGCCGGTAAGAAGAAGGCCCGCTAATCCACACGGTTAGCTCGCCCAACTTAGAGAAGACTTTCAGGTAGGAGTAAAAATGCCCCCAAAGGGTCAGGCCACGAGCGCGGCACGTAAGCCGCGTCGCGTAGTCAAGAAGAATGTTGCGCAGGGTCATGCGCACATCAAGTCCACGTTCAACAACACCATCGTTTCGATCACCGACCCAACCGGTGCTGTGATCTCCTGGGCCTCTTCGGGCCAGATGGGTTTCAAGGGCTCGCGCAAGTCGACCCCGTATGCTGCGCAGATGGCTGCCGAGAAGGCCGCTAAGGAAGCACAGCACCACGGCATGCGCAAGGTAGATGTTTTCGTGAAGGGCCCGGGTTCGGGCCGCGAAACCGCAATCCGTTCGCTTCAGGCTGCAGGCCTCGAGGTTGGCTCCATTCAGGACGTCACCCCGGTTGCACACAACGGCTGCCGCCCGCCGAAGCGTCGTCGCGTCTAGTACGCGGGTTGCGCGCTGGACAACGCAATGCAGTACAAAATCTGTTGTAGTACAAAATGTGTTGTGGAGTCCTGTCCCGGAAGATCCGATGTTCTTCCCCCGGAGTGGGGAACAACAGTTCCTCATTCACCCAGTCGCCATCTGCAGCGTCATATAGCGGACGCTCGCTGAAAGGACAACATCCGTGCTAATTGCACAGCGCCCGACCCTGACCGAAGATCAGCTGTCTGAGACCCGTTCACGCTTCACCCTTGAGCCGCTTGAGCCAGGTTTTGGCTACACGATCGGTAACTCTCTTCGCCGTACTCTGCTTTCGTCCATCCCGGGTGCCGCTGTAACCAGCGTGCGCATCGAGGGTGTTCTGCACGAGTTCACGACCGTTGAGGGTGTCAAGGAGGACGTCACTGAGATCGTTCTCAACGTGAAGCAACTCTCCGTTTCCTCTGAGCATGACGAACCAGTTGTTGCATACCTGCGCAAGCAGGGCCCTGGCGTTGTCACCGCTGGTGACATCTCCGCACCTGCTGGTGTTGAGATCCACAACCCAGAGCTTGAGATCGCAACGCTCAACGAAAACGGAAACTTCGATATGGAGCTCACCATTGAGCGCGGCCGCGGCTACGTGTCCGCCGCTCAGAACAAGCGTGAAGATTCCGAGATCGGCCGTATCCCGGTTGACTCGATCTACTCGCCTGTTCTCAAAGTGACGTTCCGTGTGGACGCAACCCGTGTTGAACAGCGCACTGACTTCGACAAGCTCGTTCTCGATGTTGAGACGAAGCCGTCGATGTCCCCGCGTGATGCTGTTGCTTCCGCCGGTGTGACCCTCGTTGGTCTGTTCGGCTTGGCACACGAGCTCAACACGGAATCCGAAGGCGTCGAGATCGGCCCATCCCCAACGGATGAGCAGGCAGCAGCTGACATGGCTCTGCCGATTGAAGATCTTGAGCTTACGGTGCGTTCGTACAACTGCCTGAAGCGCGAGGGTGTCCACACCGTTGGTGAGTTGGTAGCCCGCTCTGAGGCGGATCTCATGGACATCCGTAACTTCGGCGCAAAGTCGATTGATGAGGTCAAGTCCAAGCTCGACGAGCTGGGTCTTGCACTCAAGGATTCTCCAGCAGGATACGAAGCTCCTCTGGCGGATGACGACTACGAAACTGAAGAGTTCTGAGTTCGCTCTCTGAAGCGTCTCGCATGGTCTCACTCGCGGTAACGGGTGAGGCCTCACTCAAGGAGATTTACGACTATGCCAACCCCAACTAAGGGCCCACGCCTCGGCGGTAGCCCGGCGCACCAGCGCCTCATTTTGTCCAACATGGCAGGTGAGCTTTTCACTCACGGCCGTTTGAAGACCACGCTGACCCGTGCAAAGCGTCTGCGTCCGTTCGCTGAGAAGCTGATCACGACTGCTAAGGCTGGCGACCTCAACGCTCGCCGCCGCGTACAGTCCGCGATCGCTCCACGTTCCGCAACGAACAAGAACGCTGTGTACGAGCTGCTGACCAACATCGCGCCTGCAATGGCTGAGCGTAACGGTGGTTACACCCGTATCACCAAGATCGGTAACCGTTCCGGTGACAACGCACCGATGGCTGTTATCGAGCTCGTCATGGAGCCGGTTTCCCCTAAGCAGGCTGTTGTGAAGGAAGCTGAGAAGGCTACCGAGCAGGCTGCACCAGAGGTGGAGACCCAGGAGGATGCTCCAGCCAACGTTGCTGAGATGGATGAAGCCGCAACCCCGGTTGAAGACACCGAAGCTAAGGCTGAAGAAGCTGACGCGAAGGAAGACAAGTAAGTCGTCCATCGTGAGCTGAGCATCGCTTAGACCACACGTAAGTCCCTGCACCGTTTTTGCGGTGCAGGGACTTATTTTTAAGGCCCGAGCCTATATCTTTGGTGAAGAAACCCGTCGGCCTTTTCGAAAGATACTCCGTATGAACGCGCTGTCCTCCCCGAATGCCACTGGGTCTGTCGCTAGACAAAACCTCTACCAACGCGGCCTCCATCAACGCGGCCTTCACCAACGCAGCCTCTACCCACGCTCGACTTTTCTGGTTCTTTTGCTGGCCTTGGTCTCGTTCGTATTGACTGCTTGCTCGGTCGATATCTCGACTACGCAAAAGATGGATTCGAAGGGTAAAGGCACCCGGACGATGACGGCGGTGGTAGAGGTCGAGGACGACGATGCCGCGAAACTCGACGCGAAAAAGGTCGACAAATCTCTTAAGAAGGCCGCACCTAAGGGAACCAAGGTTACGAGCGTCAAGAAGAAGGGCGACAAGCTGACCATCAAGGTCGAGATGTCCTTCAAAGACATTGACGAGTACAAAGGAGTTCTCAGCCACGCGCTCAAGGCCGGTGATCATAATGCAGATAGCCTTGAAGTCGAGTTCAGGGCGATCGAGGGGCCTCTCAGGGAGGATGTTCTACTTAAAGAGAACGCCTCTAGCAGGCAATTGCTGGACTGGATGGGCAAGGCACTCATCAAAGATAAGTTGCTGGCGAAGAAGGAACTCGAAAAGTTTCGCGTGGAAGATCGCGGAGGAACTCTAGACATTGGCAAAAGTTCTTTCAAGGATTCGCGGACCCCGTTCTTCGAGTCGAAGCGAATCGAACACGGATTTACGTCGATTCGGCCGTTGATTGAAATCAAACCCGAAGGGTATCGGGTTGCGGTCAGTTACGAAATGAGCACTGGTGCCCGTGATAAAGAGAAAGTGCGTACTGAGTGGATTGATTGCGTGATGCCTTTCGTCTCCGATCCTGATGGCACCTACCGGCCGGCGAGAATGAAAGAATCAGAGGAAAAGGAATTAGGTTTCACTCACGGGGCTAGCTTTCTTGTACTCGCCGAAGTATCTGGCGAGAAAAGGTTCCGAGCTGTTGCGGAGAAGTCTGCGAAGCTGTCCAGCTTTACCGCTGTGCTGAAGCCGGGCGCGGGCGATGCGGTTTCGTTTGGAGTTGAGGTTGGGGTAGCGGTAGCGTAGCTGAACTCGGATGTAGAAGAAATCGAAAAGAAACTTGCTCCGAGCGATGGGTCTATCACCTCTGAGAAGCGGGGCGAAGAACAGGTCTTCACCCTGAAATGGGAAGGGTCGGACACCCAAGAGCTCGTAGGTAAAGTCAAGAAGAGCTTCGGCTCGTTTTCGATCACAGAACAGCGCGAAGGTGCTCTATGGCAGAAGACCACAGGTACCGTGAAACTCAACCAATACGCGGATCTGCACACCGACTTCGAAACGACCCCACGTCTGAAGCTTGAACCCCCAGCCTTCTCCAGCCTGAGCGGCGATGTGCCAGACGAGGGCTACGAACTGAGGGGATCTACCGCCGAATACAGCTATAGCGGCCCGACAATCGTAGGGTTTGTAGTCGCGGGCGCGGTTATCGTGCTTGTCATTCTGCTTGTGGTGCTTGCCGTAGTTTTGCGCAAGAAAAAGGGCGCGAAGGCGAAGGGAACAAGGCGGCGAGGCGAGCAGGATCCTCCGGTATACGTGCAGGATCAGAACCACGGCCATGCGCTGCACTGGCAGACTGACAACTAGTCTGCACCGCCCGCGCCCCCGGCTGGCGACGCGCCACCTGCTCCGTCGGCACCTCCGGTGCCGCCAGCTGAAAACACTGGAGTTGTTGCTCCGCCTCCACCGGAGCCTGAGCCGCAGTCAGGCAACAAGGCCGCACCGCAGGCGCTGCCGGCTCCGCCTGCTCCGCCGACTCCGCCTGCCCTGCCGGCTCCGCCGGCGCCTCCACAGCAGTAACCAGCGCATGAGTGCATAAGTAAGCCCCGCATCGTAGGTTCGATGCGGGGCTCACTTATGCTCTGGCATGTCTGGGTGGCGTGTGCGCGGCTAGGATGGGGCTGATGGATATGCAACGGTTCGCGATTCGGCTTTCGTATGACGGCACGCCTTTTAGCGGGTGGGCCCGCCAACCGAATCAGCCGAGTGTGCAGCAGGCTGTCGAAGAGGCGCTGTTTACGATCACGCGGACGGATGTGCGGACGGTGGTCGCGGGTCGCACGGATGCGGGTGTGCATGCGATAGGGCAGATGATCCACTGTGATCTGTTGCCCGAAGCGATCGCGAAACTCACGGTGCGGGACAACGCGGCCCCCGTTGAGGAGACCCTGGTGCGTCGCCTTAACGCCGTGCTGTCCCGGACTACGGAGCAAGCTGTCATCATCGACTCCGCCCGCGCGGTTCCTCCGGGCTTTGATGCGCGCTTCTCGGCGCTGCGTCGCCACTACCGGTATCTGATCGCTGATGGACCGCACCGTTGGAATCCGCTCCGCCGGCACGATGTTCTTTTTCACCCGCGCGAACTCGATCCCGCCGCGATGCACGAGGCCGCACAAGGCCTTTTGGGACTCAACGATTTCTTGTCGTTCTGTAAGCCCCGCGAACACTCCTCAACGATCCGCGACCTCCAGGAGATCAGCGTGACGCGCTCGCCGGAGGGCTTCGTTGAGGCGCGGCTGAGCGCGGACGCGTTTTGCCACCACATGGTGCGCACGATCGTCGGCGCTCTCATCAGCGTCGGCGAAGATGCGCGACCCGTGGACTGGCCTGCGCAGCGGCTGGGGGAGCGGGTGCGCGATGCTAACACCAAGATGGCGGCGGGGCACGCGTTGGTCTTGAAGGGCGTTGACTATCCGGATGACGATGCGGCCTCGGCTCGCGCTGAAGCGACCCGCGCCCGCCGGGATCAGGAATAGGTCCCCGCCTAGAGACGTCAGTGCAGCGATCCGGGCGATTTAGCCGGGTCAAGAGATACTGATCACCATGAGTTGGTCATCGGCGGGAAGTTTAAGCTAGACTAGATAGCTGTTGCGCAGTGCGCTCTTGACACCACCTGTTTACGTGACGGTCCAGTTGCAGGACCTCTGGTCTGTGAGCAGAGCAAGAGAGTAAGCGAACCGGCTACGGCCCTCACCCGTAGTGCGTGTGCGCCGGCGCATCATCCGCACGGCGGTGCGAGCCCTGGTTACCTCACGACAACCAGACCGAGACCGTCTGACCAGTATTCAACCGAAGGCAAAAAGAACAGTGCGTACGTACTCTCCTAAGGCCGAAAACGTCGAGCGCGATTGGTACATCATCGACGCTGAGGACGTTGTTTTGGGCCGCCTCGCAAGCCAGGCCGCAACCCTGCTGCGCGGTAAGCACAAGCCGACTTTCGCCCCACACAATGACCAGGGCGACTACGTCATCATCATCAACGCTGAGAAGGTTGCCCTCACCGGCGCCAAGCTCGAACAGAAGCGCGCATACCGTCACACCGGTTTCCCGGGCGGTCTGCGCTCCACCAACTACGCTGAGCTTCTGGAGAAGAACCCGACGCTCGCAGTGGAGAAGGCTGTCAAGGGCATGCTGCCTCACACCCGCCTGGGTAAGCAGCAGCTGACCAAGCTGAAGGTGTACCGCGGTGCAGAGCACCCACACGCCGCTCAGCAGCCTAAGACCTTCGAAATCACGCAGGTCTCCCAGTAACACTGGGCCACCCGATAACGGATATCTTCTAAGGAGACTAAAGTGGCTCAGAACGAAGAGCTCACCGAGGGCCAGGTTCCCTCGACTTACACGACTGAATCCGCTCCGGTCGCAGAAGCAACCGAAGCAACCCCACGCAACCTGACCGTTGCTGGCTCCGCTGTTGGCCGCCGTAAGCGCGCGATCGCTCGCGTTCGCGTTGTTCCAGGCTCCGGCAAGTGGACCCTCAACGGCCGTGAACTCGCCGAGTACTTCCCGAACAAGCTGCACCAGCAGGAAGTGAACGATCCGTTCACCGTTCTGGAGCTCGAAGGCGCTTACGATGTGATCGCTCGCATCCACGGCGGTGGCCCATCCGGCCAGGCCGGTGCTCTGCGCCTCGGTATCGCTCGCGCGCTCAACGAGATTGACCGCGAGAACAACCGCCCAGCGCTCAAGAAGGCTGGCTTCCTGACCCGCGACGCTCGCGTCATCGAGTCGAAGAAGGCTGGTCTCAAGAAGGCGCGCAAGGCTCCACAGTACTCGAAGCGTTAATTTTCGCTCAGCTCCTACATGGAGCGTGCATACGGGTGGCTCGTCCCTTTCAGGGGCGGGCCACCCGTCGTTTAAGCTGCCGCGCAATCCACCGAACGGACCCCGCGAAGCAGCCACCGCATCGTGCTGTGTTTTAGCTGTGATAAACCTTACGGAAGAGTAATAACTGGCTACTTTTAGCGTAAAATAAGGGGTGTTGGAAGCAGTGATGCGTCCACCATTCTCACCATCCACCCTGAAGAAGGAATCGCATGGCTACCTCACGCAAAGGCAGCAGCAACTCAACCGCTCAGAGCACGGCGAACACGGCTAAAGAGGACGTGAAGCCAGCAGAGGCATCGAAGGAACAGACTCCGATGGTCGCGGAATCCAACCGCGAGCTCCACGGCGAAGAAGCGCTGTACACCGTAAGCGGTACCACGCACCGCCGTGAGGAAAAGGACGAATTCCTGAAGCAGTTCCCAGACGATGTGGACTACAAGCAGCTCGACAAGACCGAGACCCGCTTCGACCCGATCAAGGAAGCCGGTTCGGACCGCATCTCGCAGCTCGAGCTTGATGACGACGCATGGCGCCAGGGCTACCCATACGAGAAGAAGCTCGGCCGCCGCGAATACGAAAAAGAGAAGCGTAAGCTCCAGATCGAACTGCTCAAGATGCAGCGCTGGATGCAGGACAACGACGAGCGCCTCGTCATCATCTTCGAAGGCCGCGACGCCGCAGGTAAGGGTGGTGCGATCAAGCGTTTCACCGAGCACCTCAACCCGCGTGGCGCTCGGGTCGTCGCGCTCGCTAAGCCAACCGAGGTCGAACAGACCCAGTGGTACTTCCAGCGCTACATCCAGCATCTGCCATCCGGCGGCGAGATCGTGCTGTTCGACCGCTCGTGGTACAATCGCGCCGGCGTTGAGCGCGTCATGGGTTACTGCACCCCACGCCAGTACGTCGAGTTCATGCGTGAAACCCCAGAGCTTGAGCGCATGCTCGTGAACTCCGGCATCCGCTTGGTCAAGCTGTGGTTCTCGGTATCCCGTGCAGAACAGCTGCACCGCTTCGCATCCCGCGGAACCGACCCAGTGCGTCAGTGGAAACTCTCGCCAACCGACCTCGCATCCCTCGACAAGTGGGACGCCTACACCGAGGCCAAGCAGGCGATGTTCTTCTACACCCACACCGGGGACGCTCCATGGACCGTGGTGAAGTCCAACGACAAGAAGCGTGCACGCCTCGAAGCGATCCGCCACGTACTCAACACGGTCGATTACCCAGGTAAGGATCCTGAGGTTGTCTACACGCCGGATCCGCTGATCGTGGGCTCAGCTGACCGCGTGTTCGAGGCCGACGAGGGCCCAGTGGGCGAGTTCCCACTCATCGACGGTTTCGCAACGGACGCCTCAAACTCGGACGACTAAGCCTCAACTCGCGTGAGCGAGGCGCAACCTGACTATTCACCGCGCCGCGGGTGATGCTTTCCACAGCATCGCACGCGGCGCGGTTGCGTGTTAGGAAGCGGCTAAGAGCATCAGGACTCGTAGGATAGGGATATGACTCGACTATTCGGCACCGATGGCGTGCGCGGCAGAGCAAATAAACTCCTAACCCCGGAGCTGGCGATGAGCCTCGCTCAGTCAGCGTCCGTGGTTTTGGGCTTCAACGACATCGAAGGCAGCCGGAAACCGGTTGCGGTCGTCGCGAAGGATCCGCGCATTTCGGGCTCCTTCATCTCCGCGGCAATCGAGGCGGGGCTCTCAGCATCCGGCGTTGAGGTCTACGATGCGGGCACGCTCCCAACCCCGGCCGCGGCGTATCTGGTAGCAGACCTGGAAGCGGATTTCGGCGTCATGATTTCGGCGTCCCACAACCCGGCACCAGACAACGGGATCAAGTTCCTGGCACGCGGTGGGCAGAAGCTCGATGACGCGCTTGAGGACGCGATCGAGTCCCGCATGCAGCTTGAACCGTTGCGTCCGCAAGGCGGCGATGTGGGCCGCGTGTACCGCTTCGCTGATGCGGAAGACCGGTACGTGATGCACCTGTTGCAGACGCTGCCGAACCGCCTGGACGGCCTTAAGATCGTGATCGATGCGGCGCATGGTGCGGCTTCTGGTTGTTCTCCGGACGCGTTCCGCGCGGCGGGCGCTGAGGTTGTGGTGATCGGTGCGTCCCCGGATGGCTTGAACATCAACGAAGGCTGCGGTTCGACGCACCTCGAGATGCTGCAGAAGGCTGTTGTTGAACACGGCGCCGATATGGGTGTCGCTCACGATGGCGACGCTGACCGCTGTTTGACCGTTGACCACGAGGGCAACGTGATCGATGGCGACAAGGAGATGGCGATCCTTGCGATCGCGATGCACGAGGCCGGCAAGCTCAAGGATGACACGCTGGTGGTTACGGTCATGAGCAACCTGGGTCTCAAGCTCGCGATGAATGAGCACGGCATCAACGTTGTTGAGACCGCGGTGGGCGACCGCTACGTTCTCGAAGAGATGCGTAAGAACGGTTATTCGCTGGGCGGTGAGCAGTCCGGTCACGTGATTATGCAGGAATTCGCGACGACGGGCGATGGCGTGCTCACGGGCCTGCATCTTGCCGCGCGGGTTGCCGCGACTGGTAAGTCGCTCAAGGAGCTCGGCGATGCTGTCACGGTTTTGCCGCAGGTCCTGATCAACGTGCGCGGCGTCGATAAGGCGGGTGTTGGATCTTCTGAACAGATCCAGGAGGCTGTGGCTGAGGCGGAGGAACGCTTGGGTGACACGGGCCGCGTGCTGTTGCGCCCATCGGGCACTGAGCCGGTGGTGCGCGTGATGGTTGAGGCCGCTACCGAGGAGCAGGCCACCGATGAGGCGCGCCGCTTGGCGCAGACGGTGCAGACGGCGCTGCCGCTGGGGTAGGCCTGCTCGGTTAGGTCTGTGCGCTGATCAGCGCAGAGAGAAATAAACGGCGGAGATATTAAACGGCTGGGGCCCGGAACCGTGAATGGTTCCGGGCCCCAGCCGTTGAGCTTGACGCTCTAGACGGTAGTGGTTAGCGGGCTACGTGGTCGCCACTGGAGCCCTGTGCGGTGCCGTTGAGGGCATCGCGGATTTCGGTGAGCAGCTGTACCTGTGGGTCGACAGCTTCTGCTTCCGGGTCGATGCCGAGCTTGCGGTTGCGGCGCTCGATCATCTTGTTCATTGGCATGACGATGCAGAAGTAGACAGCCGCTGCGATGAGCAGGAAGTTCACGATGGCGGTTAGCAGTACGCCGACCTTGATGGAACCGAAGACGAGCCATTCGTCGAAGTTCGGGGTGCCCACGAGCATCGCGATAGCTGGCATGAGCACAGCTTCTACGAGTGCGTCGACGACCTTGCCGAATGCGGCGCCGATGATGACGGCCACGGCAAGGTCCATGACGTTGCCCTGGGAGATGAAGTCTTTAAAGCCTTTGATCATGCCTCGAGTATATGTGTTTTTGCTGTGTATGGGACCCTAAATGGTGCCTTTCACAGTGTGATGTGCGTCAGATTTTCCGCAAGAGCATGTGGTGGACTGAGTGGTCGGAGTTTTTGGTGAGCACAAGCTGGGCTCGTCCGCGGGTTGGCCGCACGTTTTGGGTGAGGTTGGGTTCGTTGATCCGGGTCCAGATGCTGGTTGCGGTCGCGATCGCTTCGTCGTCCGTCAGCTGTGAGTAGCGGTGGAAGTAGTTGTCCGGCAAGCTGAACGCTTTGGTGCGTAGACGCATGAAGCGTTTGATGTACCAGTCGCGGATGTCTCGTGTGCGGGCGTCAACGTAGATCGAGAAGTCGAAGAAGTCGCTCAAGGCGAGCCCAACGGTGCCGTCGCCGCGTAGCCGTGGTGGTGCGAGGACGTTGAGGCCTTCGACGATCAGCACATCGGGCTGGTCTACGATCGTGTATTCGCCCGGCACGATGTTGTAGAAGTGGTGCGAGTAGGTGGGGACCTTGACGTTGGGCACCCCGGATTTCACTTCGGTGATGAAGCGCGTGAGTGCGCGCTGGTCGTAGGACTCTGGGAAGCCTTTGCGGTCCATGATGCCGCGGCGGATGAGCTCTTCGTTGGGGTAGAGGAACCCGTCGGTGGTCACGAGCTGAACTTTAGGGGTGCCCGGCCAGAGGCTCAAGAGCTCGCGGAGCACGCGTGAGGTGGTTGATTTCCCGACAGCGACGGACCCCGCGACTCCGATGACGAATGGGGTGCGGCGGAAGTGTTCGCCGAGGAACCTGTTGGTTGCCGAGTGTGTTGCGGCGGCACCTTCGACGTAGAGGGACAGCAGGCGGGACAGCGGCAGATAGACTTCCCGGATTTCGTCTTGGTCGAGGCGGTCGCCGAGCGCGTTGAGGCGTTCGACGTCTTCAGCGCTGAAAGGCTGCTCCATGGTGTGGGCTAGGCGTGCCCAGGTGGCACGGTCAAGCCCAACGAACGGAGAGCGGCCGCCGGTGCTCTCGCTGTGTTCGAGGTTTGCGGCGTTGGCGCTTTTGTTTAGTGCGCCGTCGTCTAGCGCTTCGTCAATGAGGTCCTCAGGGGTGGTCATCCTCTTCATTGTGTCATCTTTAGGGCACGCGTGTTGAACGGCCGAATGGCACATTTCTCCATGTGGCTCAGTCCGCCGAGTGCCCATCTCGCGACGTTGCTCAAACCGCCGTGTGGCTCATCCAGTGAGGGGAGAGGTGATAAATTTTTTGTCATGTGCGGAATTATCGGATATACAGGCCCTGGGCCGGAACACAACGGCAAACATGATGCACTCGAGGTGGTACTTGAGGGGCTCAAACGTTTGGAATACCGGGGCTATGACTCCGCAGGTGTCGCTGTAGACGCCGGCGATGTTGTCGAATACCGGAAGAAGGCTGGCAAGCTGGGCAACCTCTTGGCTGAGCTTGAAGCGGATCCGTTGCCCGCATCGGGCACTGGCATTGGCCACACTCGCTGGGCCACCCACGGTGGCCCGAGCGATGTCAACGCACACCCACACGCGGCGGATGAGGGGCGCCTTGCGGTGATCCATAACGGGATCATCGAGAACTTTGATTCGTTGAAGAAGAACCTGCTCGATGCGGGGCACAGCTTTAAGTCGGAGACCGACACCGAGGTTGCCGCGGTGCTTTTGGGCGATGTGTACCGGAATCAGGCCGGTGGTGACCTCACGAAGGCTATGCAGATGACGGCCTCGCGCCTCGAGGGAGCGTTCACTCTGCTCGCGATTCACGCGGAGCACCCGGGTGTTGTGGTTGCGGCTCGCAGGAACTCACCGCTCGTGGTGGGTCTGGGCGAGGGTGAGAACTTCCTGGGCTCTGATGTTTCGGGCTTTATCGACTTCACGAAGCGCGCGGTTGAACTGGACCAGGACCAGGTTGTCACGATCACTCCGACGAGCCACGAGATCACGGACTTCTCGGGCAACCCTGCTGAAGGTACCGAGTTCACGGTTGACTGGGATGCCGCGGCGGCGTCGAAGGATGGCTTCGAATCATTCATGGCCAAGGAGATTTTCGATCAGCCGGAAGCGGTTGCGAACACGTTGCTGGGCCGTACGGATGCCCGCGGGCATTTGAAGCTCGATGAGTTGCGTATCGATGAGGCTGAGCTGAGGAACGTCGATAAGATCATTGTGCTCGCGTGCGGTACCTCGGCGTATGCGGGGCAGGTCGCTAAGTACGCGATTGAACACTGGTGCCGCATCCCGGTGGAGGTCGAGCTTTCTCACGAGTTCCGTTACCGCGATCCGATCGTCACCCCGACGACGTTGATCGTGACGATCTCGCAGTCCGGCGAGACGATGGATACGCTCATGGCGCTGCGCTACGCGAAGGAGCAGGGCGCGCGCACGCTCGCGATCTGTAACACGAACGGTTCGTCGATTCCGCGTGAATCGGATGCGGTTCTGTACACGCATGCTGGCCCCGAGATCGCGGTGGCGTCGACGAAGGCGTTCCTCGCGCAGATCGCTGCAACCTATCTTTTGGGCCTGTATTTGGCGCAGCTGCGGGGCAACATGTTCTCTGGCGAGGTCGCTGACCTGCTGGCCGATATGGCGGAGATCCCTGCGAAGATCGAGCGCATCCTTGAGCAGAAGGATCGGATCCGCGATCTGGCGCGCAGCATGGCTGAGACTGAAGCGGTGCTGTTCTTGGGCCGCCACGTGGGTTACCCGGTTGCGATGGAGGGCGCGCTTAAGCTCAAGGAGCTTGCCTACATCCACGCTGAAGGCTTCGCGGCTGGCGAGCTCAAGCACGGCCCGATCGCTCTGATCGAAGAGGGCCAGCCGGTGTTCGTGGTTGTGCCTTCGCCGTCGGGTCGCCATTCGATGCATTCGAAGGTGGTCTCCAACATTCAGGAGGTCCGTGCTCGCGGCGCGCAGACGCTTGTGATCGCTGAGGAAGGCGACGAAGCGGTCGGCAATTACGCTGAGTGGGTTTTCCGTGTCCCGGAGACCAAGGCGTTGCTCGCTCCGCTTTTGACGGTCGTTCCGCTCCAGATTTTCGCTATGGAGTTGGCCGCGGCTAAGGGGCTCGATGTTGATCAGCCTCGCAACCTCGCGAAGTCGGTGACCGTCGAATAAACGTTGCGTTTCACGCGCCCACTGCCACTAACTCAATGTTGCGTGCATTAACATAACGCCGGGCGGTGGGTGCGTGAACGGTTTGTAGGAGAAGGCAACAGTGTCTCGTCTTCATGCCGTTGCGGCTGCGTTGTGCATCGTCATTTGGGGTACCCAGTTCGTTGTGGCCAATGCCGCGATGGAGCATATGAGCCCGTATCTGTTGGTGGCGTTGCGGTTCTTGCCGTTGGCGATCATCGCGCTCGCCGTGGTTCCTAAGCCGAAGGTTTCGTGGTGGGTCATCATCGGTTATGGGACGTTGATGGGTTCGCTTGAGTTCGGCTTGTTGTTCTTGTCGATGCGGGTGGGGCTTTCCTCGGGGCTCGCGTCGTTGGTGATTCAGTCTTCGGCGCCGCTCACTGTGATTTTGAGTGCGTTGCTGTTCAGGATTCGGCCTACGATGCGGGTCGCGGTGGGGCTGCTGTTGTGTGTGGCAGCGCTGGTGGTGATTGGTGCTGGTCGGGGCGGTTCGGCTCCCGTGGCGGGCGTCGTGATTTGTGTCTTGAGCGGTTTGGCGTGGGCGTTCGGCAACATTCTTGCGGGGCGGGTTCGGTGCCGTGAGCCGTTCGCGTTGGCGTTGTGGATGGCGGTTGCTGTTCCGATTCCGATGCTGGTGCTGGCGCTGATTGTGGATGGTCCGCAGGCGACGTGGGCGGGTGTGTCTTCTTTGTGGGGCCCGGACGCGGTGACTGTCGTGTTGGCTGTGTTGTATTTGGGTTTGATGTCCTCGGCGGTTGCGACGGGTATTTGGACGTTCTTGATTACGCAGTATGGTGCGGATCGGATCGCGCCGTTGTCGACTGCGGTTCCGGTGATTGGGGTGGCGATGGGCGCGCTGGTTTTGCATGAGCCGCTCGGTGCTGAGGTTTTGATTGCGGGCGCTGTGATGGTCGTGGGTCTGTTCTTGGTGACGTATCAGCGCCGTAGGCCGCCGAATCTATTGGATACGCGAGAGCCGGCCACGTAGGCTACGCGGCCGGCTCTGGTGCGGGGTTAGTTGTCTTTAGGACGCCTTTTAGGAAGCCGTGAATTCGTTGAGCCATTCGCGTAGATCTGGCCCGAGGTCTTCGCGTTGGCACGCGAGTTCGATCACGGCTTTGAGGTAGGAGAGTTTGTCGCCGGTGTCGTAGCGGCGGCCGCGGAAGATGACCGCGGTGACGCCGCCGCCGTCTTCCGCTGGCATCGCGGCGAGCTCAAGTAGGGCGTCGGTCAGCTGGATTTCTCCGCCGCGGCCGGGGGCGGTGCGCTCGAGGACATCGAACACGGCTGGGTGGAGGACGTAGCGGCCGATCACTGCGAGGTTGGACGGGGCGTCCTCGACTGCAGGCTTCTCGATGAGGTCGGTCACGCGAACGAAGTTTTCGTCTTCGACGGTTTCCACTGCTGCGCAACCGTAGGAGGATATCTCGGCGGGGTCGACTTCCATGAGGGCGATGACTGAGCCTCCAACGCGCTGTTGAACGTCGATCATGTCGCTCAACAGGGTCGAGGATTCTTCGATGAGGTCGTCGCCGAGCAGGACAGCGAACGGCTCATCGCCTACGTGGCCCGCAGCGCGGCCGACAGCGTGGCCGAGGCCTTTGGGTTCGCCCTGGCGGATGTAGTGGACATCGCCGAGCTCGGTTGCGTGCTGGACTGCTTTGAGGAGTTTCTTTTTGCCGGCTTTTTCAAGCTGTTCTTCGAGGTATGGGGAAGCGTCGAAGTGGTCCTCGAGGGAGCGTTTGGGTGCGCCGGTGATCATGAGGAGGTCATCGAGTCCCGCGTTGACTGCTTCTTCGACGACGTATTGGATGGCAGGGCGGTCGACGACCGGCAGCATCTCTTTGGGCATCGCTTTCGTGGCTGGCAGGAAACGGGTTCCAAGGCCGGCCACAGGGAAGACAGCTTTACGGACTTTGAACTGGTTCATTCTCTGCATTAAACCAGCGAAGGTTAGCAGTAGGTGAATAACACTTATACGACTGGTAGTTCTCACGTACTTTCGGCAGGTGAGCACCTGCACATCAAGAGCGATAGCATCGAAGCATGATTGTGGGCATCGGTGTTGACGTTGTGGACGTTCCGCGTTTCGAAAAGCTGATTGAGCGGACCCCAGCTTTGGTTGAGCGCTTGTTTTGCCCCGAGGAGCGTCAGGTGCGTACGCGTTCCCTCGCGGCGCGTTTCGCCGCCAAGGAAGCGGTCGCGAAAGCGTTGGGTTCCCCGGGCGGGATGGTGTGGCATGACTGCGAGGTGTGTACGCTTGAATCTGGTGCCCCGGAGCTAGCCATCCGCGGCAGTGTGAAGGCGGTCGCGGACCAGCTCGGCATTAAGCGTTGGCATGTTTCATTGACCCACGATGGCGATGTTGCGATCGCGTATGTGATCGCTGAAGGCTAGAAGTCACCAAGACGAGAAATCAGGTATCGCGATGCATCTTTTGTTCACCCCGGATCAGATTCGTGCGGCGGAGGCGCCCATGCTTGCCGCATGTGAGGCAGCGGGGGATCCGGATCGTTTGATGCGTCAGGCCGCCCACGGGTTGGTGGTGCACATCGCCAGGGCTGTGACGCGGCGGCCCGCGCTAGGGGAGCCGATCGTCCCTGCTCCCACATCTGTGGCTGAGATCTATTCCGGCGGCATAGGTGCTGGCACGGGATACAGTCCTGCCGCGGGATACAGCCCGGTGTCCTCTTTGCGTGGGGCGCTCATCGTGGGTTTGATTGGCCCGGGGAATAACGGTGGTGATGGACTCTATGCTTTGGCGGGTCTGGCCCGCCGCGGAGCGCTATGCGTGGCTGTCATGGTTGCGGACCGTTGGCATGAGCGCGCCGCGGCTGCAGCTCGGGATGCCGGGGTTGAGCTGCTGGTCACTCAAGCAGGTGGGCCATTGCCGGGCACTGTTTTTGAGCGGGCATCGCGTTGGCAGTTATGTGCAGCAACGGCACAGGAGCAGGTGGTCCCTCAAGCAGGTGGGCAATTGCCGGTCACTGTTGAGGAGCTGGATGTTTGGGCGCTGCTTAGGAAAGCGGATGTGATCGTTGATGCGGTCCTGGGCATTGGAGCTCAAGGTGGGATGTGGATTCCTGGCTGGGATGAAGAGACCCAAAAATGGGCTGTGGTCGGGGATGAACTAAAGGCACTGGTTATCGCTGTTGACTGCCCATCGGGGCTGAACACGTTGACCGGATCTGCAGATGAGCTGGTTCCAAGCGCCCACCTGACAGTGACTTTCGGTGCACTGAAACGCGGGCTTGTGGTGGGTGCAGGGCGGGAGAAAACCGGCGATGTGTACCTGGTAGAGATGGGTTTGAAAACTTGGCTGTCCTCGGGTCCGATGCCGCTTTTGGTGACTCCCCAGGAAGCGGATGCTCAGCTACTTGCACCGCGTGCGGGGGATCATAAATATTCGCGTGGAGTGCTCGGGGTGCTTGCAGGGTCACCGGCTTATCCGGGGGCAGCGGTGCTATGTTCTACGGCAGCTGCCGCGGTAGGCCAACACGATGCTGGTCGCGGCGGGGTGGGGATGCTGGTGACCGCTGGTCGTGGAGAGACCGGTGCCAGTGTGGTGCAGGCTTTGCCCGAGGTGGTCAATGTTGACCGTGCAGAGTTATTATCTTCTGCTTGGCCGGCTGCCGCGCAGAAGGCAACTGCCTGGGTTGTGGGGCCGGGTATTGGCACGGAGCCGGAGGATTGTGAACCAGCAGTGGCCGTGATGAAGAACAGCCAATGTCCGGTGGTCGTGGATGCTTCAGCCTTGTCGCTGTGGGAACCGGAATCGTTGCTAGCCTCCCGAGGGGATGGGACGCCTATCAAAGCTGTAAATCGGGACTATGTGCTCACCCCACATGCGGGCGAATTCGCGGCCCTGGCCCAGCGTTTAGGTGTGCCAACTTGGGATCCACTTCAGGATCCTTTGGAGGCAGCATACGATCTAGCCTCAGCGGTCAATGCGGTGGTGTTATTGAAGGGATCAGCAACAGTGGTTGCTGCCCCAGATGGTCCAGTTTTCGTAGCGGCATCGGCGGCGCCGACGCTGGCTCGCGCGGGCTCGGGTGACAAACTCGCTGGCGTGGTGGGTGCGATGCTCGCAACCCACGCGGCCCGTGCCCTCAGCAGCGGCATCGAGCTGTCACAGGACCGGATTGCCGAATTGTGCGCAGCAGCGGCCGTCTTGCACGGGGTGACCTACAGCATCGACAGCTGATCATCTACAGCTGCTCAATCTGCCGGTTACTGTTCGCGGAACAACAGCGCTTCGGCGTAGGCGGCTTGGAACGCTTTCCAGCTCATCAGAACGCACTTGACCCGGTTAGGGAACTTCGCGGCGCCCGCGAGGGCCACGGCATCGCCGACGATCTCCTCGTCAGCCTCAACCTTCCCGCGGGAGTGGAGTACCTCATCGAAGTGGGCGATCATCGCTTCAACCTCGCTGATCGGCTCGCCGATGAACAAGTCAGCCATCATCGAAACGGATGCGCGGCTCATCGCGCAACCCGCGGCGTCGTAAGAGATGTCCTCGACCGTCGAGCCGTCTTCGGAGAGTTTCAAACGCAACTGAACCTCGTCGCCACACACGGGGTTGACGTGGTGGACGTCGGCGTCGAAAGGCTCGCGCAGACCCGCGTGTTTGGGGTGCTTATCGTGTTCGAAAATGAGCTCTGAATACAGCGTGTTGAGGTTCATGGTCACCGGAAACTGTTGAAGTAGTCGATGGTTTTCTGGACGGCCTCGACGAACGCGTCCACTTCAGCTTCAGTGTTGTAGACGCTGAAGCTTGCGCGCGTGCTCCCGTGGATCCCGTAGCGGCGGTGCAGCGGCCACGCGCAGTGATGCCCCACGCGCACGAGCACGCCTTGAGAATCGAGGACCTGGCCCACGTCGTGTGGATGTAGGCCGTCGATGGTGAAAGCAACAGCGCCGGTACGCTCAGTAGCGGTGCTATTGAGCCCTGGCCCGATGATGCGGACGCCGTCGATGCGGCTGAGACCCGTGATGGCGCGCTCAACGAGTCGCGCCTGATGCGCGGCGACGTTGTCCATGCCGAGCTCGGTGAGGTAATCGCACGCGGCGGCGAGCGCTACGGCTTGCGATGTCGGTGGCGTCCCGGCTTCGAAGCGTGCTGGAGGTTCGGCGTAGGTCGTGTGTTCCATCGTGACGATTTCGATCATCGAGCCGCCGAGCATGAACGGGGGCAGGTCCTTGAGCAGTTTGTAGCGGCCCCACAGAACGCCGATGCCGGTTGGGGCGAGCATCTTGTGGCCGGAGAACGCGAGGAAATCGACGTCGAGCTTCTGCACATCGACAGGCATATGCGGTACCGACTGGCACGCATCGAGCACCGTGAGCGCGCCGACCTTCTTCGCGGCTTCGACCAAGGTGTCCACGGGGTTGATGGTTCCGGTCACGTTGGACTGGTGGGTGAACGCAACCACTTTAGTTCGCTCGTTGAGCAGCGTGTCCAGCTCGGTGAGGTCGAGCTGGAAATCATCCGTGAGCGGGATCCAGCGCAAGGTCGCGCCGGTGCGGCGGGCGAGTTCTTGCCACGGAACCAGGTTCGCGTGGTGCTCCATCTCGGTGATGAGGATCTCGTCGTCCGCACCAACGCGGAGCCGCTTGGGGGTCGTGTCATCGCCGTTGCCCAGGGCATAGGCCACCAGGTTCAGCGCTTCCGTCGCGTTCTTGGTGAAGACGACTTCGCTGGCCGAGGCCGCGCCGATGAACTCCGCGATTGTCTCCCGCGCACCTTCGTACGCATCCGTCGCCGCTTCAGCGAGCCGATGCGCGCCACGCTTAACAGCCGCATTGGAACCCAGCACGAACGAGGTTTCGGCGTCCATGACCTGTTGCGGGCGCTGCGAGGTGGCGCCCGAATCGAAATAGATCAAGGGCGAGCCATCCGCAGCCGTGCGGTTCAGGATTGGGAAGTCACTGCGAACAGTGTTGACGTCGAAACCAGTCATGTAGGTCCTTGCCTGTTTCTATCGTGCGTTCAGCCGGCGCGTGTGCATTCAGCTGTGGTCCGGCTTGTGGCCCATGCGGTCAAGGGTCCACCCTGCGGAAGTCCATGCTTGCGGATCAAGTACGTTGCGGCCATCGATCATGTAACGATCCGCAACAACCTCACCGAATGCAGCCGGGTCGAGGTTCTTGAACTCGTCCCATTCGGTCAATAGCAACACGACGTTGGCGCCACTTGCCGCGTCCTCGGCAGATTCCGCGTACCGTAAGCGTGGGAACCGCTTGGCCGCGTTCTTCATGCCCTGCGGATCGTAGACGGACACGTCCGCGCCGGAGGAGTACAAGCGTGCCGCAACATCCAAGGCGGGGGAGTCACGCACATCGTCCGAGTTCGGCTTGAATGCCGCACCCAGAACCGCGACGCGCGCACCGTGCAAATCCCCACCCACCGCACGCTCCGCGAGGTAGATCGCGCGTTCGCGGCGGCGGAGGTTGATCTCGTCCATGTGGTCGAGGAAACGCATCGTGTGCGGCAAGCCGAGCTCAGATACCCGGGCCTGCAACGCGCGAATGTCTTTAGGCAGGCAACCGCCACCGAAGCCGATGCCGGCGTTGAGGAACTTCCGCCCGATGCGCGGGTCCATGCCGATCGCGTCTGCGAGTGTCTTGATATCGCCGCCCACGGTCTCGGTGATTTCTGAGAACGCGTTGATAAAAGAGATCTTGGTCGCCAGGAAGGCGTTCGCGGCAACCTTCACAAGCTCCGCCGTTTCAAAGTCCGTGACGACGAGCGGGGTACCGTCGGCGAGCGGCTTCGCGTACACGGCCCGCAGGATGTCCTCGGCCCGCTGGGACTGCACGCCGAACACGAACCGGTCCGGGGTTAGCGTGTCTTCAACCGCGAACCCTTCACGCAGAAACTCAGGGTTCCAGCACAGCTCAGCGTTGATATCCAGGCCACGCTTAGAAACGAGCTTTTTCAACCGTTTAGCGAGCCGCGCCGCGGTACCCACCGGGACCGTGGACTTACCCGCGATCAGTGTGTCTTTCGAAACCACGGCACCCAACGAATCGATCGCCGCATCGACGTACCGCATGTCAGCGCCGTGATCGTTTTCCCGCTGCGGGGTGCCCACACCGATGAAGTGAACATCCGCATCGGCCACCTCTTGATAATCCGTCGTGAAACGCAAGCGGCCATCACGAACGTGACGTTCCAGCATCTCGTCCAGGCCTGGCTCGTGGAACGGAAGGATCCCGGCGTTGAGACGTTCAACACGTTCAGGATCAACATCAACACCAACAACGTCGAAGCCGAGCTCCGCCATGCACGCAGCGTGTGTGGCCCCTAAATATCCGGCGCCGATCACCGAAATCTTCCGCGGTTGTGCTTCGTTTTGCACGAATGGTCTCCTTCACGGTTGGCTACCTATGATCTTAGGCGCTAGGTCGCAAAGCGCGGCGTAGTGCTGGCGAAGGTCTAGGCTAGAAGGGTGTCTTCCCACAGTTTTTCTTCCCCTGCCGGCGTTGATGTGTTAGGCGACGCCGCCGTGGCCTCGACGTCGGCGACGCAATGGTTGCATGCGCACGATGCGGTTGCGGCTGCACCTGAACGGTGCGCTGAGGTCGATTTGGGTGCATTGGCGGCCAATGTCGCGCGTGTTCGTGAACTCGTGGGTGCCGCGCACATCATGGCGATTGTGAAGGCGCAGGCTTATGGGCATGGCGCGGTCGCGTGTGCTCAGGCAGCGTTGGAGGCGGGTGCCACGTGGGTTGGCACTGCTCATGTGAGTGAGGCTTTGGAGCTGCGTACCGCGGGGATCGATGCGCCTGCGCTGTGCTGGTTGCACACATCGGACACCGATTTTGAAGCGGCGGTTGCCCACGGCATCGATATTGGGGTGTCCGGTTGGGAGCTGGAACGGGTGATCGAGGCGTCGCACGCGGTGGGTCGTGTGGCGCGGATTCACCTCAAGATCGACACGGGCTTGGGTCGCAACGGTTGCACGGCGTCGCAGTGGCCACAGTTTGTTGAGCGTGCGGCCGCGGCGGAGCGCGCAGGCGACGTCCGCGTCGTGGGGGTTTTCTCGCACTACGCGATGGGCGATGAGCCGGAGCATCCCGCGAACGATGCCCAGACGCGCGCATTCGAGGACGCACTCGCCGTGGTGGCTGAGGCCGGGCTCGAACCTGAAGTGCGGCACATCGCGAACACCCCTACGGTGTTTGCCCGCACGGACGCGATGTATGACATGGTCCGGGTCGGTTTGGGTCTGTACGGGCTGTCGCCGTTCGAGGGCAAGACCTCAGCGGATTTGGGTTTGCGGCCGGCCATGCGTCTGGTTGCGCACGTTGCTGGGGCCAAGCGGGTGGATGCGGGCCAGGGCGTGTCTTATGGCTTGCGGTGGCATGCCGAACAGCCGACGACGCTGGGGCTGGTTCCCGTGGGGTACGCGGATGGCATCCCGCGGATTGCTGAAGGCACCCACGTGAGCATTGATGGTGTCCGGTATCCGGTGGTGGGCCGGATCGCGATGGATCAGTTCGTGATCGACCTGGGGCCCGACGCGGAGCCGGCCGATTTCTTGGGTGAGGATGCCGTGGTTTTCGGTGACCCTGAGCGGGGCGAGCCTGCCGTTGAGGAATGGTCCGAGGCCTCCCTCACCATCAACTACGAGACGGTCACGCGGATCTCTGACCGCGTCCCGCGCCGGATGGTTCGGGGTGGAGCTGCAGGTGGCGGCGAATCGCACGGTAGCGCAGCTGACAGCCCGCTGTCGTTGACGATTGACACTCCGTCGGCAATGCAGCGCTTCGCCCGCGCGCTCGCCGGGGAGTTACACGCAGGAGACGTTCTGATCCTGACGGGCGAGCTCGGCGCCGGCAAAACGACTTTCACGCAGGGGCTCGGTGAAGGCCTCGGCGTACGTGAGGGCATCACATCGCCAACGTTTGTGCTGTCCCGTATCCATCCATCGTTGACCGACGGGCCAGCGCTGGTGCACGTGGACGCCTACCGGCTGGGCTCAGCTGAGGAACTTGAGGACCTCGACCTCATCGATACCGTGGACGAATCCGTGACCGTGGTCGAATGGGGACGCGACCGCGCCGAGGGGCTCTCAGAATCCCGCCTGGAGATCATGCTCGAACGCCCGATCGGGGGCGGGGCGGCAGAAGAGGCAGCAGCGGAGCCGAACGGCGACGCCCCTGCGCCATGGGAAATCGAAGACGAAGAAGAGGCCGCGGCACCCCGCATCGTGACGCTGCGTTGGGTTGGCCCGCGCTGGAACGATGCGGCCGCTGAGGGGTTGCGAGCCGCGCTCGCCGGGTTCGTTGACGTCGCCGATGTGGTCGAGTCCCAAGAAGACGCTAAGCAGGAGGGCTGAGATGCGCGACGGTGTTCAGAAGATTCTTGCGTTGGATACGTCCTCGGTGGTTTCGGTCGCGTGCGTGACCGTGGGCAGCGGGGATTCGAACGGCGCCGGCGTTGAGGTGGTCGCGGAACACGAGACCGATTCCACGACCCGACACGCCGAAGACCTCATCCCGGTGTGCGAACGCCTGCTTGCTGAGGCCGGGTGGGATCGTCCCGACGCGGTCCTGGTGGGCGAAGGCCCTGGGCCATTCACTGGCCTGCGGGTTGGGATCGCCGCAGGGCAGAGCCTCGCGTTCGCGTGGGGTGTTGACGCCTACGGCATCTGCTCGCTCGACGGCCTCGCCGCGCAGCTACTCGCCGAAAGCGGCATTGCCTCGGATCCTGATGCAACTGCCGATGCCGCTGACGCCGCGGCAGGGGATGAGCCGGGCGCAGCGGAACCCGTGCTGACAGCGGCGCTGGATGCCCGCCGTCGTGAGCTGTACTGGGCGAGCTATGCACGCAACGGTGCCCGCATCGATGGTCCGCACGTGACCAAGCCTGGCGAGCTTCCAGTCGATTACCCGGTGGGCGGTGCTGGCGTGAGCGTTCGCGCTGAAGAGCTCGCTGAGGCCGCGATTCCTGTTCTCACTGGCACCGAAACCACGCCGGTTTCCGCATCGTATTTGGCCCGGGCCTGGCACGCCGCCGGCATGCCAACTGACCCGCCCGTTGCTCGGTACCTGAGGGAGTCCGATGCGGTGGTCCCGGCCGCGATGCAAGGCCGCCAACGATGAGCACCGACTTAGCTCCCGCTACCGAAGCTGAGCTTGCGCGGGCCCCGAAAGGGTACGTCGTGCGCCAGCTGGACGCGGCCGACGTCGAGGAACTCACGCCGCTCGAAGCCGAACTTTTCCCGCTGGATCGCTGGGATGAACGCATGATGCGGGAGGAACTTTCCCACCCTGAATGGCGGCAATACTGGGGCGTGGCCGAGCAGGTCTCAGGCGTCGAGTCTGGCGGCGAGGAGGCCGAGGCGGAAACAGGCGAGCTGATCGCGTATGCGGGCCTGCAATACAGCCCGCATATCGCGGACGTTCAGACGATCGGCGTGGTGCCTGAGCATTCTGGCCGCGGGGTCGCGCGGTATCTGATGTGGCTCATGGAGTCCCGGGCGCGTGACTGGGGCGCGACCCACATGATGCTTGAGGTCCGTGCTTCGAATGAGCGCGCCATCGAGCTGTATCAGCGCAACGAGTTTGAGGAGATCGCACGCCGCCGCGGATATTATCCAGGTGGAGCGCCCGCCGCGCCCGACGCACTTAGCCCAGCCGGTGCGCCCAGCGCGGGCGAAGACGCCGTGATTATGCAGAAAGACATCCGAGGGAAGGTATGAGCGCCGTGAGTGTTGAGGCCGTACGCGAATCGGTGGACGCGGCACCCGTCGTTTTGGGCATCGAAACCAGCTGTGACGAGACGGGCGTCGGCATTGTCCGTGGAACCACGTTGCTCGCTAACGCCGTGGCGTCCTCGGTGGATGAGCACGTGCGTTTCGGTGGCGTGATCCCGGAGATCGCCTCGCGCGCGCATGTTGAGGCGATGGTCCCGACGTTACGTTCAGCGTTGGAGACCGCGGAACTTACGCTCGATGACGTGGATGCGATCGCTGTGACCGCTGGGCCTGGCCTGGCGGGTGCGTTGATGGTGGGTGTTTCCGCCGCGAAGGCTCTTGCGTTGGCCACGGGGAAGCCACTGTACGCGGTCAACCATTTGGTTGCGCACGTCGGCGTTGGTGTGCTCGACGGTGGAGAGCTACCACCGAATCTGGGCGCGGTTCTGGTTTCGGGTGGTCACACGGAGATCCTCAAAGTGGATTCCTTGACCTCTGACATCACGATGCTCGGGTCAACGATCGATGACGCCGCGGGGGAGGCCTACGATAAGGTCGCCCGCCTGCTGGGGTTGAGCTATCCGGGCGGGCCGGTCATCGACAAGCTCGCTGCGCAAGGCAACCGGAAAGCGATCCGTTTCCCGCGCGGGCTCACGACCGGCAAGTTCATGGGCACCGCCGAAGAGCCGGGCCCGCGCCGCTATGACTTCAGCTTCTCTGGCCTCAAGACCGCTGTGGCGCGCTATGTTGAGCACTGCGAAGCCGCCGGCGAAGAGCTCGTGATCGAGGACGTGTGCGCCTCATTCCAGGAAGCAGTCGTGGACGTCATCACGTCCAAAGCGGTGATGGCGTGCCGCGAACACGGCCTCACAACCCTGCTTTTGGGAGGAGGCGTCGCAGCGAATTCCCGTTTGCGTGAACTGCTCGCCGCACGCTGCGCTTCCGCGGGTATCGAGCTGCGGATCCCGCCGTTCTCCCTGTGCACCGACAACGGCGCGATGATCGCCGCGCTCGGCGCTCAACTCGTGATGGACGGGGTAGAACCAACCGGAACCGACTTCGGAACCGACACCTCGCTACCCGTCAGCACTGTGTCTATGTAAATACGGTCTCTATGTAAATACGTTAGCGGTCAAGTGAGGCGTGCAGTCGTTCCGAGTTGTCCTTGACAACCGCGGCCAAGTCGCCGCCGTGGGCCTCGGCCACGTTGCGTTGCCGTTCGTATTCGCATGGCTGCTGCATCATCGTCATGATGTGGTTGAGTTCCTCAGCGCAACCGAGGCGTTCAGCGATTGGGGTGAGGCGTTCGACGTCCTGTGCGATGTGGTCGGTCACTAGCAGTTCGTCGCCAGCGGAGTTCACGATGATGATGGCCTCGCGGCCGTAACGGGCCGCACGCCACTTGTTTTCGACGCGGAACCATGGCGTCATGACCGGAATGCTCCAGCCGGAGTCCAACATGTCAGACATTTCGGTCACGAGGCATTGCGTGTACGCGGCGACCGCGGCGATGTCATCCAAGTCAGGCAGCCCGTCACAAATCCGCATCTCAACCGTGCCGTACTTAGGCACCGGGCGAGCATCCCAACGGATCTCATCCAAAACATCCACCACACCGGTGTGGAGCATGTCTGCAACGTATGACTCGTATTCGAACCACTTGGAGAAGTGGAACGGCAAGCCCGCGGTCGGAAGCTGCTGGAACATGAGCGAACGCTGCGAACCGTAGCCCGTGTCAGTCCCGCCCCAGAACGGCGAGGACGACGTCAACGCCAACAGGTGCGGTTGCTTGTTGATGAGCCCGTCAACAATCGGCAAGGCCTTGTCCCGGTGGTCGATGCCCACGTGGACGTGCACGCCGTAGATAACCATCTGCCGGCCCCACCACTGGGTTCGGTCGATCAGGGTCGCGTAGCGGTCCTTGTCTGAAACCTCTTGCAGCGTCGGCTCCGCGAACGGGTGGGAGCCGGCGCAGTAGAGGGACGTGTTGAGCGGATCCAAAATATCGCTCACATCGCGGGCCGTGGAAGCGAGGTCCGCAACCGCATCGGCAACCTTGTTATGCACGCCGGTGACGCATTCCACCGTGTTCTGCAGCAGTTCACGCGTGAGCCGCGGCGCGCCGTCGGGGTGAGTGATGCGATTCTGCTTTTCGAGCTCGTCAAGGATGCGGGGAGCCTCCGGGCGGAGGTCGCCGGTGTCGCGGTCTACGAGCGCGATCTCCCATTCGATCCCAAGGGTCGAGGGCTTTGAAGGTGTGAATTCGATGCCCATGGGTCTCCTCGCATCGGTCATACTGCAATTAGTTGATCATACGGCGGAACCGGGCGTGATCTCACATCCGAACACGACACGTTGCTTCCCGATGCGTGTGAGGATCAGCGTTGCGGTGCCGTCGCCGTGGCCTTTGCCGAGCAGAATCTTGCGTAGCTCTTCTGGCGTGACGTCGAGTCCGCGTTTTTTGATGATCAGCTGCCCGATGCGGATGTTACGCACCCATGAGCGCAGGGCTTTGATTTTGTAGGGCATCACCATGTCGATGCGGTAGCTGGTTGCCAGCGGCGTGGTCGATGGTGTGGTGCCGGTGAGGTAGGCGATGTGCGGGTCGAGCCCGGTTGCGTTGAGTTGTTCTGCGAGGTCGGCTACGAGGCCGGCACGGATCACGGCGCCGGCTGGCTCGTGAAGATACGTTGCGTACGTTTCGGGGTTTGTCAGGTTGCTGTCATGTGGGAGGACGGGAACGTTGGCTCCTAGGGCGAGCGCGTCCGGGTCCTGATCGGGGTGAGCCGCACTCGAGGTGAGCTCCGTAACCTGGTCATCCTTGATGACCAGCGCCGCGCGCCGAACCTCGGGCCGCCTTGCCGCGTTAAACCAGAGCGTGGCTTCGACCACGCTGCCGTCGTGTTCAACCCACTGCGCCTCCGCAGTGTTCGGAACCGACTCGTGCGGGATCCCAGGGCCAAGCTTCACACCCATGGGAAGCCCGCGGTCAGCGATCTCTTCAACGAATGACAACGGGGGAGAGAACGCCTCCGGATCCCAGCGCCGCTTGGTGCCGGAGGTCGTGCTTTCGCGACGTGCAGGATCCATCCACACCGCATCGGCGGCAGAAAAATCAACATCTTCCGCGAGCCCATGCACCACCGTGACATTAGGGAAAGGCGCTGTGTTCACTGTCGCCGCGGCCGCCGTGACCTCATCCGCTTCAACCGCGGTCACATCGATACCCAGCGCCGCCATCGCCATCGCATCCGCACCCAGGCCGCAACCGAGGTCAGCGACGTGCCGCACACCGGCATCGCGCATCCGGCCCGCGTGTCGCGCGGCAACAGGCAGGCGGGTTGCCTGTTCGAGGCCTGCCTGCGTGAGAATCATCCGCTCAGCGAACGGCCCGAACTTGCCGCGCGCCTTGAACCGCAGCTCAAGCTGATGCACGACGGCGGCGACTGCCTCCGCTGAATGCCCGGCTTTGCGTAGGGTCAGGGTCAGGTCGGTTGCGAGCTTCTTGGTCGCGGCCTGGTCAGGGGAGAGCTGGGCGAGCAGCTCCTGGCCTTCAGGCGTGAAAGCGGCCGCGATGGGCTCCGTAGGGTCAGACGTGATCGAGTCCGGTTTGTTGGTGGATGCCATGCCTCCAGCTTGTCACGAATATGTGGGAGCCAGGTGCAACGTGTGCGGCAGACATGACGAGCGTGCGCGATGGGGTGAAGCACGCTCAAGGCGAACAATTGGCACTCATCTTGACCGAGTGCCAGAAATGTTCCTAAAGTGGAGGCATCAGCACTCGGAAGCCGAGAGTGCTAAATCCGAGTGCGCAAGCCATCAGCTGCTTCCGGTCGACACCCGCGACGACGCCCGGAGGACGCGTTGTATGGCCCGTACACCCACAGGTCTATTACGCAAAGGAGAGGTCCACATGTCGATCTCTATCAAGCCCCTCGAAGATCGCATCGTCATTCAGCAGCTCGAAGCAGAGCAGACCACCGCTTCCGGCCTGGTCATCCCAGACACCGCGAAGGAAAAGCCTCAGGAAGGCAAGGTCGTTGCTGTTGGTGCCGGCCGCGTCGACGACAAGGGCAACCGCATCCCAGTCGACGTCAAGGAAGGCGACGTCGTCATCTACTCCAAGTACGGCGGCACCGAAGTCAAGATCGGCGGCGAGGAATACCTCGTTCTGTCCGCTCGCGACGTGCTCGCAGTAGTCGAGAAGTAAACACCCGTTTCTTCATAAACTCTTGATCTAGCGGCCTCCCGGGAACCGGTTGAGGCTATGAAGGAGTAAAACGAATGGCAAAGCAGCTTGCGTTCAACGACGCAGCGCGCAAGGCCCTCGAAGCCGGCGTCGACCGCCTGGCGGACACTGTCAAGGTCACTCTAGGCCCACGCGGCCGCAACGTCGTCCTTGATAAGCAGTGGGGCGCACCAACCATCACTAACGACGGCGTGACCATCGCTCGCGACGTCGAGCTCAAGGATCCATACGAGAACCTTGGCGCACAGCTGGCTAAAGAAGTAGCCACCAAGACCAACGACATCGCCGGTGACGGCACGACCACCGCAACCGTCCTGGCTCAGGCCCTCGTCAAGGAAGGCCTGCGCAACGTAGCGGCAGGTGCGGCGCCAGGCGAAATCAAGCGCGGCATCGAAGCTGCAGTTGAGGCCGTTGAGGCTCGCCTGCTTGAGAACGCCCGCGACGTCCAGGACGAAAACGTCGCCCACGTCGGCGCGATCTCCGCTCAGTCGGATGAGGTTGGCGAGCTTCTCGCTGAGGCCTTCAAGAAGGTCGGCACCGAGGGCGTCATCACCATCGAAGAGTCCAACACGACCCAGACCGTGCTGGACGTGACCGAGGGTATGCAGTTCGATAAGGGCTACCTCTCGCCACACTTCGTAACGGACGCTGAGCGCCAGGAAGCCGTCCTCGAGGACGCCTACGTCCTGATCAACTCCGGCAAGATCTCTGCTCTGCAGGACATCGTCCCGCTGCTCGAGCACGTCTTGAAGGAATCCAAGCCGCTGTTCATCATCGCTGAGGACATCGAAGGCGAAGCCCTTTCGACCCTCGTCGTGAACAAGCTGCGCGGAACCCTCAACGTTGTTGCCGTTAAGGCTCCAGGCTTCGGCGACCGCCGTAAGGCAATGCTGCAGGACATCGCGATCCTGACCGGCGCCCAGGTTGTATCCCAGGACCTCGGCCTGCGCCTGGACCAGGTTGGTCCGGAGGTCTTCGGTAAGGTTCGCCGCGTCACTGTCACCAAGGACAACACGACCCTGGTCGATGGCGCAGGCGACGACGAAGAAGTCGCAGCACGCGTGGCCCAGATCAAGGCAGAGTACGCAAACTCTGACTCCGAATGGGACAAGGAGAAGCTCCAGGAGCGCCTCGCTAAGCTCGCCGGCGGTGTTGGTGTCATCAAGGTTGGCGCCGCAACCGAGGTAGAGCTCAAGGAACGCAAGGCACGCATCGAAGACGCCGTGTCTTCGACCCGCGCTGCGCTCGAGGAAGGCATCGTCGCAGGCGGCGGTACCGCGCTCGTCGACGCACTTCACGTGCTCGATGAAGACGAGAACCTCAAGGCTTTCGAAGGCGACGCCGCTACCGGTGTCGACATCGTCCGCCGCGCATTGACCACCCCGGTCAAGCAGATCGCAGCGAACGCCGGCTTTGACGGCTCCGTCATCGCATCGAAGGTCGCAGAATCTCCAGCGAACCACGGCTTCAACGCCAAGACCGGCGTCTACGAAGACCTGCTCGCAGCTGGTGTGATCGACCCAGTCAAGGTGACCCGCTCCGCACTGCGTAACGCGGCATCAATCGCAGCGCTCGTCCTGACCACCGAAACCTTGGTCGTGGACAAGCCAGCCGAGGAAGACGAAGACTAAACCTTCCTCCCGGCCCAAGATCTGGTGGCCCGCCCGAGACGAACTCGGGCGGGTCACCGCCGTTTAAACCGGCGTTTGAGTTGCCCACATCACGCCGTTGCCCGTAGCAACGCGCAACGCTCTAAGATGGACACAAACCATCACCTGCCGTTGAAAGGTGCGCTCGTGAGCTCAAGCGATGACTTCAACCCATTTGCCTTCGAAGGCCTCACCTATGACGACGTCCTGTTGTTGCCAGGGCCAACCGATGTGATCCCTTCCGAGGCGGACACATCCACAAAACTGACCCGCCGCATCGACATCCAGGTGCCAATCATCTCCGCGGCGATGGACACCGTGACCGAAGCCCGCATGGCGATCGCAATGGCACGCCAGGGCGGTATGGGCATCATCCACCGCAACATTTCGATTGACGATCAGGCCCGCCAGGTCGACACCGTGAAGCGTTCCGAATCCGGGATGATCATCGACCCGGTGACCGTCAGCCCGGATGCGACGCTCGCAGACCTCGATGCGCTGTGCGCCCGCTACCGCGTGTCCGGCCTCCCGGTTGTTGACGAGGAGCGTACGCTGCTCGGCATCATCACCAACCGCGACACCCGTTTTGTGCCTCGCGCCGACTGGTCAAGCATCAAGGTCTCCGAGAAGATGACCCCGATGCCGCTCATCACCGCGCCTGTAGGCACGACGCGCGAAAAGACCCTCGAGCTGCTGGCTCAGCACCGCATCGAGAAGCTTCCGCTGGTTGATGACCGCAACAAGCTCATGGGCCTCATCACCGTCAAGGACTTCGAGAAGGCCGAGGACTACCCTCTCGCGACCAAGGACGACGAGGGCCGCTTGCGTGTTGGCGCGGCTGTCGGCTTCTTCGGTGAAGGCTATGACCGCGCGATGGCTTTGGTTGATGCCGGCGTGGACGCGCTCGTGGTGGATACCGCGAACGGCCACTCGCAGGGCGTTCTGGACATGATCGCTCGCCTCAAGAAGGATCCGGCGGCGGCTCACGTCGATGTGATTGGTGGCCAGGCCGCGACGTACGAGGGCGCTAAGGCGCTGATTGACGCCGGCGCTGACGCGATCAAGGTTGGCGTTGGCCCGGGTTCGATCTGCACGACCCGCGTGGTCGCTGGTGTGGGTGTTCCGCAGGTGACCGCGATCTATGAGTCCGCGAAGGCGGCCCGCAAGGCTGGCATCCCAGTGATCGCTGACGGTGGCCTCCAGTATTCGGGCGACATCGGCAAGGCGCTGGTTGCTGGTGCTGACTCGGTTATGCTCGGTTCGCTTCTGGCCGGTACCCAGGAATCCCCGGGTGACCTCGTGTTCGTCAACGGCCGCCAGTTCAAGACCTACCGCGGCATGGGCTCGCTCGGCGCGATGCAGACCCGCGGCAAGAACACGTCCTACTCCAAGGACCGCTACTTCCAGGCCGACGTCCCAAGCGACGAGAAGCTCATCCCAGAAGGCATCGAAGGCCAGGTTCCGTACCGCGGCCCGCTAGGCGCTGTAATCCACCAGCTCGTGGGTGGCCTGCGTCAGACGATGTTCTACGTGGGCGGCCACACGATCGCCGAGCTCAAGGAAAAGGGCAAGTTCGTCCGCATCACCGCGGCCGGCCTCAAGGAGTCGCACCCACACGACATCGCGATGACGGTCGAGGCGCCTAACTACCGCCGCAACTAACGCGCTGTGTTGAAGGTGACGTCGCTCAGCCGGGGCCACCATCGTTGTTTAAGAACTGCTTTCGATGCGGCGGCGATGGGTGCCGGCGCTGGGTGGCGTCGGGGACACCGCGGGTCACGGCGGAGGCGTTCGGGCGGGGCTGTTGGTAACCTTGGAGCGTGACTAGCGAGATTGAAATCGGCCGTTATCGTCGCGCCCGCCGCGCGTATTCCCTCGATGATGTGGCAATTGTGCCGAATCGTCGTACACGTGACCCGGAGGACGTGTCGACTCAGTGGCAGATTGACGCGTTCACCTTTGATGTCCCGTTCATGGGCGCGCCGATGGATTCGGCGATGTCGCCTAAGACGGCGATCGCCTTGGGCAAGCTGGGTGGCTTGGGTGTCCTGAACCTGGAAGGTATCTGGACCCGCCACGAGAACCCTGAGGCTGTGCTTGAGGAGATCGCTTCGCTGGAATCTGCGCAGCAGCGTGGCTCGAACCCGAAGGTGACCCGCCGCTTGCAGGAGCTGTTGGCGGCGCCGATCCGCCCTGAGCTGATTCATGAGCGCCTGGCCGAGATTCGTGAGGCTGGTGTGGTGGTCGCGGGTTCTTTGACCCCGATGCGCACCCAGGAGTACTACCGCACGGTGCTTGAGGCTGGCGTGGATCTGTTTGTGATCCGCGGGACCACGGTTTCTGCTGAGCACGTGTCTGAGGGCCGTGCGCCGTTGAACCTCAAGCAGTTCATCTATGAGCTTGATGTTCCTGTGATTGTGGGTGGCGCGGCTGGCTACACCCCGGCGTTGCACTTGATGCGCACCGGTGCTGCGGGTGTTCTGGTTGGTTTCGGTGGCGGCGCAACCGGCACAACCCGCCGTGCGATGGGCATTCACGTTCCGATGGCGACTGCGATTGCCGATGTGGCTGCAGCCCGCACTGCGTACCTGGATGAGTCGGGTGGCCGTTATGTGCATGTGATTGCTGACGGCGGCGTCTCTACGTCCGGTGACATTGTGAAGGCGTTGGGTTGCGGCGCGGATGCTGTGATGCTGGGGACGGCTTTGGCTCGCGCTGAGGAGGCTCCGGGCCACGGCTGGCACTGGGGCATGGAAGCCGCTCACGAGCGTTTGCCGCGTGGCGACCGCGTGTTTGTCGGAACGGTTGGCCCGCTCGAGCAGGTTGTGTACGGTCCCTCGCACCACACGGATGGCACATCGAACCTTGCGGGCATGTTGCGTTCCTCGATGGCTACGACCGGCTACGTTGACCTCAAGCAATTCCAGCACGTTGATATGGTGCAGGCCTCGTACAACTCGTAGTCGCGAATCGTCGTCGCGAGGAACTTAGAGTTCGTCGGGGCTCCTTTGCGCCCGGCGGTAGCGTTGCCGGCCAACGTCGCCAGCAACTGCCACGCCGATGGTGAGGAGCGCTGTCACGAGGATTCCGAGCCACGGGGCGACCATGAGGCAGAATCCGCCGGTGAACGCGCCGGCTAGGAGCGCGAAGATTGCGAGTGCTCGGCGGCGGGTTGCTTGACGGCGGTTTTCGCCAGTGAATATGTCTGCGCCGAGGCCCACGATGGTGCTTGTAACAACGATCGTGTTGATGTCGTTGATGTCGATGCGTCGCCCGGCCGCGCCTTGAGCGCCCATGAAGAACGCGAGCAGCACGGTGATGACGTGCCCGGAGAATCCCTTGAACGCATCAGTTGTGCCGAGCCCTGCTGTGTAGGTGTAGGCGGCGGTAACGAGCATTCCGAGGCCAACGAGTGCGAGCATCGTGGTTGTTTTGAAAGACCAGATGCGGTGTTCTCTGCGTAGGTAGGCTCCGGCGATGGCGGCGCCGAGGAGGAAGAACGCGAAGGCGAGAGCGGGGCGTAGCGCGGAGTGTTCGGAGGCGCCGGAGAGCGTGACGCCGAGGATGGCGACGTTCCCGGTCATGTTGCTAGGGAAGACTCGTCCGAGCGCGAGGAACCCGATTGCGTCGATGATTCCTGAGCTGAACGTGAGCACCAGCATGTAGACGACGTGGCGCCTGCGAATAGAAATGGACACGGCTGGATTCTAACAATGGTTGTATTTCCGTGGGGGCGGTGCTTACGGAGCCCCGGTTAAGGGCTCGTGCGTGGTGCTCGATAGGATAAGGGACGTGCTAAAGACTGCTCTTCAACCTAAGTGGCTTGCCCTGCTACTCGCGTGTTTGGTGGTGTCGACGGGGTTCGTGTGGCTGAGTAAGTGGCAGTTTGATCGTTCTGTGGACCATGCGCCGACTACCCAGGAGCAGTCCGAGACCGCTGTCCCGTTGGAAGGCCATTTTGAGCCCGGTAGGGACATGACGCATGCGGATGCTGACCAGATTGTGACGATGAAGGGGCGTTACGTCGAGGGCACTCAAGCTTACGTTCAGGATCGTCTTTTCGAAGGTGAGCAGGGTTTCTGGGTTGTTCAGGCTTTTGAGGTTGATGGCGTTTCTGATGTGATGCCGGTGGTGCGGGGCTGGCAACCAGGTAAGTCTGAGGTTCCGCCCGCAACGGATGCCGACGAGGTCACGGTGACGGGTCGTCTTTTGCCGTCCGAGGCGCCGATCGCCAGGGGACGCGCGGATGATCTGCATGGGTTGCCGGTGCTGAAGGATGTTTCGGCGGCCCGGTTGTCGAATATGTGGAACCGGGATGCTTATGCGGGTTTTGTGGTGGTGTTTGAGCAGAGTCCGGACGATGTGAAGGCTGGCGTTGACCAGCTCAAGCATGTATATGTTGCGCCGGGGTATTTGCAGGAGAACCAGTTGAATTGGCTCAACGTGTTTTATGGCGTTGAGTGGATCGTGTTCGCTGTGTTCTCGTTGTTTGTGTGGTGGCGTCTGGTGCGTGATGATTACCAGAATGAGTTGAAGTTTGAGGCTGAGCTGGCTGCGTGGCAGAAGCGGCAGGATGCTCGTGTTGCGCAGGCTCAGGCCGAGGCACGGGAACGGTTGGCGGCCCAAGCGTCGGGTAGCGAATTAGGCGATGCCGGGCCGGAAGATGACGCCGGGGCTGAAAATAACACTGACCCTGGGAATAGAGAGAACGGGTAATGATGACTGAGCAGAATGGTGTTCCGCGTCCTGAGGATGTCCCTATTCCGGAGGACGATCCGATGCCGCAGCGTAAGCAGGGCTTCGGTGGGACTGAGACTCAGATCCGTGGCGCGGCAGTGTTCTTCCGCATCGCGGCGTACGCGACCGGTGTCATGTTGTTGCTGCTTGTGGCCGAGATGGTACTCAAGTATGCATTCAACTTGATTGCGTATGCGGGTGGCACGATGTTGCGTACGGGTGAAGCGAATGTGTTCACTCTGGCTGAGCCGGGCATGGTGGTCGATGGGTTCAACGTTTCGATTGCGGTGCTGATTGTTCACGGCTGGCTTTACGTTGTGTATTTGCTCGCGACGTTCATTTTGTGGTCCCGCATGCGCTGGGATTTGAAGCAGCTGATCTTGATCGCGTTGGGCGGTGTGGTTCCGTTCCTGTCGTTCGTGATGGAGAAGAAGGTGCATCAGCAGGTTGTTGCGGAGCTTGAGAAGAACCCGCAGCAGTTGCGTCGTTACTGATCCCACATACTTGCTTGGTACTGAGCACATAGTTAAACGCGATAGGCTTTGAACGTGACTTCTGCAGTAATTCCCCCGCATCCGCGCCCGGTGCTCGTGATCGATTATGGGGCCCAGTATGCGCAGCTGATTGCTCGGCGTGTACGTGAGGCTAACGTGTATTCGGAAGTTGTTCCGCACACGTTTTCGACTGAGCAGATCCTGGCTAAGAACCCTGTTGCCTTGATTCTTTCGGGTGGCCCGTCGTCGGTTTATGCCGATGGTGCCCCGAAGGTTCCTGAAGGCTTGTTTGAGACTGGCTTGCCTACGTTGGGTATTTGCTATGGCTTCCAGGCTATGGCGAATGCGTTGGGCGGCACGGTTTCACGGACGAATCAGCGTGAGTATGGTTCGACTGCGGTGTCCTCGAAGGGCGAGGCGTGTACGCTGTTTGATGGTCTGCCGGATGCGCAGATCGCGTGGATGAGCCACGGGGATGCTGTGACCGAGGCTCCTGAGGGTTTCACTGTTTTGGCTTCCACGGAGCGCACGCCTGTTGCTGCTTTCGCTGATGAGGAGCGCAAGCTTTACGGTGTCCAGTGGCACCCTGAGGTTCAGCATTCCACGCATGGCCAGCAGCTTTTGAAGAACTTCTTGTATGAGTCGGCTGGCTTGAGCCCAGACTGGACTGCTGAGTCCGTGGTGGAGGACCAGGTTGCGCGGATCCGTGAACAGATCGGTAACAAGCGCGCGATTTGCGGCCTTTCTGGTGGTGTTGACTCCGCTGTTGCTGCTGCTTTGGTTCAGCGCGCGGTGGGGGATCAGCTGACGTGTGTCTATGTTGACCATGGTTTGATGCGTGCCGGTGAGTCGGAGGCTATTGAGCAGGCTTTCGGTAAGGCTCATGGCGGCGCTGTGCTGAAGGTCGTTGACGCTTCCGAGGTGTTCTTGGAGAAGCTCAAGGGCGTCGCGGATCCTGAGACGAAGCGCAAGATCATCGGCGAGCAGTTCATCCGCACGTTTGAGCGTGCTCAGGCTGAGATTGTCGCTGAGTCCGAGGGTGAGGACGTTGCGTTTTTGGTTCAGGGCACGTTGTACCCGGACGTTGTCGAGTCTGGTGGCGGTGAGGGTGCGGCCAACATTAAGAGCCACCACAATGTAGGTGGCTTGCCTGAGGATCTCGAGTTCGAGCTGGTTGAGCCGCTGCGTGAGCTGTTCAAGGACGAGGTTCGTGCTGTTGGTACGGAGCTTGGCTTGCCGGATGAGATTGTTCACCGTCAGCCGTTCCCTGGCCCGGGTCTTGGCATCCGCATCATTGGTGCGGTGGATAAGGAACGCCTGGATCTGTTGCGTGAAGCAGATGCCATTGTCCGCGAGGAAATGACCAAGGCTGGCTTGGACCGCGAGGTGTGGCAGATGCCTGTTGTTTTGCTGGCTGATGTCCGCTCGGTGGGTGTTCAGGGCGATAGCCGTACGTATGGTCACCCGATCGTGTTGCGTCCGGTCACGAGCGAGGACGCGATGACTGCGGATTGGGCGCGGTTGCCGTATGACTTGATCGCGAAGATCTCTAACCGCATCACGAATGAAGTTGACGGAGTGAACCGTGTGGTTGTCGATGTGACGTCGAAGCCACCGGGCACGATCGAGTGGGAGTGATTCCCGAGTAGAGGACGCCTGCCGGCAGCGCTGTAGCGTTACGGCACCTGGTGTTTGTGTAGCGCCGCGGTATGTCACATGTGTTGTAGATGCGTGTGGATGCCGCGGCGTTGCGCATTCTGCTCGGTGGGGTGAACTACCGTTGTGTATTGACGTGCCGTAATGGATGGAGTGAGGAATCAGGTGAGCGTGCAGCAGACCCCCGAGACCCGTTTTCGTGACTGGGTTCAGTCGTTGAGTGGTTCGGCTGGTACGGATTCTTTGTTGCGGTTCGTCCCGACGGAGAAGAACGCGGTTGAGTTGACTCACGCGCATCCATCCGGTTTGGCGCAGTTTTTGACGGGACGTCGCACGCGTTTGTCGACGCTTTTGCGTGACCCGGTTCAGTACAAGAATGCTCGTCGTACGACTCGGGCGATGGCTACGCGCATGCGTGAGATCTCTGAATCTCGCGGTGTTGATGTGGGCTATGTCGCGGCTGGTTTGGTGACGTGGCGTACGTTGCGTTCGGGGCGTACCGAGTATTACTCCTCGCCGCTGATGCTGGGCCGTGTTTCGTTGCAGCGCCGCGAGGGCGTTGATGATGAAGAGTTGCAGCTGGTGGGGCGTGCTACTCCGAATGAAACGCTGCTTCGTTTCTTGAAGAGCTCGTATGGAATCGATGTGCGGCCTGAGGATCTGTTGAAGGCCGGCTACATGACGGCTCGCTTCAACCCTTCGGGTCCGGTCACCGTTTTGCGTGACATCGCCGCGAAAGCGGGCGCGACCATCGTGATTGAAGACCGGGTGTGCGTTTCGACCTTCCCGGCTGCGAGCGATCCGGTGGACCCTTCCGTTGTTTCGGTGAATCACCCGATCATTGCCGCGCTGCTGGATGAGTTTGCGCCGGTTGATGAGGACGCGGGCGCTTCCTATGACCTGGCGACAAAGGTCGCTGACATCACGGGCACAGATGAGCCCGAGCTGGATGGTCAGCAGCCGGATGGTGAGCAGCCGGACGCTGCTGATGACGGGGATTCTGTTAGCGCCGAGGCGTCTGCCGAGGAGACCGTCAGGGATGAAGCTATCGATGACGACGCGACCGATGAAGTCGCGGCGTCGGAGGGCGACGCTGAGGAAGGCGCTGAGACCGACGCTGAGGAACTTGCAGAGGTTCAGGTTGCTCCGACGTTGCTGGATGACGTCGAGACGCTGGGCGCTGATGACCGCGATCCGGCGGACGAGCTGTTGGTGACCGATGTTGATGACGATGCGTATGCGGTTTTGGATGCGGTGTCGAAGGGTAAGTCGGTTACAGTCAGCGCACCTCCGGGAACGGACCGTATTAACCTTGCTGTGAACGCGGCTGCGCGTTTGGCGGCGGATGGTAAGCGGGTACTTATTGTCGCTGAGCGCGAGTCCACGATGCAGCAGGTCACGGCGATGTTCGCGGACGTGAACCTTGAGACGTTGCTTTTGAAGCTTGACCGGAAATCCGATCCGGAGTCGTTGCGTGAGCGTTTGATGGACGCGATTTTGCGTAACGAGCGTGCGGGGGAGACGGACACGTCGACGAACGATTCTGTGGCGCGGGATCGTCGCGGCGAGTTGGTCGAGCATATTCGTTCGTTGCATTCGGTGCGTTCGCGTTGGGGTGCTTCGCCGCTGGAGGCTATGCAGGAGCTTGCGCGTTTGTCTTCTGAGGACGATGCCCCGTCGACGACGGTGCGTTTGAAGCGCTCTGTTTTGGATGTGATGACTGATCGCGGGGCTGTGGTTGAGCAGTTGCAGCGGATCGCTGAGTTGGGTGGGTTCGCTCAGGAGTCTGTTGAGAGCCCTTGGTATGGCTCGCGTTTGCGGAACCAAGGTGAGGCCGAGGCCGCGGTTGAGCTGGTCGGTGAGCTCTCGGATTCGATCCCTGAGTTGTGTGGAACTCTTGAGGAGACGGCGTCTTCGACCCGTATCAAGCCTGTTGAGTCTTTCGCGCAGTGGGGCGATACGCTGCGACTTTTGGTTGCTGTTCGCCGTAGCTTGGATCTGTTTGAACCGGATATTTTCGACAAGCCTGTCGATGATTTGATCGCGGCGACGGCCTCGGCTCAGTGGCGACGTGATCGCGGTATCGAGATGTCCGCGATGACGCGTTCGCGTTTGCGTCGTGTCGCTAAAGAGTATGTTCGCCCGGGTGTGCACATTGATGATTTGCATACGGCGTTGACCCAGGTGCGTGAGCAGCGGGTTGAGTGGGAGAAGCTTGCAACGGATCGCCGCTACCCGTCGATTCCGGCTGGTTTGGAGCGTGTGTTGCAGACGTTCCGGTCGGTTTCTGCGAGCTTGAACCAGTTGCAGGCGGTGCTTCCTGAGGATGAGGTTCGGTTGGATGCGTTGCCGACCGACGCATTGCAGGAACGTTTGGCGTTGTTGCAAGAGAAGAAGTCTGATCTGGATACGATCCCGGAGCGCACGCTTCTGATGGAGACGTTGCGTGAGAAGGGGCTCGGTGAGCTTCTGGATGATTTCGCTGATCGCCATGTGAAGGCTGACGCTTTGGCGCCGGAACTTGAGCTTGCGTGGTGGCAGTCGGTTCTGGAAGCGATGATTTCGGGCGATGACTATCTTGCGTTGCAGAATTCGCGGGATCTGGAGAAGGTCCGTGCCGAATTTGAGCGCGCGGATGCCCAGCACATTCAGCAGGGTTCGGCGCGGGTGCGGGAGGCTCTTTCGCGCCGTTGGAAGGCCGCGATTGCTGATCACCGTGTGGGTGCGCGGGACATGCGTGCATTGTTGAAGGTGGGGGATCCGACGCCGCAGCAGCTTGCGGCTTTGGCCCCGGCTGTTGTGGGTTCGGCGACTCCCGTGTGGGTCGGTGCCCCGTTGTATTTGCCGACGGTTTTGCCGCGTTGGTCGCGTTTCGATGCCGCTATCTTGTTGGATGCGGAGTCGCTTGCGCTCGAGGCATCGTTGACGACGATCAGCCGTGTCGATCAGGTCGTGGCGATCGGTGACCCGAACACGGGCGTGCCTGCCCGGTTGAATGTTGAGGTCGACAAGCCGTTGACTGCTGGCAAGGGTGAAGAGCCGCCACTGAGTGCTTTCGAGGCGCTTGGCCGCGTGACGTTGCGCCGTAGCTTGACTCAAAACACGCGGGTTTTGGACGAGCGTTTCGTTGAGACGTTGAGCCCTCAATATGAGCAGGGTTTGAAGGCTTTCCCAACCCCGGCAACGGCTGATGCCTCTGTTGAGTTGGTACGGATTGAGGAACCGCGTGCAACTGCAGGTCAGGGGACGGTGAAGTCCACCTCGACTGAGGTTGAGAAGGTTGTGCGGATGGTGTTCGAGCAACTGACACAGCATCCTGAGCGTTCGCTCGCTGTTGTTGCTGGAACTCCTGAACATGCACAGGAGATTGCTCGTGGCATCAGTAACGCTCTTCCGCATCACCCAAGCGCGGTGCCGTCGTTCCAGCGCCGTCATGAGCCGTTCATCGTGACGTCTGCTGATCGCGTTGTTGGCCTGCGGCGTGACTCGGTGATTTTCTCGCTGGGTTTCGCGAACAGTCCGCAGGGCCGCCAGCCCCAGCATTTCGGTGAGCTGAATGGTCGTAATGGTTTGAGGTTCGTGATGTCGAGCCTTGCCGCGGCTCGTTCGTGGCTGTATCTGGTGTGCGCTTTGCCTCTCGATCAGCTTGAGGAACGCATGGCTTTGGCTCATAGCGGTCCGCTGGCTGAGCAGACCCCGGCGCGGTCGGGTATGGAGCTGCTGACTCGTCTGATGCGTTCGGTTGAGGAACCGCGCACGTATGAGTTGTTGAAGCCTGGCTTCAAGAAGAAGTCCGCGAAGACTGACGTGCAGCCGGCGGCTGGCGTCGATCAGAAGGCGCCCGATGCGGTTACTAGCCGTGACGGGCATGGCGGCGCTTTGATGGCGGACTTGGCTGATCGCCTGCGTGGCTACGGGCTGACTGTCATCCAGCATCCGGGTTTCGGCGTGGATCTGGCGGTATATGGGCCGGTATGGCACGAGCGTCGTCCGCTCGCGGTTTCCGTGGATTCCTCGCCGGAGTATGCGCAGCAGTCGGTGCGTAGCCGTACGCGTACCGTACCGGCGGCTCTGAAGCGTCGAGGATGGAAGCCTGTTCAGCTGTGGACGATTGACGTGTTCAAGGATCCCGATGCGGTCGCTCGGAGCATCGCCTCGCAGCTCGGTGTTGATGTAAAGCGCAGAGCCGATGCACAGCGCGGTGCCGACGTAGAGCGCGGGGCTGGCATCTCTGAGCAGGAATCGTGATGGAGCTGTGTTCATGATGGAGCAGCGTTCATGACGGGGCCGCGGCGTCGTAGGGTCGCGTCGGTTCCGCCGACGCGGCTGGGCGGAAAGCCTGCTGATCTCGTGGGTTCGTGGGAAGCTGATCTTCCCACGGACCCGGCACAGCGAGAAGGTGTGTCTCACGTGGTGGGGCCTTCGCAACGTGCTCAGAACGAGGAAGAACAGCCAGGGGACGCTGCGCTTCTCGCTGAGCGCCCTCCGCACTGGAGTGGGCCGGCTTCTTAAGGCTCGCGTGCATGTCAGCGCTCGCTCTCTCCGGGTCTGCGGATCACCAAGGTGACGCTTCCGCGCTGATGAGCTGCGGACACCACCGGCGCCTGATCTTCGGTGACTTCCAAGACCACGATCGCGCCGTCGGCATCCTGCTTACCTAGAGGCAGCCAATCGGAGGCGGTATCGGGGGAGCCAGCCCACAAGACCTTGGCGCGGGCAGCGACCACGTCGGTGTGGACGTCACCTACTTCATCCGCGCGGGTCAGTACAACGTCAACGTAGTCGCCGCGTCGAACAAAACCTGCTGAAACCGTGTTCGACAACGCCACACCCACGGCGACATGCCCCGCTCCGACTTCGCGCAGCATCTCCGAGCCAGCGACCGCGGACTCATGCAGCGGGACGCCCGCTGGCCAGTCGACCGTTAGAGTTTGCCCCACAACATCGGATGTGCGAGTGAGAGCACCATCGGGAGTAGAGCCGACCATCTCAACCGTCGTGAGGTCATCAGCAGTCACGGACTGTCCGGCCGCGATCGCACGGGCTGGCGCAACAACGCTCGCGCGGGGAGGGGCCTGGGCGGATACGATGCTGAGCCCCAGGCCCACGCAACAGAACGCGCTCACTGCGGCCACCAGACGCCGATGGGTGTGCCACCATTCCGCAGGAGTGCGGCGTGGCCGTGCCAAACGTTGGGTGGGCGGTGACGAGCGCTCTCGGCGATTGGACTGGTTCCGAGGGGAGCGGGGCCGGGACAACAGGTTCATGGAGTCCAGCCTGGCTCGTGCGGGACCTCATCGGGCGGGTGGCACAGAATCTGTGGATGAGCCCTTGTTCAAAGGCAATGTGTGGATACAGAAACTGCTGTTAGCGCAGCTGATGCAGGTTGTGAGGGGTCCACGCGTAGTCGGCTACGGCATCCCACGGATCGGAAGGGACTTCGCCGGCGGGGTAGACCTCATCCTCAAACACTGTCGCGATCAGAACCGATCCGGCTGGGAGGGTTTCAACAAACCGGTCATAGAATCCGCCGCCTTGCCCCAGCCGTAGCCCGGCCGCATCCACGGCCAGTGCCGGCAACACGACCACCATCGGATGCGTCGGCAGTTCAAGGTCTTCGCCGCCAACCGGTTCAGGAACCGGCGCCACCGTTCCGATGGCGATGTCAAGGTCGGGATGCCACCGCACCCAACTCATACGCGCACCAGGCAGGCTCCGTGGAACCGCAACGCGCACACCCGCGTCGTGCAGGGAACGCATCGCATGGGAAACATCGGGTTCCGTATCTGCTGCGCAATATGCGAGCACAACTGGAACAGCATCTTCCGGCGTTACGTGCCGCGCTACTCGGATTAGCTCTGCGGAACGCCGCGCGAAACCTTCTGCGGCGGCCTTTCGCGCATCGGCGCCACGTTGACGGCGCGCAGACCTGATGCGGGAACGCAGAGCTTTTTTCGCATCACGTGAGGCATCCGTGTGCGGGGCGGCTTCATGCAGATTGGCTGAGGTCTCTTCCACGGGAATGCTCCGAGAACGTCGATGAGGGATGGTTTGCAGGCAGTCTCACCAAATAAGAGTTACATTGATGTAGTTTAGTGCCAACACACCGCGAAAACTCCCGTGACCTTGGGGTTTATGTCGTTAGCGTTATATAAGAAAACCGTTCAGACTTCCGTTGATATCTACCAAGGAGGGCGCATGACCGCCGACGCAAAGCGCTCGCAAGGACGCCTCAAAATCCGTTGGGGCCGGCTCGGTGTAGCCGCGATTGGTGCCCTAGCTTTGGTGGGGGCGCCTGTTTTCTTGGTGCTTGCCGCTCTGACCCCGATGAGCTGGTGGTGGCCGCTGGCTAGCGTCCTGATCGCCTTTGGAGCGCTGGTTACGTTGCGGACGTGGGCTGTGCAGGAGCGCCGTCAGGAGGCCTGGAAGCGCGCTGCTGAAGAGGTCGCTGCTCAGCACGAGCAGGAAGCAACTGAGACTGACGAACAGTCTGAGGTTGCGGCCGATGCTTCGGAGGCCGCGGCTGAAACCGAAGCTTCTGATGAGCTGGACGACGCGCAGGAATCCGCAGAGTCGGAGACCGCTGAACGGAACACTGAGCAGGCCGTTGCCGAAGCGGACGACGCCCCGTTCGATGTCGACGGCGATATCGACAGCGGCGCTGAGCCTGCAGCTACCGATGCGGATGCAGAGACGGATGCCGAGACTGAAGCCACCGCTGAAGCAGAGGCCGAGGTAGGTGCCGAGGCAGAAGCCGCGGAAGAGGCGTCGGGCTCTGAGGAAGCGAAGCGTGTTGCTGAGGCAACGAAGGCCGGTAAGGGCTGGGTTCCGAATAAACTTCCGGCACCTGGTTACGTCTCTAAGGCTGAGGCTCGCCGCGAGAAGGCTGAACCGTTCCAGGCTGAGGAGAAGAAGCCTGAAGAGGTCACGTCGATCCGCAAGTCTGAGCGTGCCCGCGCCGAGCGTGAACGTCAGCAGAACGCGTTGGACCTGGACGACATCATGAACCGTCGTCGGGCATAAGCCACGTTAGTAGTCCCGATGCATGACACATCGGAGTAATCTTGGAGAGGCGTCGATCACGTTTGTGATCGACGCCTTTTCAGCATGATTGGATAGAAGAATGTCGGAGATCAAACAGTCAGCCAAGCTCAACAATGTTCTGTATGACATCCGTGGGCCTGTGCTTAAGGAAGCGCAACGCATCGAAGAGCAGGGCAACCGTGTCCTGAAGCTGAACATCGGCAATCCCGCGCCGTTCGGTTTTGAGGCGCCCGATGCGGTGTTGGTTGACATGATCCGGAACCTTCCGCATGCGCAGGGGTATTCGGATTCGAAGGGCATTTTGTCTGCCCGCACTGCTGTCAGCCAGTACTACCAGACCAAGGGCATCCAGACCATCGGGGTCGATGACATCTACCTTGGCAACGGTGTTTCTGAGCTGATCCAGCTGAGCTTGAACGCGTTGCTGAACCAGGGCGATGAGGTTCTGATTCCTGCGCCGGACTATCCGCTGTGGACTGCCGCGACGTCGTTGTCGGGTGGTAAGCCGGTTCACTACTTGTGTGTCGAGGAAGAGGGGTGGATGCCTGACCTCGAGGATATGGAAAGCAAGATCACGCCTCGCACTAAGGGCATCGTGGTGATCAACCCGAACAACCCGACTGGCGCGGTGTACCCGAAGCACGTGCTCGAGGGGATTTTGGAGCTTGCTCGTAAGCATGGGCTGGTGGTTTTCGCGGATGAGATTTACGAGAAGATCACGTATGACGGCGCGCAGATGCACAACATGGCGGCGCTTTCGGACGATGTCTTGACGCTGTCTTTCTCTGGGTTGTCGAAGGCTTACCGCGTGTGTGGTTACCGTTCTGGCTGGATGGCTATCTCGGGCCCTAAGCACACTGCCGCTGACTACATTGAGGGCATCGATTTGCTCGCGAACATGCGCTTGTGCGCTAACGTTCCTGCGCAACACGCGATCCAGACGGCACTGGGCGGTTACCAGTCGATCAACGACTTGATTCTGCCGGGTGGGCGTTTGCTGGAGCAGCGTAACGTCGCGTATCACCGTTTGAACGCGATCCCTGGTGTTTCGGCGCAGCAGGCTGATGGGTCGCTTTACTTGTTCCCGCGCCTTGACCCTGAGGTGTACCCGATCAAGGACGACGAGCAGTTCGCGTTGGATCTTTTGCGTCAGCAGCGGATCCTTGTGACGCAGGGTACCGGGTTCAATTGGCCGAACCCGGACCACTTCCGGCTCGTGTTCTTGCCGGGCGTGGATCTGCTCAATGAAGCGCTGGACCGCATCGAGGAATACCTCGAGGGTCTGCGTGAGCGCGGCGTCCGTTACTGATTAGTCGCTAGCGCTCCTCGTTTTAGGCGTCGGCCGTTCCGTCTTCGGATGGGGCGGCCGACGTTGCTGTTTCCTCGCGGCGTGCTTTCGCTGCGTCGAGTTTGGCTTGTGCGCCGTCGAGCCATGCCTGGCAGCGCTGGGCGAGCTGTTCGCCACGTTCCCACAGTTCAAGGGATTCTTCGAGGGTCGCGCCTCCGGCCTCGAGCCGTTGCACGACGTTGATGAGTTCGGCGCGGGCCTGCTCGTAAGAGAGCGTGGATACGTCAGGGCGTTCGGTTGGGTTTTCAGTCATAGGGATTCCTTCGTGGGTTTCAGTTCAGGTGGGTTTCGGTTGAGGCGAGGGTCGGTTTAGAAGGGCTCCGCTTAGTTGCGTGCTCCGCGGGAGGTCAGCGTCAGTATGCCGTCGCTGAGCCTTGCGGTGAGTTCGGCGCCTTCGGGTGCTTGGCCGGTGTTCATGATGACGCGTCCTGTTGCGCTGTCTTGGAGCACTGAGTAGCCGCGTTCAAGGGTTTTCTGTGGGGAGAGTGAGCGCACCCGGTCGAGGAGGTGTGTGATCTCTTGGCGTGAGTGGGTCAGTGCACCGCGCGTTGATAGTTCAAGCCTGCCCTCCCAGTGTGAGAGTTCGTTGCGGCGTTCCTCGACCATCCGTTCAGGGTTTTGTAGAACAGGCCGGGAGCGGCGGTCGGCGAGGTCTGTTCGGGCTCGGGCCAGCATCGTGTGTATTGCGGCGTCGATGCGGGCCAGCCCTTCGAGGATGGTTGCCTTCTCCACGGCGACGTCGGGGATGATGCGTTTCGCGGCGTCGGTGGGGGTTGAGGCGCGGAGGTCGGCCACATCGTCGAGGATAGGGCGGTCGTTCTCGTGACCGATCGCGGAGACGACGGGGGTTTGCGCGGCTGCGACGGCGCGGATGATGCGTTCGTCGCTGAAACCGAGGAGGTCTTCAAGGGAGCCGCCACCGCGGGCGATCACGATCACATCGACCCGCGGGTCGGCGTCGAGGTCTTCGAGGGCTGCGAGTACCTCGGGTACGTTGCGTGTGCCTTGGACGGCGACGTGCCGGACTTCGAACTCAACTGCCGGCCAGCGCAACTCTGCGTTGCGGAGGACGTCCTTTTCCGCATCGGAATGTGCTCCTGTGATGAGGCCGATGCGTTGCGGAAGGAAGGGGATTGGTTTCTTGCGTTCGGGTGCGAAGAGGCCTTCCGCGGCGAGTGCGCGGCGGAGTTTTTCAAGCCGGAGCAGCAGCTCGCCTTCGCCGACGGGTTTCATGTCGGTGACGTGCATCGAGAGGCGGCCGGTTTTGAGCCAGAAGTTGGGTTTGATGCGGGCTACGACGCGTTGCCCGACTTCGGGCCGGGTTTCGAGTGAGCCTGCGACGTTCCCCCAGATCGCAAGCGAGAGCGACGCTTCTTCTTCGAGGTCTCGCATGGTTGCGAAGACGGATCCGCGGCGGTGATTGACCTCAATGAGTTGGCCTTCGACCCACGTGTTGGAGACACGTTCGATGTGGCTTTTGAGGTTGTTCGCGAAGTAGCTGAGCGGCCACGGGTTTTCGTCGGTGGTTTCCGCGGCGGTGCTGGCGAGGGTTCGTTGCGGGTCGGGGGTAGGCACGGATGCGGCGTCTGGAAGCTGAAGCGATGCGTCGGTTGCGGCGGCCTCGCCAGGTGTTTGGGGCGCATCGGGTGTTTGAGTCATGCCCGTGTGTTTCCTTCCCGTTGTTGTTACACACCATTAGACCTGATGTCCATGGGGTTGGGGCAAGCTATGTGGATAGGATTGTGTTTGTCCACACCGTAGGGCCCTGAGATGGGATGTTGATCTGTGCGTAATGTTTTGGCTGTTTTGTTGGCGGCTACCGCGGCGGTGTGTGGTGCGTTGGCGTGGTCGGGTTTCCGGGTGGATGGGTTTTTGGATCACCCGGATGAGGTCAAGAAGCTGTATGGGCCGGTGATTGATGATCCGCAGGTGCGGGAGCGACTCACGAAGAACGCGAATGACAAGCTGTTCCAGGGTATTCATGTCGAGAATGCTCAGTTGGAGGGTCTGCTTGAGGAGCCGCTGGGCAAGGTGGTCGATGCGGTTTTGGATAGCCCTGAGGCGCATGCGGCGTGGTTGGAGACGTTGGATGAGTCTCGGGCTGCTTACGTTGAGCAGGTGCGGTCCGGGCAGGCTTCTGCCGGCGAGATCCCATTGGTTTTGGATCCTTTCGTGAAGCAAGTGAACGCGAAGGTTGATCAGGTTGTGGATCAGCTGGCGGAGCGGTTCCCGGCGTTGCGTTCCATGGTGCCAGCTTCGGGCGCCGTGTTCGGGGATGAGTGGCGTATGCGGTTCAGCATTACGGAGCGGATCCCGATTTCTGCAGTGGGTGTGCCGATGTTGACGTCGCAGGTGAAGCAGTCGGCTCATTGGGAGGCGTATACCGTGGTTTCGGCAGCGGCTTTGGTTTTGGCGTTGCTGGTTGCGAAGCGCCGTGCGGTGGTGTTCATGGCGGCTGGGTTTGTGGCGGTTGCGATGGGCGCGCTGGTGATGGGGTTGACGGGGATGTTGGATACGTCGGCTCGCGTGGTTTCGGAGCCGTTGGCTCGCCCGTTTATTTTGGGGATTAAGGATGTTGCGGGCTCGGTTGGTTTGCCGGTGCTGATTGCTGGTGGGGTTTCGGTTGTGTTGGCTTTGGTTGGCTTGGGTATAGGCCGTGCTCGTAGGCGGCCGGTAGAATACTGAAGTATGTCGACTGCTGCTGTTTCTTTGGGTTTGCCTCCGGTTCCGCGTGTGCGTCGTTCTCGTGAAGAGGTTGAGGCTGCGGCTGAGGTGCGTGGGCCTAAGCGTGTGCTTTTGGCTGAGCCGCGTGGTTATTGCGCGGGTGTTGATCGTGCTGTGATCACGGTTGAGAAGGCTTTGGAGCATTTTGGTCCGCCGATTTATGTGCGTAAGCAGATTGTGCATAACCGCCACGTTGTTGAGACGTTGGAGGAGCGCGGCGCGATTTTCGTGGAGGAGACCGATGAGGTGCCTGAGGGTGCCATGGTGATTTTCTCTGCGCATGGTGTTTCGCCGGCTGTGCATCAGGAGGCTGCGGAGAGGAATCTGCGCACGATTGATGCGACGTGCCCGTTGGTGACGAAGGTTCACCGTGAGGCTGTGCGTTTCGCGAAGGCTGGTCAGGAGATTTTGCTGATTGGTCATGATGGTCACGAAGAGGTTGAGGGCACGTATGGTGAGGCCCCTGAAGTGACGACGGTGGTGAATGACGTTGAGGAGGCGCGCACGGTTCAGGTGAAGAATCCTGATTCGTTGCGTTGGTTGTCTCAGACGACGTTGTCGGTTGACGAGACGATGGAGATTGTTGAGGTTTTGCGGGAGCGTTTCCCGAATCTTCAGGATCCGCCGTCGGATGATATTTGTTATGCGACGACGAACCGTCAGTCTGCGATTAAGGAGTTGGCGCCGCGCGCTGATTTGGTGATCGTGGTGGGTTCGACGAATTCGTCGAACTCTGTGCGGTTGGTTGAGGTTGCGTTGCAGTATGGCGCTAAGCGTGCGGAGTTGGTGGATTTCGCACGTGAGGTGGATGAGTCCTGGTTTGAGGGCGTTGCCACGGTGGGTGTTTCTTCTGGCGCTTCTGTTCCTGATGTTTTGGTTCAGGAAGTTTTGGATCTGCTGGCTGAGTACGGTTATTCAGATGTTGAGCCGGTTGTGACGGCGGAGGAGGACATTCTGTTCTCGTTGCCTAAGGAGCTTCGCGCTAAGTTGCGTGAGGACGGCGATGATTCCCGCGTTCTGGGCGGCCGTGGAGCACGCCCGACCACTTAGCAGTGGGGCACGCCCTACTGCTTAGTCGTTGATGTGTGGCGCCGGGTTGGCGCTGGTGTCGAGGGCTGTGAGGTCCTGTTCGGCGTTGGATGCCCCGATGGCGGGGTCGAGTTCTTGGATGCGACGCAGGCTTGGGATGAGCCGTACGTTCATTGAGCTGAGGATCCGGTTGTAGCTTTCAACGCTGTGGTTGAGGGCTTTCCCGTGTTCGTTGAAGTGGCCGATGACTACTCCGATGCGCTGGTGGAGGGTTTTCGCTTCTTTGTAGAGGGCGGTCGCGTTGTCAGTGAGTTGGTGTTGACGCCATGACACGGCGAGGCCCTTGAGGATGGCGAGCAACGTGTTGGGGGAGGCCAGTACAACGTTGTTCGCGAACGCGGTATCGAGTAGTTGCGGGCGTGCGTCAAGTGCGCGGGAGAGCATTGACTCTGCTGGCACGAAACACACGACGACGTCCGGGCTGCCGTCGAGCACGGTTTCGTAGGAGCGTTTGCTGAGTTCTTTGATCCGGTCTTCGAGCACTTTCGCGGTGCTGAGTTCGTATTCACGTTGATCGGCGAATGATGCGGCGTCTGGGAACGGCGCTTTCGCGTCGACGGCGATGTTGCCGTTGCCTGGCAGGTGCACGACCATGTCGGGACGCCCACCGGGCGCTTCACCACTTGCCCGTACCGAGGCTTGCTCGGTAAAGTCGACGTAGCGGGCCATCCCGGCCAGCTCGACGATGCGCCGCAGCTGGATTTCTCCCCAAGTTCCGCGTTTGGAGCTGTCTTTGAGCGCACCGGCTAGGGCCGTTGTGGTTGTGAGCAGTTTCTGGTCGTGCTCCATGAGGCTGCGCAACTGCTCTTGGAGGGTTGCATCGTGCCGGTTGCGTTGCTTCTCCATGCTGTTGACCGTGATCCCAAGTTCATGGAGCTTGGTCGTCATCGGCGCGAGCGTGCGCAGGATCTGGTTTTCGGTCTGCTCTTGCTCCGTCTTCTGAGCCTCGTATTCGGCTTGGGCACGTTCCAGCACGTTCGCGCGCCCGAGCGCACCCGCAGCTTCCTCCCGCGCGCGGGACTCCGCCGCGCGAGCCTCATCCAGCCCGCGCTGCAACTGATTCACGCTTGCTCGCAAACGTTCCACCTCGCCCCGTTCCGCAGAGCCAGGACCCCAACGCAACGCTGCGAACGCACCCAAAACGAGCCCGATCAGCAGGGCGAAAACTGCGACAAGTACAGACATAACCTCCATGCATCGAGCTTCTCAAGACCCCCTGACAGTTTGAAACTGACCCGGCCCGTCAGCCCCAAAACACAGTCCTCACCTTAAACACAGCGGTGGCTCCCTCCGCATGGAGGGAGCCACCGCGTTGTTATCGGCTAAACCTAGCGGGCTCGCCTATGTGACCGGAGTTAGCGCGTGCGACGACGTAGCATCCAAGCCATGGCCGCTCCACCCATCGTGAGGGCGGCAGCCGCGAGGCCGAGGGCCGTGACGTTCGCGCCGGTTGCAGCGAGCCCTGGGGCTGGCTGGTTCGGACGGTAGTGCCCGATGGTGTGCGAACCGGTGCCATTGTTGGCGCCCGGCTGACCCGGTACGCCTGGCTGACCCGGAACACCAGGCTGGCCCGGCTGACCCGGAACCCCAGGCTTACCCGGCTGACCCGGTACGCCTGGCTGACCCGGAACACCCGGCTCGCTTGGCTTGGTCGGCTTGTTCGGATCTTCTGGCTTGTTTGGATCCACATCGGTGCCTGGGTTCTCTGGTTCCTCTACGTGGCAGTCGCCGCCTTCGATGGTGACGCGCTGCAACGCGGAGTAGTGCTTGGCGCCGTAGGGGTCGGTCGTCAGAACGTAGATGGTGTGCTCGCCTTCAGCGAGGTTCTCAACGGAAACCTTGGCCTCGGTGCCGGACTCCACATCCTCCACAGAGCCGAGTTCCTTGGCGGTCAGCACGTCCACGCGGGCCTTGGCCGTGGTGAGAGACTTGGTGGTCTGCTCAAGCCCCAGCGCATCGTAGCTGATGGTGAATTCCTGGTGCTCTGGCTCAAGGGTTGCGTCGTCAGCGTTGTACTGCTTCAGCGATGGGGAGAATGTACGGACCTTGACGTGCTGGCCCTTGTTGTCAAAGTGCATGAGCCGCAGGAAGCCCAGGCCGCCTTCTGGCAGTGCCTGGTAGTCGAACAGCATCTGGGTCACGGTGCGCTCTGCTTCGCCGTCGCCGTCGTCGTCAAAGCGGTCCACGCGCGTGTAGGCGTCGTGGTAGTGGCCGCTCATGACGGCGCGAACGTTAGCGTTCGGGGTGATCACTTCGTCGTAGATCCGCTGTGGGATCGGGCCGAGGCCACCGGTGGTGAGCATGTATTCGTGGAGGTTGATGATCGCGGTGCGCTCTGGGTATGCCTCGAGCACTTCGTTCATCCATTCGATCTCGGCATCGCCTGGAGCCCAACCCATGTAGAGCATGATGAAGTCGTGCCCGCCGGCGGTGATGAGGTCGTAGTGGCCGCGGTTGTTCTGGTATGAACCGCCGTACCACGGGTTGTGTGCGTAGCGGTCTTCACCGAAGTTCTTGGAGTATTCGGTGAAGTCGTTGCTCATGTGGCCCACATCGTGGTTACCGGCGAGCACACCGTATGGGAAGCCGGCTTCGTCGAGCATCTTGTATGCCTTGTTGGCGTTGTCCCACTGGAACTGTTGCTCGGCTTTGTCGACGATGTCGCCGGTGTGGAAGAGGTACTGCAGGTTGAGTGCTTCGCGGCGTTCCAGAAGGTAGTTGTGGATTGCGATCTGGTGGTCGTAGAAGGACTCGTTGTAGTACTGGGTGTCGGTTTCCCATGCGAACGTGAAGTCGTAGTCGCTGCGTGGGGTGTCTTCTGGGTGGTATGGCTCTACGGCGCTGTCGCGTCCGGAGAGGTTAGGTCCGGCCCAGCCTTCGGAGTGCTGCACAACAGCGCGGATTTCTCCGTCTACTGCGTGGTCTCCGAGGGGCACCATCGCTTCGAGTGTGGCTTCGCTGGATTCTTTGTCGGTGAGTGCCACATCGACTTCTTGGTAGGCGTTGGCCTTGGTGTTCCATACGAGCAGGCGGACGCGTGCGCCTGGGTCGGTGGTGCCTTCCCATGCGACGCGGACGAGGGAGTCGTCGCTTGCGCCTTCCGGAACCTTGGTGGTGAACGCGTGGAATGGAAGCTCGGAGTCCGACGTGGTGGTTCCGCCGGCCTTGAGCGCGTCGCCTTCGCGTTCGGTCTGGTTGGCGTCGTTGACGGTTCCGCTCACGGCGGTGAGGGTCTCGTTTTCGAGGCTTACGGTGTGGCCTTCGCGGAAGGACACGGTGAGTGGGTCGCCGCTCGGGTCGGAGACGCGGGCGGCGAGCGAACCTGGGGTGCAGATGCTCAGTACTGCGCCGGCCTGGTTGGAGATCGCTCCGTTAGGTTGTTCGACTGGCGTGGTGAACGTCAGCGTGCGCTTGGAGACGTTGCCGATCTTGTCTTTGGCGGTGATTTCCAGGGTATGGGTGCCGGCTGGCATGGTCACGCTGGAGAGCTCGGTGCCGGTGTCGATCTTTTCGCCGTCGAGGGTTGCTTCGATGCTGTCGAGGCCGGAGCCTGCGTCGATTGCTTCGAAGTCGATGGTGAAGGCGCCGCGTTTTTCTTCGCCGTCTTTCATGGATGTGGTGATGGCAGGGGCGGTGTTGTCGACCTTGATGGTGCGCTCTACGCGCTCACCGTTGGAGTCGGTGCCGCATACGGTGTGTTCACCGTCGGCAACGGTGGTGGAGTCCCACTGTGCCGCGTGGGCGTTGTAGGCGTCTTCTGGGATGGTGAAGAGCGCTTCGAGCACTTCGACCTTGCCGGAGGAGTCGCCCATCTGGATGATCTTGGCGGGGTCGTCCCAGCCAGGTGCGCGCAGGGTTCGGCCGTCTGGGAGGACGAGCCGTACATTGCGGACCACGAAGTCGTCGTTGTTTTCGTTCGGGTCTGGACCTGGCGCGGCTTTGGTGCCGGCAGCGATGTCGACCTGGAGTGGTTTGCCGGCGGTCACGTAGTTGAGTGGGATGTCGGTTGAGATGGTGGCCCACTCGGAGTAGGTGCCTTCGTCGAAGATGTTCAGCTCGTCACCGTCGACGAGCACGCCGTTACGGAAGAACGTGTCCGTCTGGGAGGTCTCGAAAGCGAAGACGGGTGCTTTTTCGAGGGAGGCGTGGGTTTCGGTCAGGTCGGTGTCGTCTACGCAGAGTCCGAGTTTTTCGCCTGGGTTGTCGGATGCGACGGAGACCGGAACGGTTCCGCGCACGAACTGGCCGTCTTCAACGTTGAGCCGCAGCGGGTCGGTGTTGACGCCGTCGAGCGGTACGCGGACCTTTTCGGTGGTGGTTTCGTTGGTGCCGTCGGTTGCGGTGACGGTGTATTCGAAGTAGCGCTTACCGACGAGGTCTGCTTGCGGGATGGTGAACGTGTAGGTTCCGTCGCCGTTGGTGGTCAGGTTGTGGACCTGCGGCTCTTTGTCCGCGTTGTTGGAGAGGCTGAGCTCTGCTCGGCGTACCTGGACGTTGTCGGTGATGCTGAACTTGAGTTCGGCGTCGGTGTTTGGTGACAGGGACTGAGGGCTTTGGTCTTTGATGACCGGGGCTTCGGTGTCCTCGGGTACCTCGATGGCGCTGCCAGGAACTTGTTCTGGCTTGACGCTGCCAGGGGTTGCAGGGCTCTTTTCGAGGATGGTCGAGTTGCCTGGGTCCTCAGTGTTGTAGCCGTAGTGGAGGCCTTGGTCTTTGGCCGGGTCTTTCTTGTCGGTGGTGTTGTAGTTGACGCGGTGGACTTTTTCACCGGTGCGGGTGCGCAGCTCCATGCCGCGAGGGCCGCCGTTGGCCATGCCGGCGGAGTGCACTTCTACGAGGGTGAGGTCCTCAACGTTGACGCCGTAGTTCTTCGCGAAGTCTTCCGCGGTGAGGTTGTCGTTAGGGCCGTTCTTGACCCAGACGACAACGGTTTTACCTGGTTCAACCACCGCATCGTGTGGTTCCATCGGCCATTCGGCGGAGCTGGTGATGGTGAGGTCGTTGAGGATGTACAGGTAGTGCAGCTGGTAGTCGCGAAGGTTGATCGCGGTATTGGTTGGGTTGTAGATCTCGATGAACTCGTATCCGTCTGCTCCGCCTACGTTGGTGGAGTCTGGGGTGAGCTCGGTGATCAGCAGCTGGCCGAGGTGTGCCTCTGACGGTGCGGCCTGTGGCTTGGCTTCAGCGGATTCCGATGGGGTAGCTGATTCCGATGGGGTAGCGGACTCGGATGACTCTGCGGACTCAGGCGGTGTCGCCGATTCGCTCGGCTCCGAAGTTTCGGAAGGCTCTGCAGTCTCGGAAGGTTCTGCAGTCTCGCTTGGTTCTGCAGTCTCGCTTGGTTCTGCGCTCTCGGTCGGTTCCGCGGATTCGGTTGGTTCTGCGGATTCGGTTGCGGTGAAGGCGCGGGTGAGTTCCTTGCCGTCTGCGTTGGAGATGCGGAGGCCGAAGTCCTTCTCTGCGTCCTCTTCGAGGCCACTGGCGACTTCAACGCGGGTCGAGTCCTTGAGGTCCCAGGCCTTCTTGAAGTCCGCGATCTCCTCGTTGGTCACCTCAGCCGCGTCCTTGACCTCTGCCTCAGCGGATGCTGCAGCCTCGTCGTTAGCCTTAGCATCAGCAGCCTCATCGGAAGCGTCTTCACGCTTCGGGGTCAGCCACAGCACGACCTTCTCGTCTGGCTTGATGGTGACTGGCTCGCTGACGGTGAGTTCAACATCGTCGGCGGTTTCAGCGGTGTCTTCGGTGATGTAGCTGAGCTTGAGGCCGTCTTCGCTGATCGTGACCGGCTTGGTGCCTGGGTTGGTGAGCTCAACGAATGGGTAGTTGTGTGTTGTGTTGTTGTCGGTGCCGCTGTCGAGCTCGGTGATGGTGAGCGGGGCAGTAGCAGTGTCGGTCTGGACTGGGCGATCGGCACGGGCCGCGTGTGCTGCGTTGTGTGCGGCGGATGCGGTTGCCGGCGCGAGGATCGGGGCAGAAGCGAGTGAGAAGCTGAGGACCGCTGCGGCAAGAACCTTGCTGGCTTTACCGTTGCTGCGGTGTTCGGTGAACCTCGAGGGTGTCATGTCCTTCACTTTCTTAGCGAGTGTCATGGTCAATGGACACAACAAGCTGTATCGGTTCAACTCGACGGGTTCGTGAACCAGCTGTGAGGGTTAGGGAACGCGCGTATTCCGTCTAGACATGAGCTTTTAACTTGGGCGCAACGTGGGTGGCGCCCGGTTGCATGCCGCGTGTGCGCCCTCTGCCCGCCGCCACGTAGAATGGTGGGCGTGGCTCTTACTATTGGAATCGTTGGGCTCCCGAATGTGGGCAAGTCCACTATGTTTAACGCTTTGACCCGTGCTGATGTTTTGGCGGCGAACTATCCGTTCGCGACGATCGAACCGAACGTGGGTGTGGTGCCGCTCCCGGATTCGCGCCTGCCGCAGCTTGCGGAGATTTTCGGTTCGGAGAAGATCCTGCCGGCAACCGTGTCTTTCGTTGATATCGCTGGCATCGTGAAAGGTGCGTCCGAGGGGGAGGGGCTCGGTAACCAGTTCCTCGCGAACATTCGTGAGGCGGACGCGATCTGCCAGGTGACCCGCGGCTTCCAGGATTCCGATGTTGTCCACGTCGCTGGGGAAGTTGATCCGGCATCGGACATTGACGTCATCACCACTGAGCTTGCCCTGGCGGACCTGCAGTCTGTGGAGAAGGCGTTGCCGCGGCTGCAGAAGGAGCTGACGAACAAGAAGGTCAGTAAGGCTTATGTTGAGGCTGTAGAGCAGGCTGAGAAGATCCTCTCTGATAGCCGCACGCTGTTCTCTGCCCGCGATGAGGTGGATCTGGACGAGCTGAAGCCACTTCAGCTGTTGACCGCTAAGCCGTTCATTTACGTGTTCAACCTGGATGACGATGGGCTTGCTGATGAGGAGCTGAAGGCTTCGCTTGCGGAGTCGGTTGCGCCTGCGGTTTCGGTGTTCTTGAACGCTCAGTTTGAGGCGGAGCTCGCGGAGCTTGATGAGGACGATGCGGCAGAGATGCTCGCTGACGCTGGCATTGAGGAGTCTGGTCTGGAGCAGCTTGCGAAGGCTGGCTACGAGGCGCTTGGTTTGCAGTCGTATTTGACGGCGGGTCCGAAGGAGACGCGTGCGTGGACGATCAAGCAGGGCGCTACCGCTCCTGAGGCGGCCGGCGTGATTCACACGGATTTCCAGCGCGGGTTCATCCGTGCCGAAGTTGTTTCGTTCGATGACCTGATCACGGCGGGCTCGATGCAGGCCGCGAAGGCCGCGGGCCGTGTGCGTCTTGAAGGCAAGGACTACATTATGCAGGACGGCGACGTCGTGGAGTTCCGGTTTAACGTGTAGCGAGGAACGGTTGTGGAGGGTGAGGTCGCGGATACACAACTGGGTGGGCATTTGCCCGATGAGGTGAGAAGCACCACGGAGCATCACACTGCCATCGTCGTCGGTGGTGGCCAGTCCGGCCTAGCCACGTCGTACTATCTGCGGCGCTTCAAAGTGGACTTCTTGATCCTAGACAACCAAGAGGAACCCGGGGGAGCGTGGTTGCACACGTGGCCTTCACTGACACTTTTCTCCGCCGCGGAGTTCTCCAACCTGCCCGGCTGGCCTATGCCGCGGTACCCGGGGTACCCGCCGGCAAGTCATGTCATCGACTATCTGGAAAGCTACGAAAAACGCTATGACCTCCCGGCTCGGCGCCCAGTGCACGTTCACAGCGTGTCCCGTGACGAAGGGATGTTCTACCTAGATACGAGCGCCGGTCAATTCACAGCGGAACACGTTATCGCGGCCACAGGAACGTGGTCCGCGCCCTTCGTACCCCACTATCCCGGTACCTTCCAAGGACGCCAGTGGCACTCGTCGACCTACCCCGGTCCCGAACCATTCCGCGGCGCGAAGGTCGCGGTGGTCGGTGGGGCGAACTCGGGGGCCCAGATCGCCGCAGACCTCCTCGGGACGTCGGAGGTCACATGGTTCACACGTGAGCAACCGCGCTGGATGCCTGATGATGTCGATGGCCGCGATCTTTTTCTCCGCAGCCGCCGCCGGATTCTCGGTGGCGATTCCGGCCCGAACCTCGGGGATATTGTCGCGCTTCCCCATCTACGTGAGCTCCGCGATTCCGGCCAACTCACCGCTACCCCCATCTTCGATAGTTTGAGCGAGCTCGACCACGACCATCTGATCTGGTGCACTGGTTTCCGTCCGGCTCTCGGCCCATTCCGTCACCTCATGCGTGGCCGCGAAACCGCGGTGCAGAATCTGCATCTGGTCGGCTACGGCAATTGGACCGGCGACGGCTCGGCAACCCTGATGGGTGTCGGGCCGTTTGCCAAACACACCGCCCAGGTAGTCGCGGGCCGTGTCGATGAAGCTCGGCGTCAAAAGTTTTGAGATGACGCTTGGTCCCTGAGTAGCTCGATCCTTCCAAGATCCGCATTGGAGATCCAGCGCGCTGGGCGAAAGTGTGGCTCAGCGCTTCGCTCGCGCAGCCCGCAGACCGTTCAAAATCACGATGACTTCGGCGACCTCGTGGACCAGCACGACGGCGGCCAGGCCCAGCACGCCGCTGATCGCCAGCGGCATCAACACGATGATGATGGCCAGAGACAGCACGATATTTTGGTTGATGATCCTGCTGCCTCGGCGGGCGTGCTGCAGAGCCTGCGGGATCAGCCGGAGGTCGTGGCCGGTGAAGGCGACGTCAGCGGACTCGATCGCGGCGTCGGAGCCGGACGCTCCCATCGCGATGCCCACCGTAGCGCCCGCCAGTGCCGGCGCGTCGTTGATGCCGTCGCCGATCATCGCCGTCGGCGTCTTGGATGAGAGTTCGGCGACGATGATCGCCTTGTCCTCCGGGCGCAGCTCGGCGCGCACGTCGTCGATTCCGGCGATTTCAGCCAGCGCCCGGGCGGTGCGAGTGTTGTCGCCGGTGAGCATGCTTACTTCCACGTCGTTGGCGTGCAGGGTCTGCACGGCCTCGGGCACCTCGGGACGCAGCTCGTCGCGGACCCCGATCGCCCCGGCAAGGGCGTCATCGACGGTGACAAGGACGCAGGTCTGCCCCTCGGACTCCATGCGCTCAACATCGGCCTTCAGCGGCCCGGCGCCGATCCACCGGGGGCTGCCTACCAGCACCCGACGACCTTCGACGGTGCCGCTGATGCCATGTCCGGCTTCCTCGCTGATGTCCTGGGCGGCGGGCGCTTCGGGCCTCGCCGCCGCGATCGCCGCGGCGAGGGGGTGCGTTGATTGCTGCTCAACTGCCGCGGCGAAAGCAAGCACCTGCGCCCGATTGAATCCGTCTGCCGGGACCACGCCGGTAACCTCGGGCTGGTTGCGGGTGAGGGTTCCGGTCTTGTCCACCGCCAGGTGACGGATGCCGCCGAGCCGCTCGAACGCCGCGCCGGACTTGATGACCACGCCAAACTGGCTGGCCGCGCCGATCGCGGCCACGACCGTCAGCGGCACGGAGATTGCCAGCGCGCACGGCGACGCGGCGACCAGGACCACCAGTGCACGGGTGATCCACGTCTCAGGATCGCCCAGCAGCGAGCCGATCACGCCGACCAGCACAGCCAGGATCATCACTCCGGGCACGAGGGGTCGGGCAATCCGGTCGGCGATCCGGGCGCGGTCGCCCTTTTCCGCCTGCGCCTGCTCGACCAGCTCCACGAGTGTGGTCAGTGAATTGTCCGTTCCAGCTGCGGTCGTCTCGACCTCCAGCGAACCGGCGGAGTTGATCGCTCCCGCGGGCACCTCGTCGCCGGGTGCGACCTCCTCCGGAATGGATTCTCCGGTTATCGCTGAGGTGTCAAGGCTGGAACGTCCAGACCGAATGATGCCGTCCGTGGCGATCCGCTCCCCGGGGCGCACGAGCATCAACTCGCCAACCACGAGGTCCTTCGCTGTGACCTCGACCGCCGTGCCGTCGCGCAGCACCGTCGCGGTCTGCGGTACCAACTTCAACAGTGCCCGCAGTCCGCCCTGGGCCCGGTCCATTGCCTTGTCTTCCAGTGCCTCGGCGATCGAGTATAGGAACGCTAGCGCCGCGGCCTCTCCGACGAAGCCGAGGATTACCGCGCCAACCGCGCTGATCGTCATCAGCAAACCAATGCCGAGCTTGCGCTTCGTGACAAGGTTCCGGATCGCTCCAGGTGCGAACGTGTATGCACCCAGCAGCAGGCCGACCCAGAACAGTATCGTCGCGGGTGTCTCCAGCCCGGACCAGTCCAGCGCTAGGCCTATGCCGAGGGCTACGCCGGAGAAGATCGGTAGCAGCAGCTCGGGGTCCTTCCACCATGGCCGATCGAGCTCTTCAATCTCCGTGGCGGTTTCGTATTCACATCCACATGCCGAGCTCATGCGTCCGCTCCTTTCACGCCGCAGCCGGGCACCGAGCACTCAGGGTCGATGCACGAGGCGTTTTCGTCGACAGCCAACGTCGCGTTCACCAGCGCGTCGAGCGCTGCCGCGAGGTGCGGATCGGCGATTTCGTAGCGAGTCTTGCGGCCCTCTGGCTCGGCGACGATGATGCCGCAGTCGCGCAAGCAGGTCAGATGGTTCGAGACGTTCGAGCGGGTCAGGTCCAGGTCGCGCGCAAGCACGGCTGGGTAGCTCGGGCCGTCGAGTAGGGTCATCAGGATTCGGGAGCGCGTCGGATCGGCCATAGCCCGGCCGAGCCGGTTCATGACGTCGAGGCGTGAAGCAATAGTCAGCATGTGCTGAACTATACAGTATTCCCTGAACTATTCAACATGCACTGAACTGACGTTGGGGCGAAGAGCTTGCGACCTGCAGAAATTAGTCGATGGGAAAGACGGTAACTGGGCTTTTGTGGTACGGCTGCCAACCCAACGCGGGGGCGAGGTGGGTGGCGGAGTTGTCCAAGATCTTCACGTTGACGTCCACGCCTATCCCGGTGGGGATGGTGTTGAACAGGGTGTCAGCGGGCATGACGGCGGCGTCGGCTTTGAGCTGCTCAGTGAGCTTGTCGGGCTCAGTGGCGTAGGTGCGGCCGAAGGTGGAGGCGCCGACGTCAGGTAGCGTGCCCGCCTGGTCGGGGCAGGAGGCCTGCACGCCGAACAACTGCATGTCCGTGCCGTCGACAATGAGGAAGATAGAGCGGGACACCGACACGCGCGGCGTCCAATCGTGGCCCGCCTCCTTCCACGCGGCGCGGTAGCGGCTGATCTGATCCGCCTGGATTTCGCCCAGGGTCTCGGCGGTGGTCTCGGAAACCAGGGTGGAGGACATCAGGTTGAGCCCGTCCTTGGCGGCCTGTTCCGCCGAGGTGGAGCGGGTTTTCATAGCGCATGTCGGGGTTGTGGCGTTGGCGCGAACGGCTCTGCCGTTTACAGGTATCGGCAGACCTGGTCCGCGCTGCACGAGTCGGGGTCGGGCTGCGCGGCGTCGTGCCTGAGCTCGGCGATGGTGTCTCGGAGCGCTGTGAGCTGGGCGCTCTGCTGCTCGATCTCAGCGAGGCGCGCGTCGAGGAGGTCGCGCACGTGCTCGCAGGGAGCAGCGCCGCCGTCGCGGATGTCGAGGATCTGGCGGATCTGGGCGAGGGTGAGGCCCGCGGCCTGGCCGCGGTGGACGAAGTCGATCCGGGCGGCCGTCTCGGGCGCGTAGTCGCGGTATCCGGACGGCGTGCGCTCGGCCGGGGGCAGCAGGCCCTGCTCCTCGTAGAACCGCAGCGTCTTCGCCGTCGTTCCCGCCCGCTCGGCGAGTTCCCCGATGCGCATCGCAGGCCCCCTGTTCTTTCGGCAGAAGTCCTCTTGACCTTCCCCTGCACTGGAAGGTCCAGTATGGCTGAGATAGACCGGAAGTCCAAGTATTGACAGGAGCTGCGATGCCCACGAAGTACGACCTCGCCATCATCGGATCGGGCGGCGGTGCGTTCGCCGCCGCGATCCGCGCGACCACGCTCGGCAAGTCGGTGGTGATGATCGAGCGCAGGACGCTCGGCGGCACCTGCGTGAACACCGGCTGCGTGCCGTCGAAGGCCCTGATCGCCGCGGCCGACGCATGGCACTCCGCGGCCGACGCCGCCGACCGGTTCCCGGGGATCGAGACGACGGCGGGGCCGGTGGACATGCCCGCCCTGATCGCCGGGAAGCAGGCGCTGGTGGAGTCGCTGCGGGGCGAGAAGTACGCCGACGTCGCCGACTCCTACGGGTGGGCCGTCCGCCGCGGGGACGCCGCGTTCGCCGGCACCCCCGACGCACCGGTCCTCCAGGTCGCCGAGGACGACGGCAGCACCGAGACGATCGAGGCCGCGCACTACCTGGTCGCGACTGGCTCTCGGCCGTGGGCCCCGCCGATCGACGGCCTGGACGAGACCGGGTACCTGACCTCGACCACGGCGATGGAGCTGACCGAACTCCCTGAGTCCCTGCTCGTGCTCGGCGGCGGCTACGTCGCCCTGGAGCAGGCGCAGCTGTTCGCCCGGCTCGGCTCCCAGGTCACCGTGCTGGCCCGGTCCCGGCTCGCGTCGAAGGAGGAGCCGGAGGTGTCCAGGACGCTGCAGGAGGTGTTCGCCGACGAGGGCATCCGGGTGGTCCGCCGCGCGCTGCCGACGCGGGTGTCCCGCGACGCCGCGACCGGGCAGGCCGTCGTCACCGCGGACGTCGCTGGGGGGGCGGGAGGAGTTCCGCGCCGACCAGGTGCTCGTCGCCCTTGGACGACGACCGGTCACCGACGGGCTCGGCCTCGACAGGGTCGGGGTCGAGACCGGGGACCTCGGCGAGGTGGTCGTCTCCGACCGGATGCAGTCCTCCCACCCGCGGATCTGGGCCGCGGGCGACGTGACCGGCCACCCCGAGTTCGTCTACGTCGCCGCCCACCACGGCACCCTCATCGCCGAGAATGCGTTCGCCGACGCCGACCGAGCCGTGGACTACGCCCGACTGCCGAGGGTGACGTTCACCGGCCCGGCGATCGGCGCGGTCGGGATGACCGAGAAGGAGGTCGTCGCCGCCGGGATCCGCTGCGACTGCCGCGTCCTGCCGCTGCACCACGTCCCCCGCGCACTGGTCAACCGCGACACCCGCGGCTTCGTCAAGATCGTCGTGGACGCCGACACCGGGAAGATTCTCGGCATCACCGCCGTCGCCAAGGACGCCGGCGAGCTCGCCGCCGCCGGGGTCCACGTGCTCGGCAAGACGGTCGCCGAGGTCGCCGACGCCTGGGCCCCCTACCTGACCATGGCCGAGGGCATCCGGATCGCCGCCAAGGCCTTCACCACCGATCCGTCGCTCCTGTCGTGCTGCGCGTGAACGCGCACGCAGACAATCGGGGGGGGGACGCTCAGCTGGGAGAGGAACAGACGATGAGCGGCGATAAGGACCACGACTCGCATCGCGCGGGCGTGCTTGTCGGTGCTGGGACGGGCTTGCTCCTGTTGGCATGCTGCGCGCTTCCGCTGCTGATCTGCTGCGGCCGGCCTCTCCTCGCCGCGGGCGGAGCCCTCGCAGGTATCGGAGGTTTCCTCGGCAACCCTTGGCTCATCGGTGCCGGGATCGCAGTCGGGGTGGGTGACGGTCATGCGGTGACCACCGAGGGCCACCTTGAAGATGGTGTTACCGCCGGAGTTGATAAACCGCAGGTGGGCCTTTCCGCGCGGGCGAGCTTCGAAGGTCCGGTGAGCTTGTCGAGCTCATCGTCGGGAGTGCCTTGAATGCCATCGACCCAGTCGTCGAGCACGATGGCCCACTCGACGTCCTGGTCTTCAGCGTCTTGCGGGTCACGGATGATCAGTGGGGCGTGGAGGCCGCGATCAAGCTGCAGGCCGGTGTGGGAATGGTAGAAGTAGGTGCCACCGTGGGGGACTTCAGTGACACGGGAGACAGGCGCAGGCGAGGACCCTGCTGAGCTATCACGTCAGGCGCAGGTCTGTGTAACAGGTAGCACCGTCGTCGGTGGTGGAAAACTCCGTGGTGCCGGTACGCCCCTGGTAGCTGACCTCAATCAGGCCGGTGACATCATCGGGAAGCCAGAAGCCAATAAACCCGCTGTCGAAGGTGGTTGTCGCCTCGTCCACCAGCACCTCACCGGTCGCCTCATCGGTGATCGTGACCTGGATGTCCTTATTGTCGAGTTCCCCCTGGCAGGTCGTGAGGCTGTGGTAGAAGCAGTCGTGGGTGGAGTTGAGATAGGGTGCGATCGAGACATACGTCTGATTGTCGGGAAGATCGACCACGACTTCCTGGTCACCGCTCGAGAGCAGCAGTTCATCGGCACGTACTGAGGCGATCAGATCCGTGGGACGCTCAGTGACCTTCTGCCGGTCGAGGTGATCAATGATCTCCACCGCGTCCAAGTCGGCCAGGCCATGGGTAGTCAAGAATGTATCTTGGGACACCGTCCCGTCGGCCGTGGGTTCCGGGTCGGCGGCCGAACACCCCGTGAGGGCGAGGGCAAGGGCGGCGGCTGCGATCGCTGCTCGTTTCACGTCAATCTCCTTGGATCGTGGTAACACTGTGAGAAGACACCACCTCAAGGTCGGTGCCATACCTTTATCTTGCACGGGCGCCTGACGGAGTAGAAATCAAAAACCCTGCTCACAGCCTTATAACAGGGCGAAAAGGGGGTGAGTTCGGTGGGCTGGGTCACCACCGGGACACCTCTCCACAGCCGTGGGTGATGTCCTTCTACCCGCCTCAGGTATGCGGTGCAGGCAGTGAAATCCCTGGTGGCGCCTGCTGAACCGACGAGGAGAGGCGATGCCACCGGCCCGGGGTGGGGCACAGGGGTGACGGCGGTTGAAGGGTGATGTTTGAAGATTTGATGAAGATTTCCCCGCCGGGCACTGAGCGAGGGTGGTATTCCCCCTGCCCCGAGCGATACTGGGGTCTATGGCTGACCGCACACCGACCACCGCCACGTCCCTGGGGCGGGTGCTGGTCGTCGATGATGAACAACCCCTGGCTCAGATGGTGGCCTCGTACCTCATCCGGGCCGGCTTCGATACCCGCCAGGCGCACACCGGCACCCAGGCCGTGGACGAGGCCCGTCGCTTTTCCCCCGATGTTGTGGTGCTGGATCTGGGGCTGCCCGAACTCGACGGTCTGGAGGTATGCCGACGGATCCGCACCTTCTCGGACTGCTACATCCTCATGCTCACCGCGCGTGGCAGCGAGGACGACAAGATCAGCGCTTTGACCCTGGGGGCGGATGACTACATCACCAAACCTTTTAGCATCCGGGAACTGGTGACCCGGGTGCATGCGGTGCTGCGCCGCCCGCGCACCAGCATCACCCCACCGCAGGTGACCAGCCCCTTGATCGTTGGTGACCTCATCCTTGACCCCGTCGCCCATCAGGTGCGGGTGGGGGAGACGACCGTGGAGCTCACCCGCACGGAGTTCGAGCTGCTGGTTGCCCTGGCCCTGCGCCCCGGCCAGGCGCTGACCCGGCACGATCTGGTCACCGAGGTCTGGGACACCACCTGGGTCGGTGATGAACGCATCGTCGATGTCCACATCGGCAACTTGCGTCGCAAGCTCGGCACCGACACCCGGGGCCGGGGGTTTATCGACACCGTACGTGGCGTGGGCTACCGGGTGGGGCAGCCATGAATCACGGACCCGGCCTGACCTTCCGCTTCCTGGCCGCTCAGGTGTTGGTTGTGGTGATTAGCCTGCTGGTGGCCGCGGCCGTGGCCACGACGGTGGGCCCGCCCCTGTTCCATGATCATATGTTGATGGCCGGCCGGGAGGACCCCTCGCTGGAGCTATTCCATGCCGAGCAGGCCTACCGGGACGCCAACCTGATCACCCTGGCCGTCGCCCTGCCCACTGCCTTGATCAGCGCCCTACTGGCCAGCCTGTGGTCATCGCGTCGTCTGCGCACCCCCCTGCAGGATCTCACACGCGCCGTTACCAGCCTGGCGGCCGGTAACTCCCGTATCCGCGTGCCCGACGGAGAAGCAGGCCCCGAGGTCGCCACCCTGGCGCATGCCTTCAACACCATGGCCGACCGGCTGGAACACACCGAACAGGTCCGCCGCCAGATGCTCTCTGATCTGGCCCACGAAATGGGCACCCCTTTATCGGTGCTCACGGTCTACCTCGATGGTCTCCAGGACGGGGTCGTGGACTGGAATAATGCCAACCACACGATCATGGCTGACCAACTCACCCGCCTGACCCGGTTGATGGAGGACATTGACGATGTCTCCCGGGCCCAGGAACACCGGATCGATTTGGACCTGGCGGAGGAAGGGCTCGGGGATCTGCTCCATACCACCGCTGCTGCCGCGGGGGAAGCTTATGCTGACAAAGGCGTCGATTTACACGTCGAGACCATTACGGACACCGCCCGAGTGCTCGTGGACCGGCAACGCTTCGGCCAGGTGATGAGCAATCTCCTGTCGAACGCGCTACGGCACACCCCGGCCGGCGGGCAGGTCCGGATCAGCGTCCACCGCCAGGGGGCGTCCACCGCGCTCATCCACGTCGCCGATGACGGCGAGGGCATCCCATCTGGCCAGCTCGGACACATCTTCGAACGCTTCTACCGGGGGGATGCCGCCCGCAGCCGGGACTACGGCGGGTCCGGTATCGGTCTGACCATCTCCAAGGCATTGATCGAGGCCCACGGCGGCACTCTCACTGCCACCTCCCCCGGACCCGGTCGCGGAGCGGTGTTTGCCCTCCGCCTCCCGCTGTCCGCTCCCGACAGTGAGGGGGCTGCTCGGTGACCACACCCTGCCCCGCGTGAGAGCCGTGCCCTCCACTCCTTGAAAATATACCCCGGGGGGGTATATGCTAGAGAGCGGAATTGCCGCACCCCACCGAACCGAAGGAGCCTTCCCATGATCACCTTCCCGCCCCGCCTCTTGCCGATGGCCCCCGCGGCTGCAGCTGTTGCGGACCCGCCTCAGATGTCGACATCGCCTCCATCCCTGCCGCCAGCGACTCGTCAGCAGGAGGGGCCTCCCCTAGCTACCAGGTCACTGGCCTGACCTGCGGGCACTGCGCGAAAAGCGTGACCCAGGCCCTTCAGGACCTCCCTCAGGTCGACGACGTCCAGGTTGATCTCGCTGCTGGTGGTGTTTCCACCGTCACGGTCACCGGTGTCGTACCTCCGGAGATGGTTCGCCGGGCCATCGAGGAGGCCGGCTACACCGTCTTATCCTGATCAGTTTTACCCATCATCTCGACCCCGATCAGGTTGAGTGGAAGGAACGTCATGAGTACTCCCCACCATTCCGGTGATCACCATGGTGATCACCCCGCTCCGGAAACAGACCACACCCACCACCCGGATCATGCCAGGCACGAACACCACGCAGATGCCGACACCCACGGCCAGGCGATGCCCCACGATCACCCGCACTCCGCCTTGGATCAAGACCACCACGTTCATGGTCACGGCGAACACGCCGGACACAGCACCGCAATG